>CAUZIY010000007.1:0-35962 GCA_963579995.1 Phycisphaerae bacterium
AACGCCCGATCGACTTTGGCAAACAGTGGGTCCGCAAGCATCCCTACACCTTGATGGGGCTAGCCATTCGCAGCCAGCCACCGTTGGACGCCCGGCGTTATATCGATGCCCACTTCAGCACCCTTCTCGTGTGGAAAACCCGGGATGCCATCCTGGGTCCGGGGAGTAAGGCTGGGCTAACCTGGCATGCACACCTGTATGCCAAAGATGGCCCGACGGAGAAGTTCCAAAAGCGGGTTGCGAAGCTGACCGAGCAGTATCCGGGCAACATTGCCCTGATGATCAACGACGAACCTTTATTGGCGAAAATGCCAGTGACCAGTCAGGCCTTGGCGTGGTTGCGCCGGGCTTATCCCGACACTCTTTCTTACTGCAATGCGCTGCCGATGGGTGATCATAACGCCGCCTACTCAAGTAGTCTGCGCACCGACTACAGCTACGAAAAGTATGTTGATGATTACATCAACATCATTCGACCCGACGTGATGATGTTCGATATTTATCCCTACCAGGATCGTGATGGGGTCGCCAACGTGTATTTTCTGAACATGCAGGTCGTGCGTGAAGCGTCATTGAAGGCGGACATCCCCTACTGGGTCTTCGTTCAGTCCTGGCAGGGACCAAATCGGCGCTTGCCCAGCGAATCAGACCTGCGTATGCAGTTGTTTTCCACGCTCACGTTCGGCTACACGGGGATCGCGTACTTCGGCTTCGACACGACCCATGAGCGAGCCGTCCTGGATGTCAATGGCGTACCGACACGCCTTTACGAACCCACGGTTCGTGCCAACCAGGAGGTGATGAATATTGCCGGACCGTTGCGGTATCTGACCAGTACCGAAGTCCGCTTCATCAAGAGAACCCACGGGTCAGCCGTGCCTCAGGGCTTACTCGCCTGGGACAACTTCACAACGCGTGATCCGCACCTGAAGGAAATCGAGATCAAGGCGGACTCGCACCTTCCGCCCAACACCGGCTCGTTAACGGCGCCGGATCCGCAAGTAAGTGGGCGCATGACCATTGTGCCCGGCGTCTCACCTGATTTTTACGTTGATGCACCCTATGCCGACGGTTTGATCGGCAACTTCGTGGACGATAGCGGACAGCGGTACTTTCTAGTCTGCAACCTGTGGCACAGTAAAGACGCCACGGCAGCCGAACGTCAGCTTGCCTTCACCCTCAAATTTGATCCTACGATCAAGACTCTCCAGCGACTCAGCCGGCTGACCGGCAAGGTTGAGAAGTTGGATGTTGATCCACAGGAAGGATTGCAGATCATTCTTCCGGGGGGGACTGGTGACCTTTTCAAGTATGACACGGGGCCGTTCGTCGGATTGGAGTAAAGCGGCTGATTCTGATGGCTCGCGTGTGGATCTAAGCGTCGTGTATTAGATCCTTTTCCTTGGTGAGCATTCGTGTCAACACACCTTATTGACTGTAGAGCACTTTTGTTTTGCTTCTTGCAATGAGTGTGCTGGTGGTTGGTCGCAGGCGGCGAGCCTGACGTAGGACTAATTACATCTCCTCTTCAGTCAGCGTGAGGATGGCATGCCGTCGTTTCTTGGACATCGTGGCTAGCGCGTTTATGTGTTGAGCAACGGCATCACGCTCAACACCTGACAATTCACCTAATGCCTGCTCGATAGAAGTTAAATACGGCTCAGAAACGCGAGTCTCTTGCGCCTGACTGCTGGGGCCAGTGCTGGGGTTCTGATTTGCGCCATTGTAAGTGCTTGCCGTGTCATCACTTTCATTTTCGAGCGGCGCTTTCGTAAAGCGCAGGTCCAGGGTTCGAATCCCTGAGGTGGCTTTGACGCTTGGTGGTGCGTTGTGTCGCGTTGCATCACGCTTCTCTGCAATTCTCAAAGACTTACGCTTCTCGCCCTGATGATCGGATCTGCGATGTTCATCGCGCCGTGTCGCTTCGGATTGCACTGTTTCGCGTGCTGACTGCTGGGGAATCTGCGGGGCACTTTGACCGTAGCGATGCGGCTCTATTGTGCCGTTCAGTACGTTGGCAGATCACAGATGAAGACCGGGGAAAGATCAAGCGCAAGCTGATTGACGCCCTGGAAAATGCAACTAGACCGCGCGATATCGCATCACTGTCTAAAGCGTTGATTGCCTGTGAAGCTCAGAATCAACGCGACGATTTTCTGCTAGCAAAACAAGACAGTAGAAACCCGGAAGAACAAGAGTTGAAAATCACCGTTGAGCATGTAGAGGTGGATCGTATTGGTGATGAGGGATTGTGAATGCCAATTCCGTTCTACGGAAGGCGGCGTTAACGGTCGTCAAACAGTATAAAACTCTTCAATTGCCAAGCCTTTTCTGCTATCATGTCCCACGTCTAAAACGTGTATTCTTTGCGTTTGTTTAACGCAGTGGAGGCTAAGGGATGAGCATTGTTTCTACATTGAAATCTTCTATCACAACCCTGTTATTGCTGGCGACGATTGCTGTGCCTGTGCATGCAACGGTCACCACGCTAGGTGATGTGGATCCCGGTGGTGCCACAGACCCTTGGGCGGTTGGAGGCACCTTGAAAGTTGGCAATTCAGGTAGGGGCACGCTGAATGTTGAGGCGGGTGGATTGGTTTCTAATACCGACAACGGTCTCATTGGCAACGTCTCCGGCTCAACAGGAGTGGCAACAGTCACAGGCTCCGGTTCACAGTGGAACAGTTCGTTCTATCTGACTGTGGGCCAAGGGGGCTCTGGCACGCTAAACGTCATGGATGGTGGTGTTGTCTCCAATACCACCGGTCACATCGCTTGGAGCAATGGTTCCACCGGTGAAGTAATAGTCGCCGGTTCCGGTTCGCAGTGGAATAACTCAAGTAGTCTGACTGTGGGCGTCTTTGGCACCGGCACGCTGAATGTGGAATCCGGTGGCGTGGTTTCTAATACGGTCAGTATTCTCGGTACCTTCTCCGACTCCACCGGCGAAGCAACGATCACCGGCGCAGGCTCTCAGTGGAACAACTCAGGGATTCTGTGGGTGGGCGACTCTGGCAACGGCATACTGAACGTTGAGGCGGGTGGAGTGGTTTCTAATTCCATCGGTAAGATCAGTGATAATGCCGGCTCAACAGGCGTGGTAACAGTCACCGGCGCAGGCTCTCAGTGGAACAACTCAGAGATTCTGTGGGTGGGCGGCTCTGGCAACGGCATACTGAACGTTGAGGCGGGTGGAGTGGTTTCTAATTCCATCGGTAAGATCAGTGCTTATGCCGGCTCAACAGGCGTGGCGACGGTCACCGGATCGGGTTCGCAGTGGAACAACTCGGACTCGTTCGGGGTGGGCTTTTATGGCAACGGCATACTGAACGTCGAAGCGGGTGGCGTGGTTGCCAATACACACGGTTTCATCGGTTACTACTCCGACTCCACCGGCGAAGTGACGGTCACCGGCGCAGGTTCGCAGTGGAATAATTCAGATGATCTGTTTGTGGGCGACGGAGGCGCCGGCACGCTGAACGTGGAATCCGGTGGCGTGGTTGCCAATACACACGGTTTCATCGGTCTCAACTCCGGCTCCACCGGCGAAGTGACGGTAACAGGTTCCGGTTCACAGTGGAATAATTCAGATGATCTGTTTGTGGGCGACGGAGGTACCGGCACACTGAATGTGGAATCCGGTGGCGTGGCTTCTAATTCCGGCGGTTACATCGGCCGCTATTCCGGCTCAACAGGCGAGGCGACGGTCACCGGATCGGGTTCGCAGTGGAACAACTCGGACTCGCTCGGGGTGGGCTTTTATGGCAACGGCATACTGAACGTCGAAGCGGGTGGTGTAGTTTCGAATCACTTCGGTCACATCGGTTACCAATCTGGCTCAACAGGTGAGACAACGGTCACCGGATCCGGTTCGCAATGGAATAGTTCGAGTTTCCTGATTGTGGGTAATCTTGGCGACGCCACGCTGAATGTTGAGGCGGGTGGAGTGGTTTCTAATACCGACAACGGTCTCATTGGCAACGTCTCCGGCTCAACAGGAGTGGCAACAGTCACAGGCTCCGGTTCACAGTGGAACAGTTCGTCCTATCTGACTGTGGGCCAAGGGGGCTCTGGCACGCTAAACGTCATGGATGGTGGTGTTGTCTCCAACGATAACTCCGGTTTCATTGGTTGGACCACCGGCTCAACGGGCGAGGTCACTGTCACCGGATCCGGTTCGCAATGGAATAATACAAACTGGTTGACTGTGGGCGGCTCTGGCAACGGCATACTGAACGTTGAGGCGGGTGGTGTAGTTTCTAACGACGAAGGCTACATCGGTCAGTATTCCTACTCAAATGGCGAGGCGACGGTCACTGGACCCGGGTCACAGTGGACGAACTCAACATCGCTTTACGTTGGCGGGTCTAGTTCGGGACTTGGTGGTGACGGTACATTGAATCTTTACGACAGCGGCTTGGTAACGGTCTCTGATACCACAAAGCTGTGGTCCACGGGAACGATCAATCTCGATGGCGGAGTACTCAATACCGGCACATTGGATCTGACTGAAGGTGTCTTTAACATGATCGACGGCCAACTGCATGCCAGCAATGTTCTTGGTAATCTAGACAACCAAGGCGGTGTCGTGGCCCCAGGCAACAGTGCCGGGATGATGACCATTTCCGGAGACTATGTTCAACACGCCGATGCCACACTGGAGATTGAGTTAGGGGGAACCATTCGTGGCAATGAATACGATGTTATGGTTGTCGATGGGAACTTAACCCTTGACGGTAACCTTGACGTTTTGGCAATTGACGGCTTTGAACCCCAAGGGGGTGACATGTTCGACATCCTTGATTTTTCACCAGAGGACCTGAGCGGTTCGTTCAGTGCAGTGAACTTGCCTGCGCTGACATCTGGGTTGACTTGGGATAACTCTGGTCTTCTAACCACTGGTCAATTACGGGTGCTGGAAATGCTGTTGGGCGGTGACGCGAATGGCGATAGTGTCGTGGATGTGGCTGACCTTGGTGTTTTGGGTGCCAATTTTAATCAGTCGAATATGACCATTGCTGACGGCGACTTCAACGATGACGGCATTGTTGACGTAGCTGACCTTGGCATCCTCGGTGCCAACTGGTCTGCGTCACAAGTAACAGGCAACACATCAGATTTAGTCCCTGAACCGACAACGCTGTCTCTTCTTGTAATCAGTACGTTGTTGGTTGGACGCAGGTGGCTGTTCGTTTGATTGCATAATCACCTGCTTGGGCCGCCATAGTTTCCACCTTACTTAAATGAAAGTGGTTGGGTGTCATCAGAATATCGTGCACTCAATGTGGGTTTGTGGGCGTTCTTTAGAGCACCAGAAATAGACCGCCACGCACTTGCCGTCTGGACGCTGGAATAGTCTAACGTAACCCAGATCGGCCATGCCGCTGACGGATTGGAACTCTTCACGGATGACATGGCGGACACTCCATGTCTGCCCGTCATCTTCGCTGAACCGAGCGGCGATACACTCCCCTCCGTTACTTCGGTCTCCATAGCAACAGCAGAGCCGACCGTCAGCTAGCAATACGAGTGCCGATGGGTTCCCGTTGTGGTAGGCGCCGGTCCAAGACACCTCGGTGGTCTCAACTTTTGAAAGATAGCTCCATGACAACCCGTTGTCCTCACTCTGGTAGCAGTCGATCCAGTGATTCCATGGAGATTTCCGCCGAAGCGCGGCGATGATCTTGGTTTTAGAGATTCTGACTGGTTGGGGCATGACACCGCGGCACGGATCGTCCCAGGGTACAATCCATGACACAAATGAAAACGTCTTGCCACCATCATCGCTGCGGACGAGAAAGCTCTTCTCTACCAGCGAAATCTGAAGATCACGACCAGAGGGGTCTGTGCGGATCCGAGCTGATAGGAACAAGTACAGTTCATTTGAATCTCCCACGAGATATGCCGTCCTGCCGGTAAACTCCTTGCCCGCCAGTTCGGGATGATCCAGTAGGTCACCGAAATCAAAGGGACCGTTCCACGCTGCGCCACGGTCATCACTGTAGAACCAGTGCGCACCTTCATTCCCGTGATAACCATTTCCCACAACACGCATGACAAAACCGGGGCCAGAAAAATTCACGTTCCCTTCAGGCGGTTTGGGGACCAGTGACTGGCCTACATAGTTTTCCGGCCGCCATTCGTTCCATGTTTCGCCACCGTCATGGCTGCGGGACAACCAGGATTCCAGTGGTAATTCATCCTGAACTTGGTGGCCAGGTTCTGTCCCTTGGAATACGCCTTTGGTGAAGCCGACGAGTATTTCGTCGTCCCACTGCCATGCGGGGCCGCTCATGCCGTTGTTCGCCGGCACGGCCGCCCAAGCGTCTGGTCGGTGATAGACTACGCTGTGCCGATTCTGCTTATCCAATCTGTCCAGCCGTTGCTTCATCGTCATGGGAAGGTGCCCTGTGAGATACTTGGTGGTGACCGTCATTCGGCATCAAAGTGTCGCGGCGTCGCCATGAAAGAGCAACTTACCCTGCCCGCCTATTCCCTGGCAGTTGTTACGGTTCCTGAACCGACAACGCTATCACTTCTTGCAATGAGTGTGTTAGTGGTTGGGCGCAGGCGGCGAGCCTGACGAAGGACTAATTACACCTCCTCTTCAGTCAGCGTGAGGATGGCGTGTCGTCGTTTCTTGGACATCTTGGCTAGTGCGTGTATGTGTTGGGCGACAGCATCACGCTCAACACCTGGCAATATGGCTAGAGCCTTCTGGATCATTTCTAACTGCGGCGTTATTTCGGTTTGTTTTTCATTTCTACTGCTGTGTCTACTGCTGGTGTTTGAGTTGGCGTTGTTAAAAGTGCTGTTAGTATCAACGTTTGCATTTTCAAGCACCGGACTGTCGATCCGGAGGTTGCGGGTTCGAGTCCCGTCACCCTCGCTTTTGCATATCGTGTTCTCGCGTCGTTTGGCGTCGCGTATGTCTGCGGATCTTCGGTGCCCGTTGCATGCAGAGGGATGTTGGTCATGGGCACCGGCGGCGATGGCGGCACGGTCAATGTTCGTGGTGTTCGACATGGTCATGCAGGGGCGAATGTTCGTGGTAGTTGCCTTGCTGATGCATGCGCTGGTGCAGCGCATTCCAAGCAGACTCCAATGTGAGGCGAAGTTTCCGATAGACATCCGCCTCCGGGCGAGGTGCGATCGTATCGACGTAGGCGATGGCGCCCTCGATCTGCTTAAGAACGTCAAGGGCATCCTTTGGGGCGTAGATCGGTGTATTACCACAAAACATTTGGACACAACTGGTGTGGGCCGCAATATCATCTTTACGTTCGTTGTAACTTCCGCGGATACGTACGGCGACCCACGTCGAGTTCATGACTTGGATCTCGGTCGTTCCGCTTGCCGCCATGGGATTGTCGGGGTGATCGACTGCGACGGTGTCGCCTCCAACCACCACTTCCACTGCGTCAATCGGTACGCGTACGGATTCCGCGTGCCACTGCACGGCCAGCGTTCCTCCTGAAGCGGGGAGGTGTATTTGCGATCCAGGGCATTGGCCTTCCACCGTCATGTCCACCAGTGGGCCCACGGTGACAAAGGTGTGGCCCTGGCGTGTCGCCTCCATCCAGTTCTCGTATGTGAAATCTCGATCGCCGAGTTGCGTATATGTACGCACGCCGCCCAAAAGGGATGCCGCCGCCATCTTGTCCGACCCGCCGACCACGGGCAATTGGTAGCCAAGGTTGAGGAAGCGGTACCAGTCGGCAATGCCGTAGGGATTGATCTGTGCGTCGTACGGATTCTTCGTCATCATCTCCATCGCGTGCACGAGACCGAGCACGATGTCGGCGCTCCGTTCACACTGAGGATCGGGGGCATGAGGCATGACAACCAGGCCTTGCTGTTCAGTGCAGCGCCGCGCCCAGTCAGCCATTGTCACTTCAAGAGGATCGCCGAGCGCCGATTCGCTTGGCCCCCCGGAACACAGCGGGTGGATCATCTGGCCGCGATAACCCAGAAGCGAGATATGGCCAAGAACCTGCATTCGGTTTTCAGTGCCCACGCGTACCAGGAACTGACCATTGTTGGCGCTGTCAGTTTCACCGTGCGTCGTTCGCCCATCAAAATCCCCCACGTTGCTGAACATCTCTCCCCACTGGCTGGCCAACAGGTTCACCACGTTGACATCTTCGGCGTTGCCTTCAAGCTGTGCCGTGGCGGGACTGAGAAAGTGCACATGCGTGTCGGCCGTGACCCACCCCCGGCGATGCCAGTCGAGTATGCGATCCAGTTCGAATCGCACGTCCTCGGTTTCGGGGCCAATGTCGATGTGTGTGCGGATGGGAGAAACTTCGTAGCCTCGCGAGATATCGACATAGATGCGGCCATGCGGCAGATCCGCCTCGCACATGCCCTCGACATAGGCATACTGATTCAGTGCGTTGGCGAACTCTGCATAGTTATCTTCAAACCAGTTTGTATTGACCTTTCGGTGGTACCCCTTGGGGGGAAGATATTCCCCCTGTTCGCCGTGGAGGTGGAGACGCACGCCCACGGGGCGGCCGCTCTGTTTGTCCAAAACATGGATACGTACCTTATGCATCGCCGGTGCCACGGAGATCATCGGTCCGCCGTTTGCGGCGGCAAGGTCGTGTGATACAAGTTTGCCATCGGCCGCCTTGACGTAAAGCCGTGCTTGGGGATGGGCGGCATACTCGATCACCGCCGCCGTTTCGGATGGCTCGGGCTGCAGATCGGGGTCCGCACTGCTCCAGCGTTCGTGGTCGTAGAGGAATTGTTGTCGGGCCGAAATCACGGTACCCAGATCAATGGCGACGTCATCCAACTCTCCGATGGCGTTGAACTTCACGCCTTCGGGTAGCGTCAGGAGCACTTTGCTCCGCACGTGGGCCCGAAGGGGATGCTCTTTGACCTGCGCAAGGCAGATCCCATAGACGACCGATTGTTCCGTGGCTGGGGCGAGATGCAGGGATCGAATTACCTTTTCGGGATGGGGGTTGGGCATGGCATAGAGCCACGCTTGCCCATCCGGGCCCAAGTCGCGTGCGGAGCGAACCCGGCACTCACCCCTGCCGAAGGCCGGGATGTTGTCACGGTCGAGGGCGATCTGGTCGGCGTTGCCGGGGATAACGTCATCCCACTGGGCCGGCACCGCGGCGAAGGGGCTGGCCCCCCATTGGTGCCGGGCTTGTTGTACAGCGAAACGTCGATGGATTGGTTGCACTACTTCCGTGCCGTCCGTAAATCGAAGCGCATAATCCGCGACGTGATGACCAATTTCATTGCCATCAACCTGGAAATCAGCCAGGCCGTCGGCGTAGTTGGTTATGCGGTCTTCGGCGACATGCAGGATCACCACATAGGTGGCGGTAACGCCGTCGAGCGAAATCTCGATGGCATCGTTGCTCAGGGCCACCACGTTCGGGCCATCCTCGGGACCGAGCAGAAAGGGCATGCCGCGAAAGGCGTTCGCGCCGTAATACTGATCGAGGATCCTGGGTGTCTTCAGAGCGCTGGGAAGTGCGGTACGTGCTGTGTTGAAGTGATCTGATAGATCTACGGGTTGAAAAAAGGGGGAGGTGGGGATCTCCATGCTGGGTTCTCCTAGCGCATACCATTGAAGTCTGGGTATTGGGGGATAGGTCTATCTAGTCGTATCAATCAATCTGAATCTGGATCACGCATATCGCGTTGTCGAGGTGTTAGCTGGCTCTTGCTCTCCCACATCTCTATCACGGTCGGGTCCAAACTTTGAATTGGCCCAGAAGAGGCTGACATGTGTTCGGATAGTCTGCTCGCCTCGACGCACTTTTTCATACGGCTGATCATGCGAGACACATGTCCTTGGGTATAAGTCGTGCCATGTTCGCGGTTCAATTACTCGGCAATCCTCTCTTGGGTCATGTTATGCAATAGGGACATTTGATGCGCCTGCTTGGTGTCTTATGAGAAGTCTTCGTACGGAATCTTCAGGAGGAAGTGCTCGGTCTTGGCGTTAACGGCTGTTAATTCATCTTTAAAACTCTTCAATTATCCTGCTATTTCTGCTATGATGCACGCCACTACAAATCATGGAGAAAGATTCGATGCGGCATTTTACAGGATGGGAATCGCGATATTGCGCCAGTACAGTTGGCGGGTGTTCTGTTGGCTTTGCCCGAAGGAAAGGCAGCGAGGCAGCGGAATTGTTGCGTCAATGGCCTTTGCTGCCACTCACCTTATTGTCGGTGACGCTGGCCACTGAACCAGCCGGTGCCGGGGTGATAAAGCTCAACACGGCTCTACCTTTACATGGAGATGTTTCTTCGTCCGGCCTTCAGTTCAGCCCGGACGGATCGCGTGTGCTCTATCGCGCCGACCAGGAGGCGGATGGGGTTTTTGAACTCTACAGCGTTTCTTCTGCGGGTGGCACACCGGTAAAGCTCAACACGGCTCTGCCTTTAAATGGAGATGTTTCTTATTACGGCCTTCAGTTCAGCCCGGACGGATCACGTGTGCTCTACCTCGCCGACCAGGAGACGGATGAGGTTTACGAACTCTACAGCCGTGTTGTAAAGCAGATGTGGAACGTAGCGTCAGGTCAGTGGGATTAAGGCTGCCAACTGGGATCAAGGTGAAGTGCCTGATGAAGTGATGTCGATCCATGTGAACCCGGTGAGTTTCGCAACGGTGGCCGGTCCGTCAAGCGATACAAACATCTTTTCCCTGGATATCGGTGCAACGGATACGGGGGTCGCCACACTGGCTTTGCAACCGTCGGTAACGTTGACCGTATTGAACCAGACGGCGATTTCCAGTCGTGGTGCATTGGCTGGTAGCGGCCACTTTGATTCACGAGGTGGGCTTGTCAATGACGGTGATATTGAACTTGATGGGATGACAATTTCCGCACCGACAATCGAAAACAACGGGGTCATCAGTGGCGGTGGCACGATTGATGCCCAGTTGATGAACTCGTCCAGTGGCGAAGTTCGTGTGGCCGCCGGCCAGCAGATACATCTAAGCGATACGGGGTCGCAATCCAATGCTGGCCGGATCAACGTTATTGGCAATGCCACGCAGGCAGCTGAAATTGAATTTGATGGCGAGCTGACCAACGCGGTTAGTACGGGCAACATTAATGCCAGCTATGCCATCATCCGCGTTAATGGTGGTTTGGCCAATCAGGGCGCAGTGAACATCTCTTTCGGCACATCAAACGTGCATGGCGATATTGATAATCAGCCCACTGGGGTCATATCAGTCAAGGGCAACAGCAACGTTACTTTCTGGGATGACATGACCAACAACGGGACCGTGGAAGTTGCGTCGGGATCAACGGCAGCTCACTTTGGCACCCTCTCGGGCGAAGGTAGTTTTACCGGTGGCGGCACGAATTTTGTGGAAGGTGGTCTATCACCCGGCTCCAGTCCTGGCACAATGTCGTTTGATGGCGACGTGGTCCTGGGCACCACCTCCACCACGCAGATCGAACTGGGTGAAACATCCGACCAACTGCTGGTTGACGGTAATGCATCTCTTGACGGTGAATTAAACGTTGAATTGCTTGGTGACTTTACACCCGACCATGGCGACCAGTTCCCTGTCATCACCGCCGGCACGCGTGATGGCGAGTTCGAGACTATTGACGGCATACAAGTCGCAGCGGATCTGACTTTGGCGCCGATCTACGATTACGCAGGTCACATTGGCCTGATGCTGATTGCTGCAGCGCCTGGTGACGCGAACTTCGACGGGATCGTAGACGTGGCAGACCTTGGCATCCTCGGTGCGAACTTCAACGCTGCTGACATGCAGTGGAACACGGGCGACTTCAATCTCGACAACATGACGGACGTTGCGGATCTTGGCATCCTCGGTGCCAACTGGTCTGCATCACAATCAACAGGTAACGCATCGGCTTTAGTTCCTGAACCCACAACGCTATTGCTTCTTGCAGTGAGTGTGTTAATGGTTGGACGCAGGCGGCGAGGCTGACACGGCGGCCATACCATCACATCGCTCGTATACCAGGGAGGTTTGCCGGACGTTTTTTAAAGGTTCGGACAGGGGTTCAATGCCCTGGATATCCAGGTCGATCCCATGGTGTGGGTCAAGGTTGCTTGGTGTATCAAATCGCAACAGGGATCGCTCTATAATCACCCACTCACCCTATTTTATGTCTGCCTGGTACGGTTTTTTTGTTGCCCTAAATACTGTTTTAAAAGGGTTTATGTCTCGTTGGGCGTTTTGGTCGCACATGGTACATGATTTGCAAATGATATCTGGAAGGTGGTTATCTGTCATGGATTTGAAGCAACTAAATGGCATGGAATCAATCGGGCAGCTCATTGTTGGAGGTTATAAGATGAAACGTTTACTCGTATTGGTGTTGGGTGTTGCAGTGTTAACGTGGGGTCAGGTGCCGGTTATTGCCGGGCCTCCGGTTGCCACGATGGACCCGACTTCACCTGGTCTGAATGTACCATTTTCTGGTGACCCCGATACGACTGAAGCAGGGTGTCGCGATCAGGAGAGGGCTGGCCCAGAGGATTTTCATCAAATAGTCGATTGCTCCTGGGACTTTGCACCGCATGATTATGGCAAGTTTGGAAATTTACAGCAGGGTCATTGGCGTATCGATGTGTCGACCACATCAACCGATGGCCATTCCGAGTGTGGGCCACGGGATGAGTTTGCCTCCACTTTGTGTACCAGCCCGGTGATGCGGTACGAGGTGACGACCAAGCAGCAGCCCGATGTCAAGGTAGGGATGAGCCCTGACCGTGACTGGGTATTTTCAACTGACTTTTCCAGGAATCTTGATTCAACCAGTTCAATGGGTGCCGCAGATGTCTTTCAGTTGCACACGGCTACGGAATTGCCCGGTTCAAGAGATTTTATGGATCTGGTCGAACTGCCCGATACCCCCGGCATCATGCAACTCAAGGCACTAAACGCGGATAATACGACGAACCGTACCGTGGCGGAGTTTGGTCAAGATGTGATCGATCTGTTTGAGCAACCAAGGAAGATAAGCATTCATTATAAATCGGATACACACCTGTTTGACTTCTGGATCGAGGAAACGCTGATGGTTGAAGACTTTTTTGCTGGCGATGGAGTTTCTGAAGGGGGCGTTGCTGATCTGGCCTGGATTCAGCTTGGTAGTTCCAGCCCCAGTGCAGTGGTTACCCAATCATTTGACAATGTGTTGATTGGTGTGGTGGCCAACACGGATGCATGCGGCCCAGGTGGGCCGGGTGCCAACGTGCCCGGTGATTTCAACTGTGATGGTCTGGTCGATGTGGCAGATCTGGGGATCATCGGCGCAAACTTCAACGGGGCTGAGGTGACCTACGTTGATGGCGATGCCAATTTGGATGGTGGCGTGGATGTGGCGGATCTGGGTGTCGTGGGTGCCAACTGGTCCGCAGCTCAACTGCAATCCGTGGCGCAAAGTATAAATGGTGCCGGTCTGAACGCGCAGGTGCCTGAACCGGCAACCCTATCCCTTATTGCAATGGCTACGTTGTTGCTTGCGGGCAGGCGCCGGTAAGTGGTTTGGGTGAACAAGGTTGTAATGGGGAATCCACAAATGAAAAGACAATGGCTGTTGAGCACGGTTCTGGTGTTGCTTGGAGGCATTGTGTTGCAGGCGAGTGCAAACCCCTATTCCGTGTTTGTCGTGCACTGTGAACCGAAAAATGCTGATAGCGATAGTTTTTTGAAACTGCGTGATATGGTTGTGAAAGCCAGTCAACATCAAGTCAAGTTGACCATCGACTTCACGCCGCAGTGGGCACAGATGATCCTGGGCAATCCGGTATTTCTTGATTCGGTGACACAATGGCATGAGTCAGGACATGAACTGGGTGTGCATCATCATCCGTATTGGGTTTCCCAAACGCGGGGTACGACCTGGGATGGTTATACGAACACGCCACGTGAAGAGATATTAACCAGTAACGCGACAGGATACCTTGGGGATATGGACGATTACCTGGTACTCATGAACCAACTTCCCGGTACGCGAACCTCAGGAACACTTGGAATTAACCATGGACAGGATGTCTTGGATTGGCCGCCCGCCTTGTTGTATTCCGCTGAAGGGCATGATTTCGATGACATTGTCGGTCGCCCCCAGGTCGTTGAATATTCCGGACATGCGGTATGGCAGATGAACCATGGATTGTTCTGGAATGCAACGTCTTCCCAACTGGAAACCGCCTATGAGACCGCCGAGCCGGGCGATATCATGGCGGTGGTCACGCATGTTTCCAATTACGAGCAGTCGCTGGCAAATACCCTGGCCGTGGACAACTATTTCGCTTTTCTTGGATCAAAGGATCCTTCGGGAAACTCATTGGTAACGGTTACCCAGGCCATGAATATGACGGTTCCCGAACCGGCAACGCTATCACTTCTTGCAATGTGTATGTTCACTGTTGGTCTCAGGTCGCGAGCGTGACACAGGGCCAATCACCTCGCATCTTCTGCCAGGATGAACATGGCAAGCAGGCGGGTTTCGCCAATAGACACGCTGTTCCATGTGAACCACAAACCCTTCAGTTTAATCTTGATGGTTTTGCCTGCCGTTTACCTGCCATTCAGGTGGACCTGGGGTCTTGTAGCGAATATAGGAATGGTGAGAGTATGGATGGAGATGGGGATTATTCGCCACTCTTTGGCCAGATATATTTTGGACCTGTGGTTTTGGTGCTATAGTTTTAGGTATCTAAAGCGCGGGTCCTTCGCGCAGATACAGGGTGGTGCAATGTAGTGGAGGATGGGGAGTGCGTGTTTTGCCCTTATTGAGGTCCGCTGTAAAACCCTTCAGGTTCTTGCGTAGCCGTGGGGGCAATAACCGTCGATCTATACGCGGCGATGCAGGTGGCTGGCAGGGACTGCAGCAACTGGAACCGCGTGTCATGCTTTCGGGAGGTAACCTGCTCGATCCTGACGCGATCGGCTGGTCCTCCTTTGAGCACCTTACTACCGCGCAATTTGCTGACGAAGTTAACGAGCAGCATGCTGATTACATGCTGGTTGATATTGAAGTTGATGAGGACGGCGGACAGCCGGTAATCAGTGGTGTTTGGCAGGAGAATGTTGAAGGTCAGTTCTGGGGCCATCACTTCAACATGACTTCCAGCCAGTTCCATGATCAGTGGGTCCAGTACCGTAATGATGGCTATCGCCTTCTTGACCAGGAAAGTTATCTATTGGGTGGCCAGCGTTATTACGCGGGGGTCTGGATCGAAAACCAGGAGGGCAATGATTGGGCTTCAATTCGCAATGAGACCGATACGGAGTTTTCCAGTCGGTTGGAAAGCTACCAGGATGATTTCATTTTAATTGACTTCGAGGCATATCCCGCAGGTGGCTCGACACTGTATGCAGGGGCATGGGTGGAGAATGTGGATGACCTGCAATGGATCTTGCACCGTGATCTGACCGCAGCTGAATTTTCAGATTATTTGGACGGATACCAGGACTCCTATCGGGTTCATGATCTCGAGTCATACCAGGCGGGCGGCAACCAACGTTACGCAGCCATATGGATTGAAAATGACAACGACCGCGCCTGGTCACATGAGCACGATCTGGATGCGCAGGAATATCAAAACCATTGGCGGCGTTATCGGGATATGGGATATCGCCTGGTTGATTTCGAGGAATACCAGTTGGACTCAGACATGAAGTACGCTGGGGTATGGCGACAAAACTCGGATCGTCCTGATTGGGAACTTCGTGCCAGTATTGATGACATTGCGGAAAACCATCTGGACGATGGCGAGATTCCCGGGCTGAGTGTTGCCGTAGTACATCAGGGTGACATCAAGTACATGCGCGGGTTTGGCCATCAGGACATTGATGGCAACGTGTGGTATTCCGCTCACACCATCAATCGACTTGCATCGGTAAGCAAGGCCATTGGTGGGGTGTTGCTCTTGAAGCTGGCGGACCAGGGCATAATAGATCCAGCGGCTGCGACGCGGGACTACGTGCCTCCAATGCCTGTGCATCACACCCATACACTTGAGCAACTGACAGCCAATAACGGGGGTATCGGCCATTACTCCGAACTTGGTCTTGGGACCATGACCACCCAATACGACACTGCTCTTGAAGCATCCGAATTGTTTTGGGATGAGCCGTTGGTTGGAGTTCCAGGTGCTAGTTATTCATACAGTACCCATGGCTATACACTCCTTGGAGCTGGGATCGAGGGGGCGACGGGCCAGTCCATTGCCGATGTGTTGGATGCCGAATTAGGAAGCGGACTGGGTCTTGAAACCCTGCGGGTAGAAAATCGCGACGAGGCAAATGAATATCGCACGTCGCTGTATAACACGAACAACTCCGAAGCGACCGCCGACAATATCAGCTGGAAATTGCTGGGTGGTGGTATGGAAGCTTCTGCTTATGACCTGGCCCGCTTTTCCGGAATGCTGATGGATGGCGATATTTTGTCCCAGGTGGCGCTTGAACAGCTGTGGACCGTTCCAGACTCAAACACTTCGTACGCCATGGGCTGGAACGTTGGGACATTGCAGGGTGAATTTTCCATCCGTAAAGACGGATCTCAAACGGGCGCAAATACCTATATGCGGCTGTTCCCTGAACTGGAACTGGGCGTCGTGGTTCTAATCAACCGCCGCAATTCGGATCCTGATGATCTGTCCCGAGATGTCGCCAACGCGATATTAACCGTTCTACCCCCTCCCAATCAGCCACCGGTCGCCAATGCGGGTAGTGATCATATGGTGGGATCTGGTGACTCCGTGATACTGGATGGCACAGACAGTAATGATGATGATGGCGATGCATTGAGTTACACATGGGTCCAGCTATCGGGGCCGCCAGTGACTTTCGACAATGCGTCCGCAACTCAACCGAGATTTGTTACGCCGTACGTTTCGAACCTGACCGATCTTGATTTCGAGTTATCCGTAAGTGATGGTGTGGCCACGTCAGTCGACACGGTCAAGGTGACGGTCGGTCAAAGTGGCGACGCCAATTTTGATAGCCTGGTGGATATTTCAGATCTTGGGATTGTCGGCGCAAATTTCAACAAGATAAAAACGGTGTGGTCGGAGGGAAACTTCAATTTTGATACCACCGTGGACGTGGCGGACCTGGGCATCGTAGGGGCCAACTGGAGCCATGGTTTACTGGGGACTGCGACCCAGGATTACACGGTCGCGAATCAGTTGCAATGGTCGCAAGGGGTTCCAACTTCCGAACCGCAGGAAGAATCCCAGGACACCCATGACATTGATGTCCTGGTCCTGTTTCCGCAGCCTGCAGCAGAGCACCTGCAGACACTGATCAATTTGAATCGGACCTTTGGTCAGACCACGATGGAAGGGTTTCTAGATGCCACCTTTTCTCATGTGAATGATATGTATCTGCGCAGCGATGCGCAAGCTAATTTTGAAGTTGTTCACGCGCAGAAAATCGACCTTTCCTACATTGAGGAGGACTGGAAAGGCAGGTTGCCCAGTGTTCTGATGAATTCTGAAAACAATATCAGCTGGTATGGCCCCTATCTCGAGGCAATCGAAACTCTACGTGATGAATATGCGGCAGATATTGTCATCTACTGGCGGCAAAGTGGTGACGGTGGCCCAAGTGCCAATGGTGCGGGCAGTATTGGTGGAGGTGAAGATGAAGCGTATATCCATCTCACCCACTATGGAATAAATCCGCGAATTGTGGCCCATGAACTTGGACACCTACTGGGCGCACGTCATGAATACGGATATCAGGCAGCAGGCAACTTCTCGGTTGACGGCGATCAGGCCCATGAACGCGAATATCAAACCGTCATGACCGTGGCACCCTCGTTGGGCCTGGGGCCATATACGCGTGTGTGGGCCCTGTCGAACAAGGATCTGAACACGCAACAGACCATGCCGTGCGGATCCGGTTACGGGGTCATCCAGGAATGCGCGTTTTCTCCAGACGTACCCCTGGGTGACGCCGAGCATGATTCAGTTTCTTTCATTAACCAGATGGCACCCATCGTGGCGGCCTTTCGTTCAGGCCAGGTACTTGTTGCTAATGCCGGAGTTGATCAACTTGTGGGATCAGGACGTGCAACGACTTTGGATGGCTCAAGTAGTACCGGTGATGATCAGGAGACGCTGATCTATCAGTGGAGCCAGCTATCGGGGACGCTGGTTGTACTCAGTGATGCCACTGGCATGCATCCGGCATTCACGGCACCATCTGTTTCTGTTTTAACCAACCTTGAATTTGAGCTTTTGATCGGTAACGGGGCGAGTACTTCGACCGATGTTGTCGAGGTTACGGTCTCCCCGCCTGGCGATGCGAACTTTGATGGCCTGATAAACCTTGAGGATCTTGGAATACTCGGCGCCAACTTCAACCAGGTCAATGCACAGTGGGCGCAAGCGGACTTCAACGGTGACGGCGTTGTGAACGTAACCGATTTGGGGATTGTCGGTGCCAACTGGAGTGCAAGCGGACTGGGTGCATCGTTGGCTGGTTACGAGGCCTTGAAGAGCCGGACCGCCGCATTGCATGTAGATCATGGCCACCCGGTTCAAAAGTCAATTAATTTGCCGGCATTATTAAAACAGGATGATGGATCTGACCTGGCTTGGCTCATCACCGCCCACCAGGACCTCATTGCCCTGTCGATAAATGCATTGCATGGTGGAGGGCGATGATTAGGCGGTGTGGACGTGTCAGTTCCGGGCATCTTGCCGAGCAATCTGTTTTTTTGATTTTGGCTGTTGGACGCCTGCTATAATGGTTGACGTCATAAGCGTGTGTTCCTCGCACACGTGTAATGGAGGAATGGCATAAGGCATCACTTTCACGTGAACAGTTTTCCGCGATCTTTGGGATGAATCACCTTGTTGCGTGCAAAGGTAAAACGTTAAAGGCGCATCAAACATGAAACCACCTGGTTTACGTCAACCACGTGAAGGTCATTTGGGGGTGGCCATATTGTTTAGACGACTTGTTTTCATCGCCGTCATGTCGTGTTTTATCTGTCATATTGCCCAGGCGACATCGCTGGGCATGTTAAATGGCAATTTGCAAGTTGTTGATCTGAGTGATCTGATTGAGCCGCTGCCACTCGGCATCAATTCCTCAACAAAAATTCTTCACCAGACACAGAACTGGGAGCATAGTTCGCTTGGAAATCCAAGTTGGCCGGCCGGTGGCCATGCATCTTTGGGCTACCCCGCGGTGGTTAAAAATAACCAGGGTCAGAATCAAGATGGCAAGTATTACCTCTATTACGCCCACCATGATCCGACATCCGGCATTGGAAGTGCGGTTGCTGATTCCATCACAGGTCCATATGTCAAGGCCTCTGTGCCACATGCGATCGACGTCTTGGGGTTGCACTGGACTGACAGCCAGGTGATGGTCAATCCCCTCTATCGCCCGACCGGCATTCCGGAAAACTGGGTTGGGCATTATTCGAGCCCGTCAGTGGTCTGGAACGAAGACGAGCAACTCTGGTTCATGTACTTCCACTACTACAACCACTATTGGGGTGGTGCCCCTCTGCGGCCAAACGGCCAGCATGGGGAACACTGGAGCACCAACAATCCCGGGTTGGGACATCAGATGACGGCGTTGGCAACGACGCCGGATCTATCTTCACATGACTGGACGCTCTGGACAGACTCTGTGTGGGCTGAAGTAAGCGTTGATGATACCGTTCCGGTGCTGCCAACCACCGATGCAGCGTGGATGGAAAGCCAATCGTCCTATCACGCTATCCAGAGACTTCCCGATGGTCGGTGGTTAGCATTTTTGCGTGGTACCAATAATTCCAGTGGCAGGCCGACCGTGGGATTCGGTACATCCAATGACGGTAGGCACTGGGACTACTTCCCGCAGAATCCGGTGATTGCACCGGGTAAATCATGGACCGTGGACACGACTGAATACCGCCCCAAGTTTATTGGCTATTTGGGAGAAAATGAATCCGGTGAGGACGAGTACCTGGTGGCCTGGGGCGAGGGCTCCCATCCCCAGATCATATACGGCACGACAACGGATTTTAAGACTTTTGAACGGGATCCGAGAGGCTATGCCAATTGGGGAATAGGAGATGATGGAATCGTTAGTGCCCGGCGCGAGGGGAACCAGCTTTACCTGTTTTCCGGACAGTATGTGAATGTCATGGAACTTGACGTTGCGCCCGACCAGCTATTGGGTGACGCCAACGGTGACGGCATCGTGGCCATAACAGATTTGGGAATTTTGGGGGCCAACTTCAACCGGACAGGCCTCGGGTACAACATGGGAGACTTTAACAGTGATGGTATTGTGGATATCGCGGACCTGGGTATTCTCGGCGCCAACTGGGGGAGCACCGCGCAGATGTCAGACGTGGGTCTGAAAATATCTGTGCCTGAACCTACAGCCCTGTCCCTGCTTGTAATGGGTGTATTGGTGGTGTCGTGCAGGTTGCGGTAGAGGCTATTGGCTATGCTTAGCACTTTTTTTATTTAGCATGCCATGTGCTACTGGTATCTAATAACGCGTTTTCTCTATGTATAAATCCTATAACAAGGTGGCGTGAGAGGAGTATTTTTTTCTGTTTTTCAATTGCATAAAACACTCTTGATTTTTCCCAAAGATTATTAAAAGCACCAAAAAGATAGAGATTCAATTATGGATAGTTGGCATTGCTTGCAGCAACTTGAGCCGCGCCTATTACTCGATGCTGATTCTGTAGGGTTAATCGGTATCAGCGAGGCGTCGGTAATAGATATTACTCTTACGGCGATCTATATAGATAAAGAGGGCACAGCAGAAAGGGTGACTTCATATCCAACACATCGTATTGCAGTTTGGGGCCATCCTGACAGAGGTGGCCAGTATGGTCCGATTGGCAACGGTTATGTGGAAATTGTTGGCAACGAAGAGGCTTTTGCTGCATTAAAGGCTGATGGCAGTATTATTTCTTGGGGAAACGGGGGTTTTGGCGGGGAGGATTATTATGACGGTAGTCTTGCACCAACAGATAGCGGATATACACAAATATTTTCCAACTATGGCGCCTTTGCTGCATTGAAAGCAGATGGCAGTATTACTGCCTGGGGGGGGTATGCTGGCGGTAGTGGCGCACCGACAGGTAGCGGTTATACACAAATATTTTCTAACGGTAATGCCTTTGCTGCGTTGAAAGCCGATGGCAGTATTGCTGCCTGGGGGGAGGGTGATTCTGGCGGTAGTGGTGCACCGGCAGGTAGCGGTTATACACAAATATTTTCTAACGGTAATGCCTTTGCTGCGTTGAAAGATGATGGCAGTATTACTGCCTGGGGGCGGGATGATTCTGGCGGTAGTGGCGCACCAACAGATAGCGGATATACACAAATAGTCTCTAACGATAACGCATTTTCTGCGTTGAAAGATGATGGCGGTATTGCTGCCTGGGGGTAGGGGTATTCTGGCGGTAGTGGTGCACCAACAGATAGCGGTTATACGCAAATATTTTCTAACAATAATGCCTTTGCTGCGTTGAAAGATGATGGCAGTATTACTGCCTGGGGGCAGGGGTATTCTGGCGGTAGTGGTGCACCAACAGATAGCGGTTATACGCAAATATTTTCTAACAATAATGCCTTTTCTGCATTGAAATCAGATGGCAGTATTACTGTCTGGGGCAATCCAGAGTTCAGCGGCGGCGCGCCGACAGATGATGGTTATACGCAAATAGTTTCCAATGGTTACGCCTTTGCTGCATTAAAGCCATCTCTTGTGGGCAACACTAATGATGCGCCAACGGGGTCAGTAACTATCTCAGGATTGCCAGTAGAAGGCGAGGTCCTCATGGCTAGTAATAATTTGGCTGATGAGGATGGACTGGGGGAGATATCTTATCGATGGAATCGAAATGGAAAACCAGTATCAAATACTACGAGTAGTACCTACACACTTAATCAGGACGATCTTGGAACAGGGATTACCGTGAGGGCATTTTACACGGACGGGTTTGGCAGATACGAAAGTGTTATGTCCGAATCATTCAATGTAATGATAGATGTTTTCGGAGATGCCAGTCGAGATGGTGTTGTGGATGTTTCTGACTTGGGCATACTTGGCGCCAACTTTAATAAGGCTAATGCCCAGTGGATGCATGGGGACTTCAATGGCGATGGTTTTGTTGATGTTGCGGATTTAGGAATTATCGGAGCGAATTGGGGCGAGGGAAATATAGCCCTAGGATCACTCTTTTATGCTTCGTCTGAAATGCGGACTGCATTGTTTAGATCTCACTGCGACTTTGAACATCAGGATTCAATCGATTTTACCGCATTACTGCACAAGAATTACGATCAGGATCTAATTTTAATGCTTATTGCTCATCAACAAAAACTTGAACTTGATCTAGGGGCACAGGTGCCTTGTTGGACCTAGGGCATTGTATGCATTAGTTTCCAATCCTCTGTATGGGTCGGTTCTTGTAGTAGGCACAGTTTTTTGCTTATTGGAAAAATATATTTACCAATGACTTGTTTGGGCAATATAATTTTTGATATCTAGAGCGTATTTTCTTCATGTGGGTGCAAGGCAGTGGAGGCAAGGGGTTGAGCGTTTTTTCCATATTAAAATCTTCCGCAAGTCGGTTTGTACCGCGTGTAATTGGCAGACAAGGCAGGCGAAAGCTGTTGGTTTCGAAGGTTGACCGGTGGCATGGTCTGCAGACGCTTGAGCCCCGGTTGTTACTCAATGCCGATCCTACCGGTTTGGTGTCCATCACTGGCATGCCCGTGGTGGGGCAAGTTCTCGTGGCGAGCAATGACATCGATGATGTAGATGGAATGAGCACGATCGATGTGCTGGTTATCTACCCGCAACCTGCTGAACAGCAGATGCAAAATATGATTAACTGGGGTCGAAACTATGGCGAGACGGAACTGGCCCCATTTCTAGATAGGATCTTTGAGAAGACGACGGAAATTTACCGTGACAGTGGAATCAACGTCGCCTTCAACGTCGCGCACTCTGAACAGGTCGACTTTTCGAACATTGATTCGGACTGGAAAGTGGATCTTACCTTGGCCTTGATGGGCAATAACTTTTTTAGCCAGTACATCGATGAGATCGAGGCCATCCGCACGGATCATTCTGCGGACATGGTGGTTTACTGGCGGCAGAAAAATGACGGTGGCCCCGGGTCAAATGGTGCTGCCACCATCGGCGCCGGCGATGATGAGTCCTACCTTCAACTGACTTATGGTGGGATGAATCCGACCCATATGGCACATGAAGCAGGACACCTGCTTTCCGGCGAACATGGTGATGGCGTCCAGGGTGCCGCGGTTTATGCAGTTCCCGGGCAAACAGCGGAGTTGCGGGAATTTCGCACGGTGATGACCGTGGCCTACCCGTTGTACCCACTGGAAGTGGATGAAAAAGTCTACTATTACCTGTGGCGTTTTTCTGATGTGGATGCGACAGTCACGGGCGATATCACCTGTAGCGTGTTGGGAACAACACCCACGACCTGTTCGTTTGAAACGGAGACCGCGCTGGGCAGTCCATCGAATAACGCCACGCCAAAGATCAGGTCGATGGTCCCTGGCATGGCGGCATTTCGCCATGGTGATGGCGATCTTGGGTACCAATGGAACCGCGATGGTGTCCCAATTGTTGGCGCAACGGACACCACCTATACGCTGACCCAAGACGATGCCGGATCAGCAATTTCAGCGACAGCCTATTACACCGATGGTCTGGGTACGGATGAAAGTGTCACCTCCGTTGAAATGAGCGTGACTGATTCTTGGGGAGATGCGAACCATGACGGCGTGGTGGATGTTTCGGACTTGGGCATTCTCGGAGCCAACTTTAACCAGGATGATGCTCAGTGGTCTCAAGGTGACTTCAATAGTGATGGCGTGGTTGATGTTGCGGATTTAGGTGTCATTGGTGCTAACTGGACCGTTGATGGTTTGGTTACGGTACTGGCTGGTTACACGGTTTTGGAAAGTGAATTTGTCATGCTGAAGATTGATCATGAATTTGTCGGGACCAGGGCGATTAATTTGCCAGCGTTGCTTCAGCAGGATTCCGAGCATAATCTGGCTTCGATCATCACCTCCCACCAGCAAGCCATTGGTCTGTGAACAATAGTTCGGGGTTGTGATCCTTGTGATTAAGAACAGTGCGCACGCTTACGGCCGGTGGTTTTCTTGATGATCGGCTTGCAGGCTCATCTTTGGCATTGCCATGAGCTGCCTTGAAATAGCAGTTGACGATCAATGCCTGTTGTCCAGATAACAGCTAGCGGTGCGCATGGTTACAGTTCCCAAAACCAGCGTATACTGCCTGGTGGCCACAAGGCCGGCCATGAATTGTGACGGTTGTTTGAAAAATCAACTTGATTTGTGAAGAACGATCCAAATGAAATACAGCACCCGGCAATTAATCACCCTCAAGATACTTGTGCTCGTATTGTATGTAATCGGTATGCCGGTCAACGCGGAAGAGGTGAGGGGGCGGGGCAAGCGATGGGTACGCAGCCATCCATTTACCTTAATGGCATTATCAGAAAATGAGAATATTCATGACTCGTCAGAGTACCGTGGCGCAGGTCTGAATACCTTCTTGGTGTTCAGGTACCAGCCTGAGATTTTTGAGGTGGCTTATGATCGTGATCCTCCACTGGGACTTCCTTGGCACTTTCATGTCGAAGAGTTTGAACTGACAGAACGCGTTAAATCCAGAATTCAGGATCTTGACCGATCTTACCCTGGTGCAACTGGATGGCTGATTAAAGATGAGCCTCAGACGACCGCGATGCCGGGCCTGGCAAAGATCATGGATTGGCTTCGCCAGACTTACCCCGACAAACTTGTCTATTCCAATGCATTTCCCATTGGGGGCACTCCGGGTAAATACTTTGGCCGAGATCCAAATGGGCCTTACCCGTATGACAAGTACCTTGAAGACTTTGTAAACATTCTTAAGCCCGATGTGCTCATGTTCGACATTTATCCATTCAGGGGCGGGGGTTTGTCCTCTTTGTACTTTAAGAACCTGGAGAATGTTCGGGCCGCGGCGATAAAAGCAGGTATCCCCTACTGGTCTTTTATCCAATCATGCCAAGGCTGGTCAGGGACAACGCTGCCAAGTGAATCGGAATTGCGAATGCAGATATTTACCTCCTTGGCCTATGGGTACACTGGATTTGCCTATTTCATTTATGGGACTCCAGCCACGGAATACAGAGCGCTTTTGGATGCAGACGGTCGACCTAACTACCTGTATTACGAGGCGGCTCGTGTAAACAGGGAAGTCATGAATCTGGGGCGGGCCTTACGGTTTCTTGAGGGGGAAGGAGGGCCGCTGTATGTACCCTATATCCCGGGACGACATCTTGAGAATGGGCAAATAGTCGACAATCATTATCCTTCAGGAACAGATCCACTGACCGAGGAGGTTGGGCGTGAGTGGAAAATAGAAAATATTTCTGTGGATGAGGGCGTGGGTTTGAGAAGGGATGCCTTGGTCGGTTTGTTCCAGGACGACAACAACGGCCATTATTTTATGCTGGTCAATACGTGGTGTGATATTGGAGTCTCGGCTAGGGACAGGCAGGCTTCATTTACCGTGACCTTATCCCCCGATGTCAAGGTGATAAGCCGCCTTTCACGAGAAACCGGTGCAACAGAACTGCTCCAAATAACGAATAGTAAAATTAAAGTAACACTTCCCGGAGGCACTGGTGATTTATTCAAGATCGGTGACTCTAGGTTCCCAGGACTGGACGATGGGGAGTAGCGATATGATTTGCGATGCAGGCGGTTGGCCTGACGCGGGGCCCCTCGTGTCGTCTCCTGGGTATATTCGACCAGGCTACGATGCGATTGGCCGCCGCGTCAGACTTGCCACCTAAAAAAATGCATGGCGGGAGTCTTCAGCGCCGTTTCTTTCGCACAGAGAAGATCATGACCGAGATTGCTGTCACCAGCGATAGTGTTGCCGGTTCGGGAACCTTTACGGTGCGATCTACGTTGGAATATTCAACTGCATCAAAGAAAGACCGATCCACGACGGAACCAAGTTTGATACGGCCGGGGTCGTTGAGCGTATCGTTGGCCAAGGTATCAACCACGTTCCAAGTTGCTGTGGCATAATCCTTGTATTCCCAGGATACATCCCACTGTCCTTCGGCCACACCGGTCCAGCTGATACGGAAGTCGTACAAGCCTTTGCCCACGCCCTGGACCCTGTTGGGGCGGAGGCCATCCCTATGCGCTGCGATAATCTGGGCGCCGTCAGCGTAGTGCCAAAAGCCATGGTTAAAGGTTTCATAGGCGCCACCACCACCGAAATTGGCATCTGCCTGGCTGACACCCATATGAGGACGGCCCGGATCACCAGAAGCGACGACACCCCAGAAGTAAAGATAACGGGTATCGCCTACGCCCGGTTTGGACATGTCGGCATTGTTGCTGGTCGCATGTTCCCAAGCATAAGAGCTGTCATGGAAACCAAAACCATTGCCCTCAATCGCCCCACTTGTTACAGCGGCCATGTCAAAGACATTGGCGTTGGATCCAACAATATCCCAGCCATCAAAACTGTCCAGGTCATGAAACCAATAGGTTTCAGCTGCTGCTGGCAACGCAAAGATTGCGCAAAGCAGTAAAGGGATAAACGCTTTCTTCATTTTCAATGACTCCTTAAATAACACATCCTTTAAAAATAAAAGATCTCGAAAGAATTAGCCCCGCGCATCAATTGCCGGGGATCACCAAGCATAATCACAACATCCGACACCGTGTTTCACGCGGTGCCTAGTCACAAATTTCTCTCCAAGGTAATGAGCAAAAGCAGGGCCAAAGTGAGGCCGATTCGCATAATATCCATAAGGCCATTTATTTAAGTCGTTTATGGTAACAAGTGATGGTGCTGCCGATTTGTGGTTTCAAGGTCTCAATGGGGCATTTTCAAACACCACGCCACGATAAAAGCATGCAACTGATTATATTGAAACTATTTATCGTAAAACCCCATGTTACTCTAAGGAATGGTTTGAAATGAGCCTATCTGGATGGTTGGTGCTATGCTGAATCACGATGGGTACAGTTTGATTTTATATCTGGCCTCTATCTGTCCCCATGCGGTGTTCGTCATTGCGTTTTGCAGGGTGCCTGCTGTAAGGAGTAAAGTTGCGTTATGGATTTCCTAGGTATTGAACTGTTTCTTGACGACGAATTGAACGTACCGTTATAAGACACCGTATTTCTTGTAGGCTTCCGTAGCCAGCATGCCATTGATAATCGCATCACGCGTGACGTTTTCGTCATGTACTTTCTTCCAGGCATTTTGGATTGCCGTCTCTTCGATTTCCTGAGGAACAACAACAACACCATCTTCGTCAGCAATCACAAGATCTCCCGAGCAGAAAGTAACGCCGTCAATTTGTACAGGCTCATCAATAGAAATAACTCGTTGACGATTCATGCTGTCGTAGACACAACGTCCCGAAGCGTAGACGGCGAATCCCAGAGCTTTGATCTTCGAAATATCGCGTACCGCTCCATGAATGATCGCTCCGATACAACCTCGATTTTTAGAGGCCGTGGAAAGCAATTCGCCCCAAACACCTGAGTGCATTGAACCATTAGCCGCACAAATCAGCACGTCGTCCGCTTGGCAGGCATCGATAGCTTTCAATTCCAATTCATACGGCGAAGGATCTTCAAAATCAATATCTTCCCACTGCGTCGTCTTGCAACGACCCACTAATACTCCTTCGCTTGTTTGCGGAGGTAAAGGTACACGAGGAGACTGATTTTTATAACCTAATGCATCGAGGACATCGGAAACGACTGCAGCGTACAATTTCTCCCGCATCATTTCGATTGTAATTTCCTGAGGTGCAGACATTGATTCTTCCTTTATTACCGTTGAGCGGCGTGCATGAGCCCACGCATATAACCATAAGCAAATAATCGTCCCAGTTGAGTGTAGCCCGGCTCACCTGCCTCTTCACCGAATAGCTGCGGTACATGATCAGGGCGAATGGGACCTTCAAACCCAACTTCATAGTATGCTTTCACGGCCGCTGCCATGTCTGTAGGACCATTATCATGAAAGGTCTCTGTGAAATTCTCTTTCGTGCCTCGAATATCCCGAAAGTGTACATAACGTATATGAGGTCCAAGCTCATAGATAGTCTCCGGAATAGAAGCTCCCATCTCCACAAAAGAACCCTGACAGAAACAAATACCGTTACGGGAACTGGGAACCAACTCCACCAGGTGGCGAAATCCATCCACAGAATTCATGATCCGAGCACGCCCTAAAAACACTTCCAAAGGCGGGTCATCGGGGTGCATTGCCAGATCAATCTCCAACTCTTCAGCGACTGGAAGGACCTGCTCCAAAAAATACTTTAAGTTGTTCCAAAGAGCTTCAGCCGCTAATTCTTCATGCTTCAACGGCTTCGATGCATCGTCTAGCGAAACAGCCAAATCTATTTCTCTGAGATTGAACTGAGTCACTTTGGCGCCAGCGCGATCTAAAACGTCAGTCTTTGTACGCACCCAATCCGTACCGGCCATGAAATTATAGCAAAGCACGGGAATTTCTAGTTTTTTCATGATGTTAAGAAGTGAGATGATTCCCTCTTAAAATAAACGATCTTGAAAGCTTGGCCCCGAGCATCAATTGCCGGGCATCACCAAGCATGATCGCAACATCCGCCACCATGTTTTATACGGTGCCTAGTCACAAATTCCTCTCCAAGGTAATGAGCAAAAGCAGGGCCAAAGTGAGGCCGATTCGCATAATATCCATAAGGCCATTTATTTAAGTCGTTTATGGTAACAAGTGATGGTGCTGCCGATTTGTGGTTTCAAGGTCTCGATGGGGCATTTACAAACGCCAAGCCACGATAAAAGCACGCAAATGCTTATATTAAAATTATTTACTGTAAAATTCCTAAGGGATGGTTGAAAATGAGCCTATCTGCGTGGGTGGTTCTATGCTGAATCACGACGGGAATTCATGGTGAGCGTAAACTGTGGAGTTGTGTATTTTGGCATGTGGCCCCATGAATCGTCCGATGGATACAGTTTAATTTTATATCTTGTATCTATTGGTCCCCATGCGGTGCTCATCATTGCGTTTTGCAGGGTGCCTGCTGTAAGGAGTAAAGTTGCATTATGGATTTTCTAGGTATTGAACTGTTTCTTGACGACGAAATGATCTCCTATACCCGCAACATGCGGCGGGAATTGCACCAGGCCCGAAAATATGAGCACAATCCGATCATCACCAATGAGTATCCTTGGGAAGGGACTCATGTAACGCTGTACGGGAGCGTTCTTGCCGACGAATCACGGGGCGTTCTTCGCATGTGGTACAACGCATACGGAGAAAAATATTACGAACAGCAAACGTTGGCTTATGCCGAGAGTGAAGATGGAATCCATTGGGATAAACCCATGATGGATTACGTAAGTTGGGAAGGCTACAAAAAAACAAACATTCTCATGGGCCCAGATCCCAATTTGCATGGTCCATGCGTGATCCTCAATCCAGATCAGACGGATCCTTCCCGCCGCTTTCTTCTGCTGTTTGATTCATACGCAAGGTATCACCCTGAGGTTGCAGATAATCCGGCGGCATGGCGGGCCTGCTATGCCGCTGAATCTCCCGATGGTTTTCGCTGGTCACCTCCCCAAGGGCGTCTCGCGTTTGCCGGTAAAGCAGACAGTGGCCAGTGTGTTGTCTGGGAGCCTCTTGCCGGTAAATTCAGGGCCTATGCGCGCAATCATTCCAAGGACATCAATGGGTCATGTAACCGGATATTCCGGTTGGTCGAGTCCACGGATTTTATTCACTGGGAAACACCAACAGAACTGTTTCGCCCCGATGAACTTGATGGCGAGCCAGATCGACAGCTCCAACAGATCGCAGTGACACGATTTGATGGTCTTTATGTCGGGCTGCTTGGGCTGTTTCGCCGTTCCCAGTGTTTCAGGGACAGCCCCACCCACATTCACGAGGGCGACCAACTTGATGAGATTCAGTTGATCACCAGCCGTGACGGTGTTCGATTCACCCGGGTTGCCGATCGGGCGGTGTTTCTTCCCAAGAGTCAGCCGCCCCAGTGGGGTACCGGCGGACAGCGTATGGCAAGCCAGATGGTCTTGCACAAGGACAAGGTGCTTGTGTATTACGGTAGTCGGGGGCAGGATGCCTCGGGTGTTTTGGATAAGCCATTGCAGATTGGCCTGGCGACAATACCTCGTGATCAGTTTGTTTCGATGGTCCCCAATCAACTGCTTGAAACAGGAATGTTGGAATTGCGTCCGCTTGTCTACCGCGGTGGATCGCTTTATCTCAATACCACCGTCTTGGCGGGCGGATCTGTCTGCGCTGAGCTTACGGATTTTGAGGGTACGCCCATTGAGGGATTTGATCGAGACAACGCCATTGCCATTGAAGAAGACGGGCTCGACCAGCCGGTTAGATGGAAGGCCGGCGACAGATCAGTCTCGCTCAACGAATTGGGATCCGGACACCGATTCCAGCCCCTGCGTCTACGCTTGTGGATTCACCATGCGCATGTGCATGCTCTGCGGGAACGGTAACACCATCTGAAATTTTGCAATTGATGGGTCTTCGCAGCTGTTTTCAAAGGTACAGCGGAGGTGTTCTTGCGCAGCGGCAACTTGTTGTAGCACCTTGTATCGCCCGTATTGAAATTTGAAATATTCAGTGGCAGTGCTTCGGTGTGTTTCAGCCAGTGACACGCAAACAAATTCGTGGCGCCTCCATCTCTACAGATCATGACGTATATTCGGTTTGTAACAGCCAATCGGATCAGGCGGGTATCGACAGGGTCCAAGGTTGGGAGGAATCTCGCTTTTTGTGATCAGGGTCAGCATTAAGGGGTTTCGCCCTACCGGGGAAATGAGGTGGATCTTGCGATTTTCAATGGGTTTCATGGGTTGATTGGACTGTATTGTGCGTTGGGTTTAAGCCCGAACGTCAGCAGGACGAAAATATCTAAACAAACCCTACTTGATTGGATTTTCTATGATCCGCACAAGAGCATTTAGTCTGATTGAATTGGTGATTGTTATTGTCATCATCGGGGTCATCTCGGCCATCGCGATCCCTCGCTTGACCCGCGGGGCGACCCAGTCGCAGGCCGTTGCATTGAAAGCCAACCTGGCTGTGATGCGAAATGCCATCGAGCAATATCGCGCTGAGCACGAGGGGCGGTTCCCGGATGACAAGTCCACGGTCGCCGGCCAACTGACGATGTACACCAAAACAGATGGTACGGATGCAAATCCGGTTCCGGATGTTGCCAGCGGGCGTATCTATGGCCCCTATCTTCGCGCGATTCCATCATTACCGGTTGGTTCTCGGAAGGGCACTACGGGTTTTGGTGATACGCCACCCGGCAGTGTTGATGTGGGTTGGTTTTATAACGGCACAACCGGAAAAATATGGGCCGCATTGGATCTTGATGAACAGGATGTCAGCGGAACACCGTGGTCGATGTACTGATCATCAGGTCGGATCTATCAGTCATTTGTCCGATGCCGGCGTTGTCTGCTGCTTTAAATGCACCATGAACTGAATGGATAACATCAGCAATGCTACTGCGAACAGCATTTCCTTCTGTTCGTTGAGTTGCTCCATGAACTGGTTGTAGAACACTGATGATCGTGCTTCATTTTTTCCAACCACAAGAAGATAGATTTCCTTGAACTGCTTCCACGCAAATGCGATACCGGCGGCGGTTACCACTGACCAGCGGGGGATGGCAATCGAAAACCCCGAAGGGTCATCTGGAAGTTTTGTTCTTTTGCGCAACGCCCACAGCAGGGGCAGTAGAAAGAACAAGCCAACCAGGTAGACGGACCCCAGAGCCTGGATGGAGATGATGGTATCGTCCCGGTTGTGAAGGTTTGTCTCCGGCGCGACATCTGTCAGCGGAGTGCCCCACTGCATGAACGTTTGGCCCCAATTTACTTCTTCACCACCGAGGAACAAGGACGAGGTGCAGACGGACATGACAATCAGAGACGGCCCAAGCCGGCGTACAGCATTGCCATCGTTAGGTCGGCCGCGGAAGATCTTCCGGTACGCCACCGCTGCAACCAAACCCGCTGAGACCGAGCATGCGAATGTAATGATCTCCACGGCCTGATATTCACGCATCGTTGGCATGAGAATGTACTTGAGATAGAAGTCGGGCCAGACGCAATAGATCATGCCCCCGGCGCTAATGAGTGCCAGCGGCAAACCGATCGCGGCCAAGTCAAGCCAGCGGGCGGACGTGGTTCGGGGCGTGTCCATTGGATCCATGCTCGGCTCAAGCGGGTGTATGGAATTGCGGCCATGAACCCTGTTGCTGCATGCGGTTCTTAACGGATGATGCGTGCACTACCTCCGCCGGCGATGTGGTTAAGCAGATCAAGTGATATCTGGCTGGTGTCACCACGTGTCGACTGTAGCAATGCGCCGTGCGCGGTGCCCAGATCAACGCATCGTTGCGGGTTGTTACCGCCATCGTCGGTCAGCAGGCCGTAGACAAATCCACTTGCAAAGCCATCACCGCCTCCGACCCTGTCCTCGATGATCATGCGTTTAAACTGGGGCCCGGTGTAGAACGTATCGGTTTCTGCCCAGTAAAGAATGGCAGACCAATTGTTTTCTGTGGCATTGATGACCTCACGCAATGTGGTGCCGATGGCTTTCAGGTTGGGGTAATCTTCCGCGACTCGCCGAACCATTGACTGGTATGATTCGATTGGCAACTCGTTGAGATTTTCGTCTGCACCCGCCACTTCGTAGCCCAGTACCTTCTGAAAGTCTTCCTCGTTGCCGATCAGGCAATCAATGTACGGGATCAGTGGTTTGGTGGTAGCGATGGCTTCGTCGGAAGACCAGAGCTTGGAACGAAAGTTCAGGTCGTAGCTGACGATGGTGCCAGATTCGTGCGCTGCTTTGAGTGCCTGGGGTGCGATCTGGCGGGTCGTGTCGGATAGGCATGTGAAAATACCGCCCGTATGCAGCCATCGCACGCCTTCTGTGTGGAATACCTGTTTCCAATCGACACTTGCCGGATCCATTTTAGATGTTGCCGAATGTCCACGATCGTACAGCGTTACACTTGGCCGCATGCCGGTACCAACCTCTGTGAAGTTCAAGCCGATGCGGGCGTCACGTCCGACCCCATCGTAAGGAAGGACCGCCACGTGAGAGGTATCGAGGCCTGCTGCAGCCGCGTGGTTCAGGATGATCTGCCCCACGGGGTTGTCAACGACAGCGCCGGCCCAGCCACCACGTAAACCAAGCCGGCATAGGGCATAGGCAACGTTGTATTCGCCGCCGCCAACCCAAACCTCCAGGGTATCTGCGAATTCAATGCGACCATGGCCTGGTGGCGAGAGCCGAACCATGCATTCGCCCAGTGACAGTAGATCAAGGCGGCAGCTTGCCGCATCGCGGATTTTTAGAGCCATTGGATAAGATCCCTCGTCCTGTGTCCTGATGAGATTTTCTGCGTTCGAGCAAATTGCATTTTGGCGATGGTGGTGTGGTGATGCAAGGCGGTGTTGGGTCAATGGTGGTGGAATTTGGATTATTAGGGCGGGGAACTGGTCCTTGCCGTTACCTATCGTGGTAACAATTGTTTTATTGGGCGGCCCATAACCCCTTTGCTTATAGTCCGATATTAATATACACATCAGCCCAGTTGACAAGGTGTGAAGCTCTTCTTAAGCTGCTCCGTTCGGCCATTTGACGGCCCCGATCTTTGACAAGTGGACAGTTGGGAAACGCCGCGAGGATGTGGCCGGCGCTTGAGGGTTTTCACAACCCACAGGCGGCGGGAATTTACTGTTGTTAACGACCAACGGTAAGCTCAACATCCTTGTGAACCTGAAATTCTTTTCAGTGAATGGAGTTGAGTCTTGACTTGATTCATTATTTGAATCGGGTCGACCAAGGACAGCCGAGCCTTCGGGTTCGGTCGTGTCAAGGTCAAACTTTTTTCGAAGCCAACGTGCCGGGCAGCAATGTTCGGTACGGCAACGAATTTAATTGAAGAGTTTGATCCTGGCTCAGCGCGTACGCTGGCGGCATGGCTAAAACATGCAAGTCGAACGAGAACGTCCACTTCGGTGGACTATTAAAGTGGCGAAAGGGCGAGGAATACGTTTCTGACGTGCCCCAAGGTGAGGGATAGCCCCGAGAAATCGGGAGTAATACTTCATAATCCCGTTGCGGATCAAGTCGCTTCGGGCAAAGGCTTGCTGCCTTGGGATCGGGAAACGTCCTATCAGGTTGTTGGTGGGGTAACGGCCTACCAAGCCTACGACGGGTAGCGGGTGTGAGAGCATGACCCGCCGCATCGGGACTGAGACACTGCCCGGACTCCTACGGGAGGCTGCAGTAACGAATCTTCCGCAATGCGCGAAAGCGTGACGGAGCAATGCCGCGTGCAGGATGAAGCCCTTCGGGGTGTAAACTGCTGTCAGGGAATAGGAACAAAATGACCATTCCCAGAGGAAGGGCCGGCTAACTTCGTGCCAGCAGCCGCGGTAATACGAAGGGCCCGAGCGTAGCGCGGAATTACTGGGCTTAAAGGGTGCGTAGGCTGGACCGCCAGTGCTTTGTGAAATCCCACAGCTCAACTGTGGAACTGCTTGGCATACTGTGGTCCTTGAGCTCGACAGAGGTCGTCGGAACTCTAGGTGTAGCGGTGAAATGCGTAGATATCTAGAGGAACGCCAAAGGTGAAGACAGGCGACTGGGTCGATGCTGACGCTGAGGCACGAAAGCGTGGGTAGCGAACGGGATTAGATACCCCGGTAGTCCACGCCCTAAACGATGTGCACTAGATTGTGGAATCTCTGACGATTTCACGGTCGCAGTTAAAACAATAAGTGCACCGCCTGGGGAGTACGGTCGCAAGGCTAAAACTCAAAGGAATTGACGGGTCCTCACACAAGCGGTGGAGCATGTGGCTCAATTCGAGGCAACGCGAAGAACCTTATCCTGGGCTTGACATGTATGGATTAACCTACCGAAAGGTAGGCCACACCCTTTGGGTGGAACATACACAGGTGCTGCATGGCTGTCGTCAGCTCGTGCTGTGAAGTGTCGCGTTAAGTCGCTTAACGAGCGAAACCCCTACCACTAGTTGCCAGCGGGTTATGCCGGGGACTCTAGTGGGACTGCCGGTGTTAAACCGGAGGAAGGTGGGGATGACGTCAAGTCCTCATGGCCTTTATGCCCAGGGCTGCACACGTGCTACAATGGCGCGCACAGAGCGAAGCGATACCGCAAGGTGGAGCAAATCGCAAAAAACGCGCCTCAGTTCGGATTGGAGTCTGCAACTCGACTCCATGAAGTTGGAATCGCTAGTAATCGCGTATCAGCTACGGCGCGGTGAATATGTTCCTGAGGATTGTACACACCGCCCGTCAAGTCATGGGAGCTGGGAGTACCCGAAGCCGCACCGATTCAGGTGTGTCGACGGTAAGCTCGGTGACTGGGACTAAGTCGTAACAAGGTAGCCGTAGGGGAACCTGCGGCTGGATCACCTCCTTTCTAAGGGATTAACTTAGAATCGGTGTCGGAGCGATCCGACCCGAGTATGTCAGCACACTCTCGCCCGCCAGCGATGGCGGATAGTGGCGTGGAAACGCGTCACCAAGGTGTTATTTTCGGACACCCTTTTATGGGCGTCCGTCCCAACTGTTCACTTGTCACGGATCGGACCGATATAATCCGTGGTGAGGAATCTCTCGAGGGCCCTCTTTTAGAGGGCCCTTTTTATATAGTTTGCTAAACGGATGGGAGGATCCAACCCCGTACCATTTCGCACCAGCGGTCTAAAACGGCCCTTCGTTTCATAAGTATTGTTTTCACAGTAGTTTGCCACGCCCTCTTTTTTGCCCTGGTACAAAACAGGCCGGGTTGGCTAAAAAAGAAGGTCTAGGACCGATAG
>CAUZIY010000008.1:0-35516 GCA_963579995.1 Phycisphaerae bacterium
AACGTGCAATCTGACTTGATCCTCCATCGCGGGGTGCATAATGTTTAACCGCATTTATCCTAATAGATGCAATGATATTGGTCAGGGTGTAACAAAAGCAGGATGGTGACGAGGCTTAGCACTTGGGTGGGAAGGGGGCCTGGTGGTGTTTAGTTGTTGTCTCCAGCGGGCGCATCTCGTTGCTTGATATGAAAGCGAATGAGTCTCGTTACGATGTGTGGTGCCTCTCGTCGGCGAGGTTTTGGATGTTGCCGTGCGGTTGAGGGTAACGCGAAGGCCACATCACTTGAAATGGCAGGTGAATCTGACGACGTGCCCAGCCCAAAAAGGATCTCGCTTCGGACTCATCAGCCAGCAGGTTCTGATCCAGATGTGCCAATAAGCGGTGCTGTTGATCATAAAGCCATAGTCCTGTCGTTTGATGTGTTTCATCTTTCCATTGTGCAACGGCAATATCAGCAAGCTTAATCCGTATGCGACCTGTTGGCCCAGCCAATACCAAGGCGTCAGGATCGATTTCAATCTGCCGACCTCGGCATCGTCGAGCATCACGCATGATTGATACGGATGTCGTCCATATGGTGATGATGAGCAGCAGGATGGAAAGCAGTCGAATCGATAGGTTGGACCATTGGATGAAAAGCCAAAGAACGAAAATTACACCCACGATGATTGCGAAGAATATTTTCGCCGTCTGGTACCGGCGCAATCGACGTGGTGGTAACCACAGGTGGTATTCTTCGTGCTTAGTGGTGGCCATGAGTAGTAATGAGGAAAAGCGGCATCAACTGGTTGACGCCACAATGGGAATCTATCTGACTAAAAGCGATCTGCATCTTTCGCTAAGGAGATTGGCATATTCCTTGCAGTTTAAAAACGATTGCCGATCATGTGACCGCCTGAAACAAGATTGTCACATGTTGGATCATACTATTCGGCAAGTTGCAGATGATTAACTGCTATCTCCCGGGTTTGGCGAATGGAGCGTCTTTTCTTGGAAGTCGGCATGCGGCTCCTGTCACCATGAGGTGGCCAGTCAGCCGAGACTTGTTTTCACCAACAGCAGCGGTCACACCAATGGTGGGAATGCCGGACCCTGTTTTAGTTGACCAACCCTCGATTTGCTATTGCTTGCTACGTGCAGCCGTTGAGACCTGGATGTAGCTGTTGCGCAAATCATAAAGGGTTGTCGTCAACAGGTTCTCTTCCTCCTCAGTGAGGTTTCCCTTTGTCTTTTCCTCAATGACAGTAAGCAGGTCAATGTGGTGTCGCGCCAAGTCCAGATGCGGCACACGTTGGCCGGTCCGCGGATCGGCAATTGCTCCCATGGCAAACAGTGCTTGCGTGGCCATCGTGCTCACTAGGGCTTCGAAAGTGGCTGGGGGCATCTGCCCTTCGCCTCCTGAGGATGACGAATCGCCTGTCTGTTCTTGTTCAGCCAACCGCTTCTTTTCAGCTTGCGCTTCGACTTTCCAGTCACCGTCTATTTGGATTTTTGGGGTTTCTTCTGTCATGATTCCTCCAATATACTCGATCAGTTTAACATCTACCGGTTTTTTCCTGTCACGGTACTCACCAACTGCGTCAAACGCTTCATGTTTGTTCCTAACTTGGCTGCAGTTTGTGGGTTAAAAAGATATACCGATACCTGCCAGCCGGCGCCCAGGTAGTCGTTTTGATTGGGTACGTTAATCCGTATGAGTTTGGTGCCGCTGGCTGGATCCACAACCTTTGCGATATGTTGTACCGTGCCATCGACGAGGCGATCGCGTGGGGCAACTTTAGCTTTGATATAAGCTTTGTGACCGACCTTTAAATCAAGCGTGTCGGTTACAGGTACGTAAGCATCGATGGTCAGCGTTTCAACAGCAACTAACCGTACAACCGGCACGCCGGGCTGAACAATCTCACCCATTGCAACTTCCTCTCCTTCTTTGACACGTTGGATAATCCCGTTAATGGGTGCTCGTAGCGTGAAGCGACTATGTATCTCCTTGGCCTCTTTTAGCCGCAGTTGAGCCTCTTGCAGGTCAAGTTGGCGCTGCTGGAGTTCCAAGTCGGCTATCTTGAATTCAACCTTGCGGTTTCGGAGTTCCAAATCATTGGCGGCATCGGCTTCCCACATCTGTTGTGTTTGGTCAAGATTCACCTGTGCCAAGTCGCGTTGGGCTTCAGCAGCTTCGACCGTGACATCCGACTGGATTCTCATTTCTAGAATCCGGATGTTCGATTCTCCCTTCTTGTCCTCCAGGATCATCAATACATCATTGACTTTGACCAGGCTGCCGGGGTTGACTGGGATTTCAACTACTATCCCCCCTTGGAGAAATGCCAGGCTGCGATCGTCGCGGGCTTTGGTCACCGCGTCGATTTGGGCCCAGCTGATGCTTGTAAGATAAAGGCACATGCCAAATACGACGAGTATACGGAGTATTGAGAACGGATTCATGATTTATCTCCTAGCGTAGTGTAAACCGGATCCGATCAGTTTAAAATAAGCTCTTAATCGGATCTGTGCTCATTATACTATATCTAGGATCCACAAATCCCCGTGCTGGTTCGAAGTTCTGGTATGGGTGCTTAAGTGATTTATTGGATGGCAATGCAGCTAAATTGGAGTTTAATCGATGAGCCAAACCGCAAAAGAACTTACCGCCGACCTTGATATCACCTATGACGATAAGGGACTGATCGTAGCCATTGTGCAAGACATTGATACTCAACAGGTGCTTATGATCGGTTGGATGAACGAACAGGCGGTTGGACTAACGCTAGAGACAGGTCGTGTGACATTCTATTCCCGTAGCCGGGATAAGATTTGGGTTAAGGGGGAGGAATCCGGCCATACGCAAGAGGTTGTTGAAGCACGAATCGACTGCGACCAAGATGCATTATTGCTGCGTTGTAGGTCGAATGGGCCCGCTTGCCATGTGGGCTATGCCACCTGTTTTTATCGGGCAGTGGAAACAGGCTGCCATCTAAAGACCATTGAGCTCCGGCAATTCGATCCGGCGGATGTGTATTCCTCCTGATTTCTGCGGTTGTGGTTGATCGTAATGCGTCAGTCATTGGTCGACGAGAAAGAAGTCGGGTAAATGGGCTACAGCAGTACCCGCTGTCAGCAGCTATACTTGCATTTATGGCTAGGAGATCAGGCATAAGAGACAAAAGTGGACGGTTGTCAACACTCCGCAACCGTATGCGGCAGTGGGACGTTGCTGCATTGCTCATAACCCACTCACCTGATATCCGTTATCTAACAGGATTTATTGGCGATGATAGTTGGTTGCTCGTGCCGGCTCGTGGACAACGTGCTACCGTGATTAGCGACTTTCGCTATCAAGAGCAGATTAAGCGTGAAGCGCCACAAGTTACGGCGATCATGCGTGGCAGTTCACTGGAAGACGAACTGGCCAAGATCGTCGATCGCCGCAGGTACAAGAAAGTCGCGCTTCAGGCTGATCACGTCTCTCTAGCCACTCGTAAACGTATTGGTCAAAAGATTGGGGCGCGGCGATTGGTACATGTTGATGACGGTATGCTTGGCCAACGTGCGGTCAAAGACAGCGAAGAAGTGAAGTCGATTCGTCGGGCCGTGACTATTACCCAAAAGGCATTTCTCAGCACAATCAAACAGCTAAGATCCGGTCAACGTGAATTTGAGGTGGCGGCTCTGCTTGAGTATGAGATGCGGCGGATTGGAGCAGATGGTCGTGCATTTGCAACGATCATTGCTGCCGATGCCAATGCTAGTTTACCGCATGCGGTACCAGGTAATACCAAAATCAAGAACGGTGGAATCGTACTTTTTGACTGGGGAGCGGTGGTTGACGGTTACTGTGCAGATCTTACGAGGGTTGTCGCCTTGGGGGCCATGAAACCTATTCTGCGCCAGATTTACCAAATTGTCCTGGATGCCCACGATGCGGCAATTTCACAAATCACGTCAGGAAAGACATTTAAAGATATTGATCGTGTTGCGCGAGATCTAATTACCGCTGCAGGTTATGGTAAGCAATTTGGCCATTCACTGGGGCACGGTATTGGCTTGCAGATCCATGAACAGCCCGTCCTATCCGAGTGTTCAATGGGTCGTATGCAACCCGGGCATGTTTTTACCGTTGAGCCGGGAATCTACCTGCCGGGTATTGGTGGTATTCGTATTGAAAGTGATGTTTTAGTCACTGAAAATGGACACCAGGTGCTTAGCCAGTTGCCCAAAGACCTGCAATCCGCGATCATTTGAGACTTGGAAACCACCGAAGGGGTCCTTTACTTTTGCGAAATTGGCTATGATCGATCAAGACCAGCTCAAAGAACTGATCAAGCTCATGGTAGAAAATGAGTTAACCGAGCTCGATTTACAGGATGAATCACAGTGCGTTTCTCTCAAGCGGCAGGGAAGTGCGGTACCCCAACCGGTGTACGTGCAGTCGCCACCTGCCGTGGTGGGCCCTGAGTCGGGGTCAGGGACCACAACGCCCCAGCTGGATGCGGCGAGTACCGGCACGCCGTCGACCGGGGATCCACAGGCGGTCATCGAGAGCCCCATGGTCGGAACGTTCTATACCGCGTCAACTCCGGACGCCCAGCCATTTGTTGAGCATGGGGATCAAGTGAATCCCGATACCGTTGTCTGCATTATTGAAGCGATGAAGGTTTTCAACGAAATCAAAGCTGAAGTGAGTGGTACGATCGATAAGGTTCTTATTGACAACGGGCAAGCCGTTGAGTTTGGTCAGTCGCTATTCACGATCCAATCAGCATAGTCCCTCTGCCAGTATCCCCCAATCAAATTACCCCACGGGACAAGTAGCAAACTTCGACGACGGACCGTTCTCCCATGTTTTCAAGGATTCTGATTGCAAATCGAGGTGAGGTCGCATTGCGGATCATCCGTGCTGCCCGCGAGCTGGGCGTTGAGACGGTGGCCGTGTATTCAACGGCAGACAGTGAAAGTGCCCATGTCCGTCTGGCTGACCAGTCAGTCTGTATCGGGGCTCCTCCTGCGGCCGAATCGTACCTGAACATCTCGCGTGTCATCAGTGCTGCAGAGGTAGCCAACGTGGATGCGATTCATCCTGGCTACGGATTCCTGGCGGAGAACGCACACTTTGCCGAGGTTTGTCGGTCATGCAAGATTGAGTTCATTGGCCCCAGCGTTGAATCGATGAATCTTCTGGGAGACAAAGTTTCATGCAAGCGATTGGCACGAAAGTATAAGGTCCCAGTAGCGCCGGGCAGTACCGGTAAGATCGAGGATATAGATTCGGCGCGCAAAGTGGCACAACAGATCGGCTACCCGGTCATCGTCAAAGCTGCTGCCGGCGGGGGTGGTCGCGGAATGCGTGTGGCTCATAACGAGGTCAGCTTGAGAAGCGGACTGGCGCAGGCCAAGTCCGAGGCCGAGGCTGCATTTGGCAATGCGACAATTTATCTTGAGAAGTTCATAGAAAAGGCACGGCACGTAGAAGTTCAGGTGCTCGGGGATCAGCACGGGAACCTGGTGCATCTTTTTGAGCGTGACTGCACGATGCAGCGCCGTCACCAGAAGCTTGTCGAGGAAGCACCGTGCCCAATCATGAATGGCGATACACGCCGTGAACTGTGCAAATCAGCAGTGAGACTTTGTCGGGCGGCAAAGTATTACTCGGCGGGCACGGTTGAGTTTCTCATGAACCCCCGCAAGAAAGAGTTCTTTCTCATGGAGGTCAACACGCGGGTGCAGGTGGAGCATCCCGTGACAGAACTCATTACGGGAATCGACATCGTCAAGTTGCAGATCAAGATTGCAGCTGGTGAGAAGCTGGGTATCACGCAACGCCAGATCAAGTCCAAGGGCCATGCGATCGAGTTGCGGATCAACGCAGAAGATCCAGACAATAACTTCACACCCAATCCAGGACGTATTGATCTTTTTGATCCACCGGGTGGACCAGGAATTCGCGTCGATACGCACTGTCATAGCGGTTATCGTGTTCCACCCAACTACGATTCGATGATTGCCAAGCTTATAGCACATGCACCCACGCGCGAAGAAGCGATCGCAACGCTGCGCCGGGCCCTGATGGAATTCCGCATTGATCCGATTAAGACGACCATACCCCTGCATGCTGATCTAATGCGTAATGCCAATTTCATCAAGAGTACCATCGACATTCATTTCATCGAACGGCTTTTGGAACAGAAAAAGAGGGTATGATCTCTTTCGAAACTGATCTTGATCCTACACCGGTTTTGCTATGAGCTCTTGGCGCGCCGGTGTTCGTTAGGCCGATCACGGTTCAGAATGGTGAGCATGGTTGCTGGGGGATTGCGGCTGGTGGCTGGCAGTAGCCGCGCAGGTCGCAGCATGGTGTTGTTGCGCAGGAATGATATAGACCGTACCGAAAAGGTACGGTTCTTCTGTAAGGGTACTGCTTGAAGGATGCCGAATAATGCGTGCAGTGATGGCAACAGGTTTTGGTGGCACTGACGTTCTTGAGCTTTGTGATACCCATACACCGATCCTTGGCGACCAGGACCTGCTGGTCGAGGTGCATGGCGCTGCGGTGAATCCTGTGGATTACAAGATTAGACGTGGTGCCTTTCGTGATCAGTCACAGTTGCCAATGGTACTGGGGTTTGATGCCAGCGGTGTTGTGTGTGCAATGGGGCAACGGGTAGAGGGATTTGAACCAGGTGATGAAATCTATGTTTCACCAAGTCTTGTGCGTGACGGCTCCAATGCCGAGTATGTATGTGTCGACGCACGAACCGCTGCCCGAAAGCCTCGACGTGTTGATCACATGATGGCATCCGCGCTGCCTTTAGCGACCCTGACTGCTTGGGAAGCCCTTTATGAGCGCACAAGTCTTGATGGGAATGAAACAGTTCTGATTCATGCTGGTGGGGGTGGTGTTGGGCATATAGCTATTCAACTGGCAAAACTGAAAGGTGCTCGTGTACTGGCCACGGCGAGCCGTGATGAATCCATTGAGCTGTGTCTTAGCTGTGGCGCGGATGTTGTAATTAATTATGTGGAGGAAGACTTTGTCAAACGCGTATTGGAACTTACAGATGGTCGTGGCTGTGATGTGGCTTTTGACTGTGTGGGGGGGGAGGTCTTCGATCGGTTGCCAACTTGTGTGGCGGTTAATGGTCGGATCGTCACGATCGTGGGCTCCGGTGGATCGTCGGCTCTTCGAGATCTATTTGTACGTAACATCACCCTGCATTTCGAGATGATGGCCGCACCCACAATGTATGGCATTAATCCGCAGAAACAGGGTCAGATTCTTCATGAAGCGGCCAAACTTGTAGATGATGGCAAGCTTGCAGTGCATATTAGCCAGACATTTCTTCTGGCGGAATTGGCTGAAGCGCACCAGTTGCAGGAAACTGGGCATGTGACCGGGAAAATCGCCATTCAGGTTAGATAGGCAAACACAAGAGTCAAAGCCGAGGTATATCGTTCTTGGCTCCTGGATATAATCTTGGACTCTTGGATTCGCCTTGCTGTGGGGTTATTTTTCCGAACGTCAACACATTTCATCTGATGTTGATCTCGAATGATAAGTTTTCCGTCAGACATTGCTAACGGCGCCCAGATTTGTTCTCTATCGAGCAGTTTTGCTGATGCTAGTTAATGTAGACCGGTTGCATTAGACTCAATTAGATGCAACGTTCCCATCGTTCCATGGAGAAGAAAGATCAGCTCGTCGGCCCCAATCATGTTTCCCATGTCAAAATGATTCATGGGGCCCGTTAGCCAATTAATCTTACCATCGAGTCCAATGCATACCAGTCCATCTTTGTTGCGACGAGTGGTACAGTTGGCAAACAGCAAGCCTTTGAAGAACAGTGGATTGGCAATATGGGCGCCGTATTGAGGAATTTGGAAATCCTCATGAACTTCAAAGCAACCGTTGTGTTTTCGGATTTGGATCATTATGGATCCAGCGTTATAGCCACCTGTGATGAAAAAACGCCCGTTTCCAACGGGGGTTGGACTCGGAATGGGGCACGACATTGAAAGCCAGCATATTGCCAAAGTATCTGGCCGCTGTTTGCATCAATCTCGACAAGATCAGGTTTGCCCAAGACCATGATCTGGTCAACGCCCTCGATGGTCACCATCAATGGTGACGTATAAGCAAGGTTCCCCAATGCTGCTGTCTGCCAGCGTATATTTCCGGTCCTTTTCTCAAGTGCCACCACGCCGGCCTGATCGCTCAATGGCGCCAGGATGATTAAGTCATCGTATAGCAATGGTGACTGGCTGAACCCAAACTTTGGATTGGATGCTCCAATGTCTTCAACAAGATGTTTTGTCCATACAGGTTGACGTGTACGGTGATCAATGCAGTAGACATGGCCGAAGACACCAACGGTGTAGACGAACTGTTCATCGATTACTGGTGTAGATCGAGAACCGTGATAGTTGGTGCGACCGGTCGCTTTGTACTCAAAACGCCAATTTTCCTTTCCCGATTCCAAGTCAATCACACGCAATGCATCGCGCTGATTAATAATTCTATCCAGCACGTAGATCTGTCTGTCATGAATAGCAGCGCCACCGAACCCCGCGCCGAGTTCAATGCGCCATAGAACAGGCGGCCCGCCTGGCGGCTACTGTCGTGCCAATCCAGTATCCGGTGCGATACCATTTCGCGTCGGGCCCAGGAACTGTGGCCAATCAGCTGGAGCAAGACTCGACGTGATTACCAATGTCGCGGCAGTGATGATTTTGGACAGCATTCTTGTCGGGAATCAGTTTCGGTTCATTTGGTGAAGCAGCCAACTTCGGCCGGGAATTTCAACCCGAAATGTTTCAATATTACCTTGGTCGGCCATTGTGACATAACAGGTTCGACCATCTGACCCCCCGAAGGCAATGTTGCTGGGTCTAGTGCCGGACAACCTGATCTCCAGCAACTCCCTGCCATCAGCAGAGACCTTGGAAATCGTTCCCTTGCCGTATCGTGTGATATACAGATTGCCGGCGACATCACACCGCATCCCATCCATACCATGATCGGGGAATTGAATCAGGAGGCGTTTATTGCGGATTACACCATTGGGTGACAGGTCGTAGGCCCAGACGTTGCGCTGGACCGATTCATTTACATAGAGCGTCTTTTCGTCGGGGCTCACCTCGATACCATTGGTTGTTCCCATGTCTGACTCAAGTAGATGTACAGAGCCGTCAGTATCAATACGCCAGAGTTGACCAGTCGAATCTTTCCATTTCGGGTCACTGGCAAATAGCGTATCGTTAGCCGCGATGGCCAGGTCATTGGGCTGATTCATGCTTGGTTCATGAGCGTAGACACTAATTCTACGGCTCTTCATGTCGACCTGAAGTACATTATGCTTGGGGTAATCTGCGATAAACATCTGCCCCTTGCTATTAAATCTGATGCCATTGCCCACGCTACCGCTTGGAAGTTCAATGAAATGGCTACTGTGGCCCCGTGGTGTGACCATGCCAATGGTATGTTGGCGTGCAAAGTTAACTGCATAAATATTACCCTTACGGTCAACAGCCGGCCCTTCGATTCCATCTGTAAACCCGCCAGATTCGGTGAGAATACGGCTTGTATATAGTTCATGGGTGTTCCTGAAAGGGTTGCGATCAACATGTTGCGACGGTGAACACCCCAGTAGCAAGATCAGAAAACAAACAAAAACAAAAACCCAAGCGAAATCATTCTGTACCGCTTGTCTCATAGAACCAATAGAATTCAACAGCATAAACAACTCCCTGTGATTGGTTGGGGTTTAAGTGCGACCCAGATGATCCCGATGGTTTTCAGCCACCAGTATCCAAATATGATTGTCAGTGTCATACCAGATCATGCCAGAAGACCTCGGAAGTGAATCATATCACAGGCGGGTATTGGATCGGAATTAACCGCATCTGAATCACTGGGCATCAGCTCTGGTTGCTGAGAAAGCGGTGGCAGCCGTTGCAAATAGGCTGCTGGTGGTCGTCGATGGCATTCCTCGATCAGCTTGATCGTGGTAAGTATTGCCTCCCCATTGCCCCGGGTACAGCCATCAGGTTTTTGCGTCATCTCAAGCTAGCCAATTACCCGAACAAAGTCTCCTGCTGATCGGTGATGGCCTGGTCAGGATCCGTATGGCACAACAGGGAGCAGGCAGTGCAACCGATGGGCCCCGCCCGCGTTCCGTTTTCTGATTGCCGGGGGCGGTCATGTTCCTGACCAGCGCCAGCAGTGACGCGGGAAACCGGACCGCCGCCTACGGAAGACTGTCAACCCGCCAATGACCAGCAACGAAAAGGTTTATGGTTCAGGAATGATCGTCAGATTATTAGCAGCATAGGCACTACGGCTCCCTTGCAGGTAGGCCTGCAGCCCGGATTCGTCGAAGCCCCACTGCGAGACGGTTTGGCCATCATGCAGTACGGTGTCGTGACTGAAGGTGGCGTTGCCCAGCAGCGATTCGGTCAGATTTGCCCCGGTCAGATTGACACCCGTCAGGTCTGTATCGTTCAGGTTTGCGCTGGGGCAGATTTCGCGGCTGCGGTTTTCTCCCTTCCCAAGTTGGCGGCGGCCAGGTCGGCACCGCTCAGGTTCGTGCCACTCAGATTTTCGCAGCAGTCCAGCCACAGGTGGGGTTCAAGGTCCGGCCCATTGTACGGATGGGTAGAGAATGCGGTATCCAGGATCGGATCGATGATGGTCCCTTCGGTTCTCTGATAGCTCGCAGCCAGGGTGACCAACCCCTGGACCAGCGTGGAAACAAGAACCAAAGAACAAAGTTTCTGCATTAGCCTTCTCTCGGTGATAGGAAAGCAGTGCACCGCTGTGGTACATCACGTGACCGAACACGCTGCCACCAACTTGCCAGTTTAACACTGCAACCAGTCACCGGGACATAAAAAAACCGTCCCTTAGATGACGGTAGGTATCGCTTTTATTGTCTGGAGGCGATGAACTTCAGCTCTTGCTCATGGTCTCCAGATTATAACGACGCAGCATACGAGCAAGTCGGTGACGGTCGATATCGAGCAGGCGGGCCGCCTGGGTCTGGTTACCCTTTGCCTCACGTAGAGAGCGGATAAGCAAAGCTCGCTCTGTGCCGGCCAAGGTCGGGAACTCGGCATCTTCGGGAGCATGGATTTCAGTGACCACCGCGCGAACCGACTCGGGCAGGTCCTTGACGGTCAGTACTTCTTCTTCACCCAGTACGTAGGCGTGTTCAATCGCATTGGTCAACTCGCGAATGTTGCCGGGCCAGTCGTACATCTGCAGGGCGTCAAGTGATTCTTCGGCAAATGTTCTCTCTGGTTCCTCGTAGAACTCGCTGAGTTGGGATAACAGATGCTTGGCCAAGGGTACGATATCCTCACGCCGATCTCGAAGTGGGGGAACTACTAAGTTCACGACGTTCAACCGGTAGAAAAGATCCTGGCGAAAATCACCATCCCGCACCATCTTCTTTAGATCGCGGTGCGTTGCGGCGACGATTCGGACGTTTACAGGAATCGGGTCAATGCTGCCGACGGGTACGACGACTCGTTCTTGAATTACGCGAAGAAGCTTGGCCTGTACCTGTAGCGTCATTTCACCAATTTCGTCTAGGAACAGTGTCCCACCATCTGCTGCACGAACGAAACCAAGCGTGTCTCTCTCGGCGCCGGTAAACGATCCCTTGACGTGTCCAAATAGCTCTGATTCTAGAAGTGTGTCACGGAGGGTAGAGCAATCAACCGCAATAAAGGGATTATTACGTCGTTGGCTGCACGCATGGACATGGCGAACGATCAGCTCCTTGCCGCTGCCGGATTCGCCTTGAACCAACAAGGTGCACTGACGCACAGCGACAGTTTCCACCATCGACTTGAGCTTGCGCATCTCGCTGCTTTCACCTACCACACGCGGCGCTTTAAACTTTGCGCGTGGTGGGCTTTCAGCTTTCTTGCCCGTTGTTTGCCCCATGCTCCACCGTTCTCCACTCGCTTAATTCAAGCGAGATTTAGTGAATTCTCTACTTGCTTCCATCCAAATAGAGGGTGAGTTACCTTTAAAACCCTTTTTTTTAGATTCATCCTCGTCGACGTTGTGAGGCCGTCAATCCCGCCGCGGCCACACCGATCAGGCTAAGCAGGCTGGTTACAGGTTCGGGAATGACCTCAACTGCTCCGCGTGTTCCAAGTGTCTGTTGTTTCGAGATCACCATGACATCATCAGCGGCGAGTTCGTTGTTTGGATTCAAGACGCCGTCCCATTGATTAGCAAAAATACCGTTGGTGTTGCCATTGTCACCGAAGGTGTTCGTGTTGTTCAGGTCATCGGCGGATGTATTATTAACCAAGTCCCAAATATCGTCTGGTAAGCCAGAAGCCTGCCAAGCTGAAGGATTGCCACCAAAGAAATTCAGGTTGTCAGCAAGTGTATTATGATCCAACCCCAAGTTGCCATCACGTTGATTGACAAGGTTGTCACCGGTAATAGCCAACGAGTCATCACCGTCAGTGCCGGCAAGGTTCCAATCGGAGACTTCGAAAATGGTGAATTCCAGCGGTTCTTCGCTATCTACGCGGATGCTGGTTTGCAGGGCAGCTTCACCGGGATTTGCCGATGCCAGGTCGTAGCGGACATCCACCGTCACCGTGTTGTCACGGTAACGCGCGGCAATGAATGCAGTGTCAGTGATTGCGTCCGACTCGGATATCACCACTGGTGTACCAATCGTGCTTAGTGAGGTTTCAGGTGAATCCCCGATTCGGTAGTAGAGAGCATCAGCAAACAGTTGCTCGACACCATCGAGTTGAAAACTCGTTAACGCCGAGGTCATGGGATCAAATGTGATGCTGGCCCCGCCAGAGGTGACGGTTTCTCCAAGTGTTTGACCACTTATTGAAAGTGCAGCACTTGCTACTACCGCCACGAAACATGTTTTAATGTTGAGGCTAATCCCCTTCAGTAAATGCATACTGATTCTCCTAATTGAAATCCCTCTTACCTGTTACCTGCTCCGCTCAACATGAAATGGTTGAATCGAGGCGTTGTTAATTGTAGTCCAACTTTTCCTTGGATGGTATATTTTAAACCCATCTACTTGAAGATGGTAGGTTTTTTGCAAAAAAAACCGTAAATTTCTCAAGATCACAAAGCCTCCTCAACGGCCATCCATCAGCTAGTTTTAGCTCTTGAGTGCCGCTTAATCCCGCCAAACTTGTATCTAGGACGTGGGTACTTTCTCATCCGTCACGAAGTTTATGCGTCAAATGGATTGTTGATCATACCGTATTTCGTCAAGCTATGTCAACCCCTTGGGGATGTTTGGGCATCATTTAAAGCAAAATTTTCACTTTTCCGACATGGCTTAAACGTGAAAAATAAAAAAATTGCGTGGGAGAGTTTTCGTGATGATGTTTATCCCTGAATTTGGTGGCATGAAAATGCTTATTGGTAAGATGGGCAAACTTGATTGCAGAGGATGCAATTCAAAAAGTTAATCAGGGTAAGACACCAACAGGAATTACTACTGATTCAAATCACCTAAGACGTGGATTCCTGTGGTTGGCAGGGTGTAATGTGATTGCGATACCGCTGCGCTTGGTCCATTTGTTCACCGGTGGGGCTTAGTCCCGTACGCATCATCTCAATAAAGCAATCAAATAGATACCTTGCATCGTGCGGACCTGGACTCGCCTCTGGGTGGTACTGGACGGCAAAGATTGCATGGTCGGGGTGGCGAAACCCTTCTAGGGTCTGATCGTTCAGGTTCTGGTGGGTCGGTTCACCGCCTGCTACTTTGAGCGAATCAGGATCAATGCCAAATCCATGGTTTTGGCTGGTGATCTCCACCTTGTTGGTAAACAGGTTCTGGACCGGCTGGTTGCCGCCTCGGTGGCCAAATTTAAGTTTGAAACGTTTGGCCTCAAGCGAAAGGCCCAAAAGCTGTAATCCCAGGCAGATTCCAAAGATGGGTAATTTCCCATGTAACTGACGCAGGTGGTCAATGGTCGGCTGAACCGGGCCAGGGTCCCCCGGGCCATTGGACACGAAAAGACCATCTGGCTGGTATTCAAGAATCTGTTCGGGTGATGTGTCAAAGGGGACGACAGTAACGTCACAGCCACTATCCACGAGGTTGCGGAGGATGTTGAGTTTTGCTCCACAGTCAATCGCCACGACTTGAAACTTCTTTGAAGGTGGTTCCACCTGGCCCTGAATTGGCAGCCATTGTCCTAGATCATCGTCCCATCGAGTTACCTTACGCCGACTAACTTGCCCAGCAAGATTGCGACCCACCAGTCCCTGGGCTTGGCGGGCACGTTCAACAAGTTCCTCGTCACTGAGTTCTTCCGTGCTGAGCACGCCGTTCATTGCGCCTTGTACGCGTAATTTCCGGGTCAGGGCACGGGTGTCGATTCCAGAAATGCCCGTGATCTTCTTTTTAGACAGCCAGGCACCTAGTGGATCGGTAGCCCGAAAGTTGCTGTGGCGATTTGAAAGCTCGCGCACAATAAAACCGGCTGCATGAACCCGGGCCGATTCGGTGTCCATGTCATTGACACCATAATTCCCGATAAGTGGATAGGTCATGGTGATGATTTGACCAGCGTACGATGGGTCGGTCAGGATTTCCTGATAGCCGGATAATGACGTGTTGAAGCATACTTCGCCATCGACACTGTGGGGGGTCAAGTCACCGAATGCGTGGCCACTGAAGATAGTGCCGTCGTCGAGTGCCAGTTTGGCCGGAGGAGCGGGTTGCATGAGATCTGCCGATTATAAAGCCCCGCCCCCATACGTCGAACTCAAGGCAATGTTTTGACGATAATACAATATGAACTTGTTGTTGTGTTCGAATTCAAACTGATGATTATCAAAACCAAGGCACATGGCCGCGCAGGACTTATCGGAAATCCTTCTGATGGGTATTTCGGTAAGACCATTTCGTTTATTCTCAAGGGATTTTCCACCACGGTGATCTGCTATGAGTCGCCACGCATTGCGATTCGACCGCTTCATCGGGAACAACTTGAATTTGACGGCCTTGGAGCCTTGTTGAATGACATCGAGATGAACGGTTATTACGGTGGAATCCGTCTAATCAAAGCCACCATAAAGCGATTTTATGATTACTGCCAAGGGGAGTCGATCAGCCTGCACGGACGAAATTTTGCGATCGAATATTCAACAGATATCCCTGTACGTGTCGGCCTGGCCGGCTCAAGTGCCATTGTGACCGCCATGTTTCGGGCACTGATGGCTTTCTATGATGTCCAGATACCCCGGCCGGTACTGCCTGGTTTGATCCTCAGCGTCGAACTTGATGAACTGGGTATCGGCGCCGGTCTGCAAGATCGAGTGGTGCAGGTTTATGAAGGTGTCGTCTTTATGGATTTCAATGAACCACTGATGCAGCAGCAGGGCTACGGGCAATACGAATCACTTGATCCCAAGGCTCTACCACCACTGTTCGTGGCTTATCACGATACCCTCGCTGAGGGTACGGAGATTACACACAATGATCTACGCGAGCGTTTCAATCGCGGCGATAAGCAGGTGGTTGATGCGATGGCACAGTTTGCCGATCTGGCCCAAAAGAGCCGAGATTTAATTTGTGCCGGTCGTGGCATTGAAATCGGTCCATTGATGGATCGTAATTTCGACCTGCGGGCCGAACTGTGTACGATCAGCCCGGGTAACCGTCAACTGGTCGAAATTGGTCGCCAGCAGGGGGCGGCGACGAAATTTTCCGGTTCTGGTGGGGCTGTGGTCGGTTGTTACGATGGCGACCCGGATCGGCTTAATGAAATTCGCCGAGCCTATATGGAGTTTGGGGCGAAGGTGGTTATGCCTGCGTTCTAGTCGCAAAGTTCATGCTTCATCTTGGTTGTGGCGTATATGCTACTTATAGTTTCCAGACTTAAAAACTACAGTGAGAAGTACGCGGGAAACTTATTGTCGCGTCAAGTGCCCTGCCCGCAAGCCCTAGGGGCCAATCAATGACTCACGCACAAGGCAACCAGGTAATTACCAAAGCGGTTATTCCTGCTGCGGGCATGGGCACGCGTTTTCTGCCGTCCACCAAAAGCATGCCCAAGGAAATGCTGCCCATCGTTGATAAACCGGTCCTGCAGTACGTCATCGAAGAAGCAGTTGAAAGTGGTATCAAGGATATTCTGATCGTTACCGGTCGTGGCAAGCAGGCGATCGAAAACCACTTTGACTTTAATCCGGAACTGGAAAGCTTTCTGGCCGAATCAGGTAAGGCCAACATGGTCGAGCAGATACGCGATATCGGCGACCGCTGCGAGATTCATTATATCCGCCAAAAACGCCAGTTGGGGTTAGGTGACGCAATCCGCTTGGCCAGGCACCACGTGGGCAATGAGCCATTTGCTGTTCTGCTCGGCGATACGATTATTGACCCGCCGGCAGGCGAAAAACCTGGCGTGCGTCAATTAATGGAGGCTTTTGAGTCCAAGCAGGCAAGTATCGTCGCCGTCCACCGCGTACCCAAACTCTGGGTTGATCGCTACGGTATCGTGGATGGCAAGGCGGATTCAGATAACGCCCACCTGATTCGCCTTAATCAATTGGTGGAAAAGCCGGCTGTCGATGAAGCGCCCAGTAATCTGGCGATAGCCGGCCGTTATGTATTCACCGCACACATATTTGACTACCTCAAGCAGACCGCACAAGGTGTGGGTGGCGAAATTCAACTGACTGACGCAATGAATATGTTGGCGCAGGATGCGGGAACGGGTGGTATGTACGCGCTGGATTGGCAGGCGAAACGTTATGACATTGGCAACAGAGTTGAGTACGCCAAATGCTTCATTGATTATGCACTACGCCGTAGTGATACAGGTAGCAGTATCCGTGAGCATATCCAAAACCATTTAGAATCCTGACAGGTCATTGTCCCAACTGCGTGGGATGGACTTGTGATTGAACTGGGTCAGAAAGCTTGCAATTTTAAAGTTGGTGGTGGTGCTAAGGAAGCATCGCCACCCATCAACGCAACCTACAACAAACCATCCTGCTTGGCGATGTATACCGCCAGGTCCACGACACGGTTCGAGTAGCCCCATTCGTTGTCATACCAACTGATGAGCTTAAAGAACGTATCGTTCAAACCAATGCCGGCGCCGGCGTCAAAGGTTGAACTGTGGGGATCAGAGATGAAGTCACTGGAAACCACCTCGTCTTCGGTATACGCCAAAATGCCTTGCATGGGTCCTTCGCTGGCCTGTTTGAGTGCTTGGCAGATATCTTCGTAAGTTGTAGCCTTGGCCGTACGCACGGTCAGGTCAACCACCGATACATCTGCCGTTGGTACGCGAAAGGCCATGCCCGTCAACTTTCCCTTCAGTTCCGGCAATGCAAGTCCCACCGCTTTGGCCGCGCCGGTGGCCGAAGGGATGATGTTTGCGTATGCATTTCGCCCACCGCGCCAATCCTTTATGGACGGTCCGTCCTGGGTGGGCTGGGTGGCGGTGGCCGCGTGTACCGTTGTCATAAGCCCTTCGAGGATTCCGAACTGATCACTGACAACCTTGGCCACCGGTGCCAGGCAGTTTGTCGTGCAAGATGCATTGGATATGACCGTGTCTTTGGCACTATTAAAGTTCGCATCATTGACACCCATCACAATAGTTGGCACCTGCTCGGGGGTTTTGGTGGGCGCCGAGATGATCACGCGTTTGCAACCACTGGATAGGTGTTGGCTTGCGGTATCGAAATCGGTAAAAAACCCTGTCGATTCAATCACGTAATCTGCGCCCACCTGGTCCCAGGGCAGTTTCTTGGGCTCACGTTCGCTAAAACATCTGATTGGTCTGCCGTTAATTACAAACCCATCTGTATTGGCCTCAACCGACCCATTGAACTGCCCATGCGTCGAATCGTATTTAAGCAGGTAGGCCAGGTTATCGGGGGGGACCAGGTCGTTGATGCCTACTACGTCGACATTGTCATTTGCCATTGCGGCCCGGAAGACAATCCGGCCGATGCGCCCAAATCCATTGATTGCTAGTTTTACCGCCATGAACCGAACTCCACACTTTTATTAAATACTGACCCTTGATGGTCGGTCGCAGACGCGACACCGACTAAAAGTAAGCGATTAGCCGATGGTGTCAATTCGCCAGGGGTACCGAAATCGATATTACCGTCTAGTTGACGTCAGCAGGCTTGCAGGTGAGGATCAAATGCGACGATGACCAGACTGCCATTTGATCCTGACCGACTCAGTACGCCGTTGGCCCCGGATATGGGTAGTCAGCAGGGTAATGAAGCCGCCATGACCGTTAGTCAGGTTGCATCATTGATCAACCAGGCGGTTGCTGATGCGGCACCTAAGAAGATTCGTGTTGTTGGTGAAGTTAGCAACTTTGTTGGTCGAGACCATTGGTTTTTCTCGATCAAAGATGATCAGGCAACTCTACGGTGCGTTTGCTTTGCATCCATTGCTCGTCAGGTGAAAGTGCCAGTTCAAGATGGACTTTCAGTTGTCATTACAGGCAGGCTGGCGTTTTATGAAGTCCAGGGGCATATTCAGTTCTATGTGGATAAGGTGGAACCCGTGGGGCAAGGCCCCTTGGAACTTCAATTACGGGTTCTTTGCGACCAGTTAGCCAAACTTGGTTATTTTGACGAAGAAAAGAAGTTGTCCCTGCCGGCCTTTCCTCAATGTGTCGCTATTATTACATCCCGGAGCGGTGCGGCACTGCAGGATGTGATTGATACCACGAGTCGTCGTTGGCCCGGACTTGAGCTGCTGCTTTACGATGTGCGTGTTCAGGGTGATCAGGCCGCAGGCCAGATTGCTGATGCAATTACCACCATTTCTCGGCAGGCTACAAAAGTTGAGATCGATGCCATTATTCTCACGCGTGGTGGTGGTTCCATCGAACACCTGTGGGCTTTTAATGAGCGAGTTGTTGCCGATGCGATTTATCACTGCAAGATTCCCATCGTGGCCGCCATCGGTCACCAGACGGATACAACAGTGGCCGAACTTGTTGCAGATCTGCGTAGTGCTACGCCGACGCAAGCGGCAATGGCATTGGTCCCTGATGCCGCAGCCCTTATGATGCAGGTCGATCAATATGCACAGCGTTTGACGGGGTTGCTCTCGCGTCAGTCATCTTATGCCCAACAGCGTTTGGATTCGGTTCGCCGGCATCCCCTGTTCCGCCGCCCTGATCTGCTGGTTAACTCAGCAGGTCAGCGTCTTTCGGATCTGGTCACCCAGTTGGTACGTTCAGAAAAGCGTTGTATCCAGGAGCGTAAGCGCATGGTGGCAGCGTTAGACCGCCAACTTAGTGGCGTGGGGCCACAAAGCATTTTGGGCAGGGGATACAGTTATACGTTGGATAGCGGTAACAGACCGTTGAGATTAGCGAAAAAAGTTCGAAAAGGGCATAGGATTACCACAGTGCTATGCGACGGCCGGATCTCCAGTATCGTGGAGTCCAGCGGCAAGGCAACACTACAGGCGGGCCGCCAAAAGCAATCCGATCGTGGCCAAGGTGATCTTTTCTGACCACACTGTATTTACCAGGCAGGAGACGATGAGCAAACAACGCAGCCCAAAGTACGAAGATGCTATCACACAACTCGAACAGATCATCGAAAATCTTGAGTCGGGCGAAACAGGCTTGGAAGATAGTTTGGCCGAGTATGAAAAGGGGATGGACCTGATTAAACAGTGTCGAACGATTCTTGGAACTGCCCAGAAAAAGATCAAGGAGCTGACTGCGGATTCGGATGGCAAACTGGTGAAAAAAGATACAAATGTGTAGTGGATGTTGGGCCACAAGGATTGTCTTTGGGGCGTGTCGACTGGCAATGGTTCAATAATAGATTAGGGTTCTAAAGCGTGGCAGTTTGGTTTTGGCTGGTTCTGGTTGCCGCCTATGGGGCGTGTGTCGGTAGCTTTCTCAATGTCCTGATTTACCGGTTGCCCCGTGACTTGGATGTCGTCACATCGCCATCGTCCTGTCCCAAGTGCGGACATCGGTTAGCCTGGTACGACAATGTGCCTATCTTTGGATGGATTTGGCTTCGCGGTAAATGTCGCTACTGCAGTAATGCGATTAACATTGAATACCCGGTCATTGAAACGCTGACGGCCACGTTGTTTGGTGGGCTGTTTGCGATCTATTACATGACGGATCTGCCCAATGGCCAATGGTTATCCAGGGGACTGATGGTGACTTGGCCGGTCCTTGTGGTTCATCTGGTTCTTCTTGGCAGCCTGGTTGCTGCATCGGTTATTGATTTCAAGTTCTTTGTGATTCCACTTTCTATTCCACGTGTTGTCACATTATTTGCACTGCTTGAGTTGCCACTGGCGGTGCTGTGGTTTGCTGGTATTGCGGCCGATGAACTTACACCCAAGTCAGACTTCGTTGGTACTGCATTAGGAGGGGGCATGGGGCTATTGGTTGCCAATGGCTTGCTTGCTGCTGGTTGGATGCCGCGGAGTTTTGACACACCGCCAGAGAACCAGGCACCCTTGACATCCCAAGAAACCTCAATAACTCCACAAGATGCACAGCAGTGGCATGTGTGGCATGGGCTGACCAGGGAGTGTCTATTCGCCATCGGTCTTGTCGTGCTAACGGGCGGTTTATGGGGTTTCCAGGTAGCCATGGGGGCAGGCCCATTCCTACCGGAGGCGATGGGGGTCGAGTTGCCGGTGTTCAATATTCTGATGGTGATTGCCGCTGTGGTTTTGCCCATATTGCTCAGTAGCGTTATTTGGTCTTGCAGGCAGCCTGTGAGCCCAGAAGCGGCCAGCCAGTCATTGCCGTCAGATTGGCCTACTTGGCCCCATCCCCGTCGTGAGGTTCTCAAGGAGTGCCTGTTTCTGGTATGGCCACTTGTTGGCGCTTTTTTTGGGGGGTGGTTGATGGGCCGATCAGGCGGTATCGCCGCTCCCCTGGAGGTGTTGGCTGGATGCCTGCTCGGATACTTTGTGGGGGGGGCCGTGGTATGGGTCACACGGATCGTCGGAACCCTCGTATTTGGACGCGAGGCGATGGGACTTGGCGATGTACACCTTCTGGGTGCCATTGGGGCCGTTCTAGGGTGGCAGGATGTCCTGCTTGTTTTTTTTATCGCGCCGTTCTTTGGACTAATCTCTGCATTGCTCCTGGCCGGTCTCGGCAAGTTGGTCCGCGGCCAGGTCCGGATGATCCCCTATGGACCATACCTGGCGATCGCCACAATTGTGGTTATGGTGGTTGGAGGTCACTCAATCCTCGAAAAATTTGGTATCCTTGGCGGAGTAGGAGTTGTTGTCGGGTAGTTTCTTCACTAGGGGTTGAGGCGTGGGCCGGACGCATCAGTGAATCATTTAGCGCGAAAGGTGACCGAAATGAACTTGAGTAGCACGCGGTGGCAATGGATGGTCTTTGGGCTTGCGATCTGTTTAGCAGGTGGTTGTGCAACCAAACAAGTTGAGCAACAGCGTGACGCCTTGATTCAGGAGAATTCCGAACTGCGAAATGAATTGGATGTCACTCGACTGGCAGTGGAAGCTGCCAACTCAACTATTTCAGATCTTGAAACCCAACTGAGTAGTGGCTTGGTGCAGCCAGGTGGAATGGTAAATGCCATGGCCACCAATACCGGATTTGAATCCATTCCTGGTGTAGAAGCTGATTACGTTAATGGTCAGATCACCGTGCGCATTGCCGGCGATATTCTTTTTTCATCGGGAAAAATCAGCCTCAAAAAATCAGCACGGTCAACTCTTGATAAGATCGCTCGAATTATTCGATCTGACTATTCAGATAAGACTATTCGTATTGCTGGTTACACTGACTCGGATCCGATTCGAAAGAGTAAATGGGCTGATAATCTGGAACTAAGCCTCCAGCGAGCTGCAGCAGTTCATCGCTATCTTCAAAAACAAGGTGTTGATCCCAAACAGCTTTATGCTGCGGGCCATGGACAGTGGAAGCCACGGGAGACGAAAGCCAAGAGTCGTCGTGTGGAACTCGTTGTCGTTCTCGACGAATAATAGTGGTAAGAAAATCAGTTGATTTTTGAATTACGGATACCACAGACGGTAGGTCCGATACGTTAAAAGCCGCCGATCGATGCTGTGGTTCAACGATTGGCCTTCTTTTTAGAACGACACCTGGAAATTATAATTACCGGTAGTACCACTGGTGCGTCGTGTTGGTTTGCCAGTGGTACACAAGTATTGCATATTGCAGTCGTAGAACTGTGATGGGGTGTTATTCATGATCGGCGTGATTGATTACCAAATGGGCAATCTTCGCAGCGTGCTGAAAGCAATTGAGCATGTTGACGGCCAGGCCAAGGTGATTTCGCAGCCTTCAGAATTGGATGATATCGAGCGGCTTATATTGCCTGGGGTGGGGGCATTTGGAGATGGCATGGCGAACCTGAAACGGCTTGGATTTGATGCCAAGATCAAGTCATACATCCAAAGTGGTCGGCCCATGTTGGGCATCTGCCTTGGAATGCAACTCTTGTTCGATGGTTCGGATGAAGATGCGCCATCATCGGCGTCACCTGTACCGGGGTTATCCCTCCTGGCTGGCAAGGTGGTACGTTTTGAGGGCCATGCATATGGCCGCGGTAAGCTCAAGGTGCCACATATGGGGTGGAACACCATTCGGTGGGACCGGGACGACCCGTTGCTTCGTGGACTGCCCCAGCAAGCCGCCGTTTATTTCGTCCATTGCTACTACTGCGTTCCAGATCAGCCGCAGGCTACTGCATCGGCAATGACAGACTACGGTGCCTCAATCTGCGCATCACTATGGCATGGCAATCTTTGGGGTACCCAGTTTCATCCGGAAAAGTCACAACGCATTGGCTTGCAGATGTTGGCTAATTTTGCGGTGATTTAGTGTTACCGTCACCGATGTCGATGATAAAATCTGAACACCATTTCCAGCCCCTTCCAATACTCTGTAACTCGGAGAGTTATACGGCCTGTCCAATCGATCTGTCAAAGCAATCTGGACATCTTGGTTATTGGGTTCACCTTTTCCGAAGCCATTTACCCAAACTCCTGGCCGAGGCAGAAAGGCGATTTTCCGGCGAGTTGAATCTGGAACGGCGTCTTGATACGGCTCGGCGCTATTTCACGCAATACCTCGATTCAATCTCAAGGCAGTCAGATCAGCATGGTCGTCTTGAAATCATTGATATTTGTTGGGCCCGCGAACGGGCTCTTCGTGCGGCGCAGTTCGATGATGTGTACCGGGACGCGAAATGTAGAGAGAACGATGCAGCCATGAAGTTGTGGCCCAGCCTGATTGATGAACTGGACGCAATGAGTGATGCCGAACGCATGTCATCAATCATTAAAGGTATCTTCGCGGGTAACATCTTCGATTTAGGGGCGACAACAACCGTCGACCTTTTTACAGATAATAATGTTGATTTTTTATCAACACGCCAGCGGCTCTCACCTCGTCCTTGGCTGATTGATGACCTCGATTCGTTCTTACCACAACTTACCAGGGGCCGTTACCGAAATTCGCTCCTGTTTGTGGATAATGCTGGCTGCGACATTATCCTCGGCATGATACCGTTTGCCCGCGAGTTACTCCGCCGCGGAGCAACAGTTCTTCTGGCAGCCAATACTGAACCGGCACTCAACGACATTACACATAGGGAACTTGTGGTCATTGTGCAGGAATTGTCATGTGATGATGCGATACTTCGTAATGCTCTAGACGATGGTCGGCTCGAAATGGTTCCCAGCGGTAATAACGCGCCACTGATTGATCTGTCTCGGGTGTCATACCAATTGGCGCAAGCTATTACGCGTCGCGATATCGATCTTGTTGTTCTCGAGGGCATGGGGCGTGCTATCGAAAGTAATTTTCATGCACGACTAACTTGTGACACCGTCAAGGTGGCCATGATCAAAGATGAGGGTGTGGCTGATTGGCTTGGTGGATCGGTCTATGACCTTGTGTTTCGATTTGAACCAGCAAACAATCATTAAAAACTAAAGCCAGATTTGATATGTGGATTATTTCTATTTTGACCCTGGCTTAGGGAAGTAAAGTTTTAGATTTTGATTTTCAGAAATGGGCCTCGGTCAGCCTGATTGGTGGGAATAACGGTCGTTCCGGAATCGGATGCTCGCCTAAGATGCACGAGTATCTATGATGGTTCACCAATGAAACCTCACGCACTTATTATTCGTACCGCTGGAACAAACTGTGATGGTGAGTTGGTTCACGCTTTTGAGATGGCGGGGGCGCGAACTTCCTTGATTCATATTAATCGCCTTATTGATCAGCCACAGGTCCTTGATCAGTCTGACCTGATTGGGTTTCCGGGGGGCTTTAGCTATGGCGATGACATCTCGGCAGGGCGAATCTTTGCCAACACACTACGCCACCGTTTGTTCCAGCCGTTGCAGAATGCCGTACGTCGGGGGGTGCCGATGATCGGGATCTGCAATGGTTTCCAGGTGTTGGTCAAACTTGGTCTACTGCCTGGCCCATTCCAACCAACATGGATTCAGGCGTTCACATTGGCTGATAATCTCAATGGCCGTTTTGTTGATCGGTGGGTCCAGCTATGTGTTAACCCCAGTTCCCCATGTATTTGGACCAAGGGTTTGGATCGGATTGAACTGCCTATAGCGCATGGTGAAGGACGACTCGTGGCCAAATCAGATCACCTCGTGCAGCAGTTACGGGATAATGGCCAGGTGGCGTTACGGTATGCATCGGATGACAATCCCAACGGCTCGGTGGATGACATTGCCGGAATTTGTGACCCAACCGGTCTGATTTTAGGACTTATGCCACATCCCGAACGCTATATGGACGCGACAAATCATCCCCAGTGGACGCGACGTAAAAAACAGCCACTACCCACTGGTCTTGTAATGCTGGCCAATGCGTTGAATCACATTGCAGGGCGATCAAGCACACCTACAATCCCTTAGCGGGATGGTAGGTGTGCGAAACCTGTTGCATAACGGTGGTTATGTGACTCTGGTGGTCCTTAATCATGGACCCCGCCTTTGGAATGGGTTGACTGCCTAGAGTCGCCAACCTATGCCGGTACGGCCCGGGGCCCGTTATCACTGGCGCAGATTTCGTTTTTCCACGTTCTGCGGCCTTTGGTCCAATACTTTGTGCCCCCTTGTTCTTGTACAATCTGAACAAATCGTGCTAATATCGCCGATTCGTGCCAAGCACGACTCTATGGGCAAGGCTTTCGTAGAGACGACTGAAGAAGGTTTATCCGCGGTGTACCCCAACTTCATGTGGCAAGGCACCTCAGATGGGAAGGGCGAACCACTTGGCTTGGTTCTATTGGGCTCGCTCGCCGTTTAGTAGCAGTCGCCGCTTGTTGTGGCGGTGCTAGGTGCCATCGCGGGAAGTCCGGGATTGCTCGCTTATCTAAGCGGGCCGGAATACTGACCGACACAAGGGCAAGTTTGAATGGTCGATACGAATCTGATTGCGCAACTCGACATCGATGACAAAGAAGCCGAACTGATGCTGGCCGAGGAACTGGGCCAGGACGTGGCTGGCGGAAATATGGACACGCTGGTTGCCAGCCTAATGGCTGATCTGGAAGTTGGATCGATCCTTAAGGGGAAGGTGGTTGGTCAGGCGGGGGACGGATTTATCATTGAGATCGGCCTCAAGAGTGAAGGTGTACTTAGTGCCAATGAGTTCGACGATCCGTCCGCAGTCGAAATCGGCGATCCGGTTGAAGTGCTGTTAGAAGATATTGAATCTGAGCAGGGCACCGTTCAAATCTCCAAGCGGCGTGCTGATCGAATCCGAAATTGGCAACGGATTATCGAAACCAATAAAGAAGGTGACGAAGTAACCGGTAAGGTTATGCGCAAGATCAAGGGTGGCCTGTTGGTTGATATTGGTGTACCCGTTTTCCTGCCTGCGTCACAAGTTGATGTGCGGCGACCGGCGGATATTGGCGCGTTTATTGGTAAAGATCTACGGGCCCAAGTCGTGAAAATTGATTGTGAACGGCGCAATATTGTAATCAGCCGAAGACGTCTCATTGAAGACGAACGAGCTGAAGCAAGAAAGGCGCTACTGGAAACATTGAAGGAAGGCGATACGGTCCTGGGGACAGTGAAGAACATCGCTGACTTCGGCGCATTCGTGGATTTGGGCGGCATCGATGGTCTATTGCACATAACCGATATGAGTTGGGGGCGAATCAATCACCCAAGTGAACTTGTTAAGATCGATCAGGAGATTAAGGTCAAGGTGCTCAATGTTGACCGGGAAAAAGAAAAGATTGCCCTAGGCCTGAAGCAAAACGAAGATTCACCGTGGCATGACATCGAGGTGAAATATCCACCGAACACTCGAGTGACAGGTACGGCAACCAATATCATGTCCTACGGGGCGTTTGTGAAGTTGGAAGAGGGTGTCGAAGGTCTCGTACATATCAGTGAAATGAGTTGGACGCGACGGATCAACCATCCATCGGAAATGGTTTCGATTGGCCAGGAAGTGGAAGTTGTCATCCTGGATATCAACAAGAATAAACAAGAAATCAGTTTGGGGATGAAACAGACCGAGGTTAATCCATGGGATTTGGTTGCTGAGAAGTATCCGCCTGGAACGGTGGTCGAGGGTAAATTGCGTAATCTGGCCAGTTATGGCGCATTTATTGAGATTGAGCCAGGTATTGACGGGTTGCTTCATGTGTCCGACTTATCGTGGACCAAGAAACTGACACATCCCAATGAATTGCTTAAGAAGGGGGATGCGGTTAAATGCGTTGTGCTTGAGGTGGATCAAACCAAGCAACGTATTGCGCTCGGCCTCAAGCAAATGACTGAGGATCCATGGGAAAAAGCGATTCCTGAGAATTATCAGCCGGGTATGATTGTTGAGGGCAAGGTCACCAAGATTACCAATTTTGGTGTGTTTGTTGAGTTGGAAGAGGGACTGGAGGGTTTGTTACACATTTCTGAGCTTGCGGATCACAAGGTCAAGAACCCGCAAGATGTCGTAGCGCCTGACGAAAACGTTGAAGTTAAAATCCTTCGCGTGGATCTAGCGGATCGGAAGATTGGCCTATCGTTGAAACGAGCCCAATGGACTGCGGACTCGGATACCGAGAAAGAGGCCGCCGACGCCATAGCGAAAAAGGACTTGGGTGGCGGTATGGACGATCACAGTGCCTTGGGGACAGACAAGATTACATTTGGTCCCGGTGGCACCCAATCAAATTGACCCGCACTGCGCCCGATGCCGTAAAAAGTGATCCGTTAATGTAATGGCCATCATTGCTTCGGCCATGGGTATAAACCGCGGCAGCAGGCAGGGGTCGTGGCGCCCCTTGGTAGAGATAGTGCTGGGTTCGCCGGTTGCATAAACCGTTCGTTGCAATTGGGGTAACGAACTGGTTGGTTTTACGGCACATCTGATAACGATTGGCATGCCTGTTGAAATCCCTCCGAGCATTCCACCATGCCGGTTGGTTTCAGTCACTATTTTGTCACCCCGCTTGATAAATAGATCATTGTTTGCGCTGCCGCGTAATGTGGCAACCCCGAAGCCGGATCCATATTCCACTCCGAGTACAGCCGGGAGACTAAACATTGCTTGGCCCAGATCCGCCTTGAGTTTGTCAAATACCGGCTCGCCCCAACCTGCCGGCACACCTGTTGCGACAATTTCACCAATGCCACCGATCGAATCCTCCTCACGGCGGATTTGCTCAATCAGGTCGATCATCTGTTGGGCGCACTTTGGATCTGGACACCGGACGATATTACTTTCAACTTGTTCTAGGGTGACACTGGCCGGGTCGACAATATTGGCACACAGGTGTCCAATCTGCCTGACATAGCCGACAATCCTGACACCCATCTGCGCCAGAATCTTCTTGGCGACCGCTCCAGCCGCCACGCGAACGGCGGTCTCACGGGCACTGGAACGCCCGCCGCCTCGGTAATCACGGATCCCATATTTTGCATCAAAGCTGTGGTCTGCATGGCCGGGACGGTATTTGTCTTTGATCTGGCTGTAGTCACGGGATCGCTGATCCTTGTTTTGGATCATGATGGCCAGCGAGGTGCCTGTTGTTTTCCCTTCGAAAACGCCCGAAATGATCTGTGCCCGATCCGATTCCTGTCGCTGCGTGGTGATCTTCGACTGCCCAGGACGGCGTCGGTCAAGATCGGGTTGAAGGTCGTCTTCATGAAGGTCAAGTCCCGGTGGTACGCCATCGATGATGGCCACATAGCCTGGTCCATGACTTTCGCCTGCAGTGGTGATACGAAAAGCTTGCCCGTAGGAGTTGCCAGCCATATATGGTTTACCACGAAGTTCTATAATAAACGGACACAGTTGCGACCATCAGTCTAGAAAACCCCATGTCGCATAGTAAGGGTTATTACCCCACATCATGGCGCGACAGTCGAACCGGTATTTTGCACCAAGGTCAGTCGGTCGGCAACAAGCTGGGTCTTTAGAATGAGCAAGGCCGCTTCAAGTTGCGGATCAACACCATTTTCCAAGATCTGGCCTGCATTCGATTGCGAGTCGGCTAATAATCGCTCTTTTCGCAGTACATCCAAGTCTTGTCGAAGTTCCAGTGCTCGACGTACCTGCCCGTCAGTCATCTTGACTTCAAGATCAGGTTCCACGCCCCACTGGGAGGACCTGGGACGCCGATGAATTTTGCTACCCGAAGGTAAATAGTAATAGTGTGTTGTAAGCTTCAGCATGGCACTTGGTTCAGATGTTGAATCATTGGTCGCAATCGCAAACAGGTCCTGTACAGACCCCTTTCCGTAGCTGCGAACGCCTACAATTGTTGCCAGATTATGGTCCTGCAGTGCGCCGGAGACAATTTCCGAGGCACTGGCTGATGTTTGGTTGATAAGAACGACAAGTGGAATCTGTGGGTGACAAAAGTCTGGACGGGCATTTCGCAAACTAGTCTGATTGCCCTCGGCATCGACGGTAGACACGATCAACCCCTTGGCGAGAAACCGGTTTGTGACATCGATTGCAGTTTTGAGTAGCCCACCAGGATTAAACCGTAAATCAAGGATCAAGGCGTCAAGCCCCCGATTCGCTCGCATCTGGTTGATGGCACGATCAAGGTCCGTTTCACTACGCGGAATAAATTGGCTGAGTCTGACATAACCAATCCGACGTTTAGAGTCGATGTAATAATTCCATGTGTCATCCGGTTCAAGTTGCCAGCCACGAATGGATTCGATTTCTATCTGGCCGCGGCGGATGTCTTTTTCCCAGATCTTTTGCCCACGCTTTATGCCCAGTGTCACCACAGTATTCAGATCGCCGGTGATCTCACGGACGGCTCGCTCAAGGGTCCAGTCTTCTGTGCTATGTCCATTTACTGAGGCAATCTTGTCGTCGGCGCGAAGGTCTGCCCGATAGGCCGGTGTGCCCCGCAGGGGGCTTTTGACTGTCAACTCACCGCGTGGACGTCTCACGTTCAGTTTCAATCCACGATCAAGCAGTATCTCAATCGGGGTAGAGTTTCCAGTCCGTTCGATTTCCAGACTGATTCTCTTTCCTCGATCATGCTGAATTCGCCAAGATACATAACCAGCACTGTAACCCGTTGGGGTGTGCCCGTTTATCTTTACGATGACATCGCCTGCCTGCAAGCCAGCGTGTACGGCTTGTGAATCCGGTGGCAAGTCTTGAACTGTTAAAGGACCCGGTGACATCGAGATCTGAATTCCAACGCCATAAAACTTTCCTTTTGTACTCTTAAAGAAATGGTCGGTGGCATAGGGCCAGATTACCGAGGTGAATTTATCCAGAGTTTGTACCGCGCCTTCTGTCATCTCGTAGTACAGGACCCGCTCATCCAGATGGACTGTTTCCTGATTGGTCTGAATAATCATTTTGATAATTTGCTTGGCTTCAATACTATTCACATCATGCGAGATTTCCTGGAGTTCATTCTTCTTGCCTTGTAAATAAGACCGAAAGAGGCCTACCTTGTGAAGCTGTCGAAGGCCAGAAAACTCAGCTTCCAAACCTTTGGTATCCAATAGGATCATCAGGGCATCAATCGCACCAACCAATAGGGGGCCATAGCCGTGCTCGCTTTCAATATGGTGCCGTTCAGCTCCATCGATTGCTTTATCGAGCATTGTTTTCGTGATTCCACCTAGGCGTTCTTGCCACGTGTATTCACGGAATATTTGTGGGTCAAAGTGCTCACCACGCCGTTTGGCACGTTGTTCTGCCATTTGTTTGTACCCCGTGGGGGTATAGAGCCTTACAACGCGGACGTGTCGCTGTGCCCGCAAGTGGATCTCGTGGTGCACAGCCCCAGGATCATTAAACAGAAGGTCCAGTAGCTGATAAAGACGGGCCATAGTGAGCCAATCACTAGTCTGCTCGGCTCTTTTGGCTGCTACCTGGCTTTTTTTAACTAATAAAATAACGCGGGGGTCTGCAAGGAATGCTTTTGCATCGGTTGCTAGATCCTGAGCATCTATGGCGAAGGTCAGTGCATCTTCAATGAGATGGTCCACATCTAAAAGGGCAACTAGCTCCTGCATGGCATGGTCAAAGTTCTGACGTTTGGACGTGAGCCATGTTTGACGGTGTTCCTCGTGGCGCTCCAAATCGTAAATCAGATTTGCGACGTCTTCGATATTGCTAAATTGTGAGTTGACGCGCAGCGATGTGAGTACATAGTGAAACTTGCCAGCAACAGCGCTGGAGGTCAAAGAATTGTCGGTTGTTGCCAGAACAAGTGGCGACCAGGTCCAGATCGACACAGTCACCGCAATCCAAACCACCATGGGGCACCAGTAGTTTGGGAGTAACCGATTCATATTTCGTTCTTTCAATACGATGACGGGATTTTATCTTAGACGGTCGCGATGTGCCGGATCGGGTCTTCTTCCTGGCTTTCTATGTCGGATAGTCTTTGGCCGTATCCTGCTTGGCGGTAGAAAATACTACTTCCACACCGCTGCATATGCGGAGACAGGTGTAACCTGTCATGCAGATTCCTTTTGTGGGACCAAAAGATCGGATAATGGTTTTTGCGCTTCAATCGCCAGCGCATCAATCACATACTTGGCGCCCTTCGTTGCGCTATCCGGCAGCTCGTACATCAGTTCAAGCATGATATCCTCCATGACACTTCGTAGTGCCCGTGCACCAGTGTTGCGTTCCATGGCTCGTTGAGCAATTATTGAAAGTGCTGAGGGCATATACTCCACCTGGGTATCTTCCATTACAAAGAACTGTTGGTACTGACGGACCAGTGCATTCTTTGGTTCGGTTAGGATCATGATCATCATTTCCTCGTCCAACGGATCGAGGCATGTAATGATTGGCAGCCGGCCGATGAGTTCCGGGATCATCCCGTATTCGATCAGGTCATCGGGTATGACCTGGTTTATGAGATGTGAATTGTTCTGATCAGCTACATCTTCAGTGTGTTCATTGGCAAATCCAATGGACCGTGTGCCTAGGCGGCGGCGTACGATATCCTCCAGTCCAACAAATGTCCCGGCGCAGATAAACAAGATATTTGATGTGTCAATCTGGATGTATTGTTGTTCTGGATGCTTCCTGCCACCTTGCGGTGGGACATTGGCAACCGTTCCCTCGAGCATCTTCAGCATGGCCTGCTGCACGCCTTCACCAGAGACGTCACGTGTGATGGATACGTTTTGTGATGTTTTGCCGATCTTGTCAATTTCGTCAATATAGATGATGCCACGTTGTGCCGTATCAACATCGTAGTCTGCTGCCTGCAAAAGTTTGAGTAGGAGGTTTTCAACATCTTCACCGACATAACCTGCCTCGGTCAGGGTGGTCGCATCCCCAATAGCGAATGGTACGTTCAGTGTACGAGCCAGTGTGCGGGCCAGTAGCGTCTTGCCTGAACCAGTTGGTCCGATCATGAGGACATTTGACTTTTCTAGTTCAATGTCATTGTCCTTCTCCTCGGCGCTCGCCAGGCGTTTATAGTGCGTGTGAACGCTGACCGACATGGCGCGTTTGGCTTGGAATTGGCCCACGACATACTGGTCAAGGAAATCCTTGATCTGGCGGGGCGTGGGGATGGTGTCAAAAGATGGGCGAGCCGGATGAACGCGGCGATGCTCTTGCTTGAAAATATTTTGACATAGGTCGGTGCAGTTAGAGCAGATGTAGACGTCGTTTGGGCCTTCGACCATCGGACCCACTTCGCGCGAGGTCTTTCCGCAGAATGAACAGGTTGTGACGCGTCGGCCCTTGAAGCCGCCATCGTCCCCGTTGCTACCAGTGCTCGATGGCCCTCTTACGCCCTTATCAGGTCGTTCGGTTGACATTAGCGTTTCTCAAATAGCGTGCGGTCCATAATACGCCAGACACCTACCATGACCACCTCGCGATGGCAACGATACTGGCACATTGATCTAGAACCATGATCGACAAACCGCAACAGTGGCCTTAATCACAACTGCATCCCTGCACCTATCGCTCCATGCCACTCATAATCTTTCCCTGGAGATCCGTGGGGAACCCTTGTGTATTCCAGTGTATCTGGCGGCATGATACCGTGCTGGGGCGGCATTTCATACTGCACGGTGACTGGATTAAATAAATATTTATAACTCCGTATGGCCATCTATTTCATGAGTGGCGTTATCGGAACCCTCTGTTGTGTCAGCGGGTTGTGTGCTGTGGTTGCCGGTCTTCTTCGGTTGAATTTCATCAGATGGCAGGGACCCACCACCATCAACGCCAGTAAGGCCCTTGGTAATGACAAGCGATTTGGCCTTCTCGAATTCTTCGTCATTTAGTTGGCCATCACGGTGCATGCAACGCAGATGACTGAGTGTGAATGGTTCGCCACCAACCTGGTTTTTATCCTGCGCCTTGATGCGGTGGTAGAACGTAATGCCAGTAAGAACCAGGCCCAGTGCGGCTATGGATAGTAAACCCAGGTGAAAAAGAATCTCCCACACCGGCGAATTAGAAGCCAGCAGAGCGGGCCACATCAATTTAATCTTTCCAATGATGTGCAAGCGGTGGCTTCGACAAAGCGATCACCCAACTGCCACCACGTGGTTAGGATTTGGCCTTAGGCTTAGCTTTAGGTTTGGCTTTGGGCTTCAGCTTTAGGTTTAGGTTTTGCTTTAGGTTTAGCCGGCTTGCTGGCATCGTCAGAATCCACCTCCGTCACCTTGGATTTCGTCAGGATGGCTTCCAGTGTCTTGCGTTCACGGATTTGCACGAAGATCTGCTCAAGTTCACCGCTCTTGATCAGTTCCTTACGCATTTTTTCCGGTCGCCGACCACGTTGAATCGCCATTGAGGCGATCTGTCCATTGACCTCGGCTTCAGATGCCTCCACTTCCAACTGTTTGGCAACTTTATTGAGGATAAAGAAATGCTTGAGTTGTTTTTGTACTTCTTCTTCGCTGGCACTGCGTTGTTCGGCGACCCTCTGGTCAATCTCCTGTTCCGGCACACCTTGGTAGGCCAACTCTAAACGCCGTCGTGACATGACCCGCTGGGTCTGTCGCTCGGTCAGGCCTTCCGGAAGATTCATTTCGACTTTATCCAACAGGGATTCAGTGATCTGGCGATACATATCTGAGGTCTGGTTCAGTTCACCGCGTCTTTCAAGATTTTGCCGAACCTGATCTTTGAGTGCTTTAGGTGATTCAGCGCCGTACATGAGTTGCACGGTCTCCAGATCAACCGGTTCCTTGCGGCTGATAGATTCCAAGTGTAATGCCAATGTGATTGGTTGGTTGCGAATTCGTTCATCCTCATGACTCTGCGGTCCAGTCATGGAGATTGTGATGTCACTATCGGCTGATTTACCGGTCAACTGCGGGGCTAGATTTTCAACCAGGATACCTACGACAGGACCTGATGGTTCATCTTTCTTGTCTGGTACAATGACATATGTACCAGGATGATGAGCTATTTCTGTGGCATCTTTGCCACTTCTTATGCGTACGTCGCACAAAACAAAGTCGCCTGCCTTGATCTTGCCTGTCTCGACCAGTTCCATCTTACCGTATTGCTGACGCTGTTGGTCGATCTCGGCTTCAATTTCATCCTGTGTAATCTTGAATTTTACTTTATTGACCTTAATTCCTTCGAGTGAAGGCAATTCAATTTCCGGTGTGATCTCTATCTCGACTTCAAACTTCAGGGGCCCCGAATCCGGCAGCTTGATTTCTTCTGCACCCTTGATGTCTGGTTGGCCAATGACATCGAACTTGTGGTCTTCAATCGCCTGAGAATATGATTCGCTGATCAACTGCCCCCGTACGTCTTCACGTACTGCGGTGGAGAAACGACGCTCAACCAGTTTTATCGGAGCTCGTCCCTTTCGGAATCCAGGGATCTGGGCATCGACCTTGAGTTGCGAAAGGTTCTTTTCGAGCGCATCAGCAATGCGATCAGGAGGGATCTCGATCGTCAGCCGCTTGCGTGCCGGCCCGATTTCTTCAACCGCAACGGACTGCTCGCCGCTCTGGGTGTCTTCGTTTTTTACACTCAGGTCGTCACTTGACTCAGCCATAGCATCGCTCCGGTCACATATACTTGGAAAGCTGGCGGTCTCATTATGACGGGCGCGGTGTATCCGTCAAACAATCGAGAAATATTCTTCCCGGAAGGCATGTATGCCCGGCATAGGTAAGCCTGTTTACCTCGTTGGGGATCCTGGGCCTTGGCTGGTTGTGGTTATCAGGCTACGGCTTCATGCTTTTGTCAGATATCATAAGCCGTAACACCAGTGAGGGATCAAGTAAAATGGATGGCAACGATGGCGCATTAGTCTGCGTGTCTTGCCATCTGGAATGTCGCGGGTTGGGGGCCAACTGGGTGGCCGCGGGAACGAGGTTGATACGAATTGGATGAAACCGCCACATTGGTCTGTAGGGAGCTCAGATTTGGTTTTGAATCTGGCAATGCTGTCGTTGATGGTGTAAATGCCAGCTTAGAACCGGGGCGGGTATGTGCGTTGATTGGTCCTAACGCTGCCGGAAAATCTACGTTGTTGCGGCTGATGCTTGGTGTTCTTCACCCATGGTCTGGAAAGATTTACAACCGGGGGCATGATCTAGAAAATCTAAGTTTCGCACACCGGGCATCGCTGATCAGCTATGTACCGCAACACGGAGGTGGGCAGTTTGGCTTTTCGGTTGAGCAGGTTGTTGAAATGGGGCGTTATGCATTGGCGCCTGATTCAGAGGCCGTTGATCGGGCAATTACTCGCTGTGACCTGGCGCCGCTGCGGCACCGTGCCTATCCGACATTATCGACTGGGCAGCAGCAGCGGGTTCTCCTGGCTCGTGCGATGGCACAAGCGTATGGAGGCAGGGGGGCCATGCTCTTGGATGAACCGGTCAGCGCGATGGATCTACGTTATTTACACCGTTGCATGCGATTATTAACTGATATCGCTCAATCTGGCCTTTCGGTGCTTATCGTTCTGCATGATTTAAACTTGGCGGCAACCTATGCTGATGATGTGTGGCTAATGTCAGAGGGGAGACTGGTCGCCTGT
>CAUZIY010000009.1:0-35488 GCA_963579995.1 Phycisphaerae bacterium
CCTGCAACTGCTCAATCACCCGCGGATTGACGGTGACGGTTTGACTGGTTGGCTTCTCTCCAGGATTCGCTGCTGGGATCTCCACGGATTTCTCCATCAATCCCGTAATCTTTCTCAGATTCTTGTTGATCTCACTGCCACGCTTAACAATCCCACCGCCACGCACGTGGCCAAGAAACAGGCCGACCACCGCAATAATCACCACCACACCGCCGATTACCACCACTAAATTTGATTTTATCCAAGCGAGTATTCCTTTCATGGCCGCACCTCCGCCCTGGCCTGCGTGCCATCCTTGATCGGTTTGCCTGTTGTCCGCTCGCCGGTTTCAGCCTTGCGGGCATCATCGGGCCCCACCAACTTGGCAATTAAGACGATCTTGAAACGCGAGTCCGTTGTTCGGGGCTCATCAGAAAATGGCCGCTTGGGATACAAGTCATCGACGGTCGAGCGATCCACACTACCGCGTCCCCCGGATACTGGGCCACCCATTGGCGGTGCGCCTGGAAAACCCATCATGCCACCCATGGCGGCAGGCCCACCTATTCGTCCAGCCATCGGATCTACCATGGTTGATCGACCCATTGCACTGGATCTAGAACGCGAGGTCCTCCGGGTTCGCTTGGAACTTGATAAGTCGCGACGACGTATTCCCCTGGCATCCAAGGCAGGTTCGACGTAAAAGTCCTCATCTGGGACTTCAAGCCGATAGGGACGGTCCGGTTGATCGCTATGCGACTTTAACCATCCAATGACATGATCTGACAATTCCCTGGCGGCTCCAGGCTGCAAGGTAGTTATTCCCGTTACCGTGATATGTATGGAGCCAGGCAATCCCGGGTCTGCCGATGAACCACCGCCGGATCTATTCTTTGCGCCCAGTTTTGAACCTTTCTTTCTCTTCGACTTCTTTTTCTTTCCTTTTTTCTTTGACCTTTCCAAACCCTCCATCTCATCGCCCGTTGCATACTTGTATTCCGCCTCAATTGATTCGATAAAAATCCGGCGGCGTTCAGATCGTGGAATCTGCTCCCAATCGTGATAATGTGATTTGGTTAAGACCTCCTGGGGTTTCAGGGCCAAGGTCGCCATATTAAGATCCTGCATCAACTTTGGCCACACGTCGCGATAATCGAGTAAGCGGCTGAGGTTCTCGATCGCCTCTAAATCTCCTTTATCCTCGCTCAATCCCTCCAGTTCCATCACATATCCCTCAGCCTTTGGCACCACCTGCTTCATTTTTTCTTTCGTCTCCTGTGCGGCTGACTCCACCACCCCTTCAACCCGGAGCAGATTGCCCCACATCAGTAGCACCGGCAGGAGGATCATTGCCGCCGCCGCCGCAAACCAACGTTGTTTTTCCCGCCACAACTGCTGACGAATCAGATGGCGGGGCAACACATTGGCTGACACCGATTCCAAACCCAGGCCTTGTATCGCCAGGCCATAGGCCGTCGCAAGATTCACCGCATCTGCCGCAAATTTCGACTCCTGTTTACCTTCAACACCGATGCGGCCAAAGCCTTCGGGGCGCACAATTTCCAGTTGTAGTTCCTGTTTAAAGAATTTCCGCAAAGCCGGAAGACAGAATGTTGATCCAACACCAATCAGTTGACCAAGGTTAGCTTCCTGATTGAGACTCTGGTAATAGCCAAGTGAACGCTGTATCTCCTGAACCAGTTCAGCATACACCGGACGCATCGCGGTCAGGATCTTCTTAGCGTATTTGCTCGTAGCAGCTTCACGCTTGATTTTCTCTGCCTTGGGGTAACTTAGTTTGAATGCACGCACAAGTGCTTCGGTGAAGTTTTTACCTCCGATAGGAAGTGTGCGAAGCCACATGGCGCCGCCTTCATTAATAATCACATCGGTACTGGTTGTACCGATGTCCACCACAATCACACCCTCATTATCTTTATCTTGTCTTTTGTCATATTCGAATGCATTAAAAACTCCCAGCGGTGAAAGCGTCAGACCATCAACATTAATCCCAACCTGCTTGAAGTTAAGAAGAAAATCAGCGACTTTATCCTTAGTAATCGCAAAAATACCAACAGACAAATCCGGGGAGTCGGCTTGGGAAAACACCTGGTAATCCCACTCTACCTGCTCGATGGGAAATGGAATCTGCTGTACCGCCTCAAACTTGATGATGTCAGGCACTTTCTTGGGTTCGACCGGTGGCAGGTTGGCAAATCGAGCAAATGCCATATGCCCTGGTACCGACACAACTACCGTACTTTTAGATAAGTCGCGTGTCGCAAGTAGTTCATCTAGGCCAACCTGAATCTGCTCCTCGACATCTAAATCCGGCGTGGTGAGAATCTGCTTGAACGGGATCACCGTGTAGTCAGCCAAGGCCACATCAGCACCATCGCCAATCAGCCTTACTGCCTTGATAGCATTAGACCCTACTTCGATACCCCAACAGTCGTTCTTCTTCGCCATGCCGTATACCTCGCTAAACCACTTGTTCTCGATCTTTTTCTATTCGTGCGCGGTCGTCCTGATTCAACTGCTGTTCAGCACCAAACCTGCCGGAGATCAGACACGGTGCTGACCTATGAATTCCATTAGGCCGATTACCTGATCTTGAATCACAGTTATGGTATTGAATTCATGCGTTAGTGGGAACCGGCAGGGCTAGATAAAGCTTATTTGTTATGGGGGCCTTATGGGGTATGCCTGCGTGGGGCTCTCGGGGAACTCGGGATTAGCACCCCTACTGCCATCCGCCCAGCAAACTTATTTAATCGCCCCACATTCCGAAGGTCAAGATTCTGGTATAAGCAAGGGCTATAAACGTGCAAATAGGGTTTTTCCCTCTCTGCTAGACGTTGTCGAAGTTCCTCGGATGCGCTGGCCAGAACCAGACGAATCCGTAGGCCCGTTATGTCAATTCATGGTGTATACTTGCCCTGACCATGGGGCCGTAGCTCAATTGGGAGAGCGCTGCGTTCGCAATGCAGAGGTTGGCGGTTCGATCCCGCTCGGCTCCATTTGGTCACTCCATGCCGCAGAAGAGCCTAACTACCGTGCTGGCGCAATAAGGAAGCCACATCAGCCCGACGAAGTGGACTGGCCTTGCCGCGATGACCTTCCTCAACTGTCAATTGCAATGGTGTCAGACCATCTACATTTTCTGCAGTCACGTCTGCGCCCTGCTTCAATAAAAACTGAACCATTGCCATATCACCATTCCATGATGCCACATGCAGCGGCGTCCATCGGCGTCCGTCACCCACGTTAATCTCTGCACCGTGCTCTATCAGAAGCCTGGCCATATCATCACGCCCCTCCCGTACCGCCAGAAAGAACGGTGTGCGACCACGATTATCCTGAATATTCACCAACGCACCATGCTTATGTAGATATCGCACCATCTCGATCTTGCCCGCTTTTGCTGTCGCATGCAGCACAACCTGACCGTACGCAGCCTTGGCGTCGACATCAGCACCCTTTTTAAGTAATAGATCCAACATTGCAATATGGCCCTTCCAAGCCGCCCAATACAACGCGCTATTACCATCCCGATCGTGTGTATTGACATCCACACCCTCGGTCAGCAGGGCCTTAACCTGTGGCACATTTCCTGCTTTCACCAACTCAAGGTATTCCAAATCTGCTTCCGAAGGCCCACAACCAGCCTGGGACAACAGCAGGAATGCCGTTACTCCAACCTGGAAAAGGCCACGCCTCCCGTTGCATACCAATTTAGAAGTTGGCTCCATGTTGCTCATACCACTACTCAGCCTGATCAGAAAACCTGCGTGTCACTGTCAAAATATTGGACTAACCAGCGTGAACGATGCCGCATAACAATATCAAATAAATCCGCCAAAAGATCCGTACGGTCCAACTGCAAAAACTGCTACCCATGCATAAATCGCATGATCGACCCCTATTGACATTTTTTTGTTGTTTAATCGCCAGGTACGAAAGCTTGCTTGCCGCGATGGCTGTCTTGAGTTGATGGGGCAACGTCGAAGTGCTAGGTACCACAGCGCTATAATTATCACAAGCCTAAAAACTTATGTCAAAATCAAGTCGGGTCGGGCTCATTGGCCAGTTGAGGAAAGTATTCGCGATGAAACTTTTCAACCTGCTCGGGCGGAACCGGCTTGGACATGCCCACGAAAAAGGCTAGAAACCACATCACGAAGATGCCGACCACAAGCATCACCAGTTGCCAAACCCAAAGTGAGGGTAAGCCGAATGGTTTCCAAGTGTCCGGCGCGTTGGGATTTGAAAAAATGTTATTACCAATCACGGCAAAGGGACCAAACCCAATTAAAAACCAAGCCACCGTCAGAATCCATGCCAATCTCACATACTTGCGTCGATTGGCAGGAATGCCGGAAACCGCTTGGATAAAGTCGTGCCGCTTCTGCTTGGCTGCCCGTACCTCGGGACCGTCAGGAAGAACCAGGGATACAACTGTCGCAACCAACAAATTACATGCAATACCCCAACCAGCGCTATGAATGGTCAGCGGGAACCTACCCCAGGCAATAAAGGGGAACCATTCAACCGTCTTGTCTGTCAGCGTGACTGCCATCAGGCCGGCAACCAGGCCCCATACGACACCGCGACCCGTCAGCCATCTAAAATAACAAATACCCATTAATGCGGGATACATCTGAAAACCATAAGCCACCGCCAATCCACCAAGCATCACGATTGGACTGTTCGCACGGGTGGCCACCAATAAAGCAAAGGCAGCAATCACAAACACACAAATACGTCCCACCAGTTTCTGTGACTGATCTGATGCATCTACAACCATGTAATGGCGATACACATCACGTGTAACCATGCCGCTAAAAGTGGACATGTAGGCCGCCCCGGTACTCTGCATTGCTGCCAAGGCACAGACGGCCAAAAGACCAACCAGCCAGGGCGAGCTTGTACTGAGAAGATTGATTAACTGGGGCACTAAATCCTTGTGAGTCGGGTCCTTCAGAATTCCTTTGGCGACAAGAATATTTCCGCCCAAGCCTTGAAAGATGGTAAAGGTAAAAAGAATAATCCCAATAATCAGTGACGAGGCAACCACCTGCTGCCAACGGAAAGGACGGCTGGTCTTGTTGGCGAAAGCCCACATTGAAAACGCAGGTGATGATTGAATCCCCATCAAGGCGAACATATAGGTCATACACATCACACCGGTCCAGATGCCACCCTTGGCATCAGTACCGGCCCAAACTAATTGATAAGCGCCTGGCATGGCCACATGGCGAGAGTAGTTGTCCGGCGTCAGTTTCTCGCTTGACATCACATCTTGCTTGACGAAATTAGCTAAACCCTCCGTAAAACCGGACCAGCCACCGGCAAAGTGCACCGCGACGAAACCCAAAACAACAATACCCACAGCAAGTAATACACATTGCGCACAATCCACGTAAGCAACCGAACGCAATCCGCCGCAAGCCACATAAATGACTACAACTGCCGACAACACAAACATCCCTTGGTTGACGGTAAATTGCCCGTCGGTCAACACGTTAAACAAGTGACCTGATGCCTTTAGTTGCACGCCCAGATATGGCACACTAAAAAGCAGTGCCACCAGAACAGTTAATAAGCGAATTGCATTTCCACCGTAATAATCACTATACATCTCACCAGGTGTGATATACCGGAATGCCCGGCCAAGTACCCACTGGCGACGAAGGAAAAGGACGCCGGTAAATGGAATGGTCAGGGCATAGAAGGATGCAAAGGCGTATGGCAGACCATCTGTGAAAATCTTTCCAGGATGGCCGATAAATGTCCAGCCGCTAAAACTGGTCGCCGTTGCCGCCAACACAAAGACCCATACACTGATCGACCGACCCGCAACGAAATAATCTTCGGAAGTACGGGAACGCAGAGCACCCTTAAAGCCCCAATACAGACAATAGGCCCAGTAGAGCCCCACAAAGATGTACAGCCATGCAAGTGTGGACATGCTAAATACCCTATCGCCAACCAGATAAACAAGACCACAAGGTGTGGATCTGAATGTACATATTCAACGAATCCTTCGCAAAGTACTGAACACTTAAAACTCTGACCACCCACCCCAATTGGCACATATCCGTTTTTGACCCCTCGCCAAATCAGGTGTATTTTGAGCCAAACGACTATTTATCAAAGAACTGGATCTCTTTTATGCCCCCTATGAAAGCAAACAAACCCACCACGCTAGGACTGCAGCCCAGCTTCGGATTCGGTGACCGCCTAGGTACCGCAACAGCCGGGCACCTCGATGCACTGCGTGCTGAAGGCGGCCCGATCAAAGGGATCTTCGCCCAGCAGTCAATTCGCGAGATGACACGGACCAACCGCACTCCCAGCGAGGTAATGACCGCGGCAACCCAAAGCCTCGAAACTGAAGGATTTAACAACGTCTGGGGCGCTGACGCCGACCATCTCAAAACCGAGAATGATGTCGACATCACTGCTGACGCCGGATTTGTCTTTTTCACAATAGATCCGTCCGACGATGTCGATCAAGCAGCTGATAGCTACAACCAGTCGACACTGACAGAAAAGTTCAACACCATCAAAGGCGACGTGGATTGGCTGGATGACTATTCAGGAAAGACCGTGCCTATCGATGGTGGGCCCACGCTGATATTTGATGAAGAAACAATGCAACGCGCGGCGGTCAAATACGCCAAGGCGATTGACCGCGCACTGTCACTGGCTCAATACATCAAACAAGCCTCAACAAAAAGAAAACAGGATCATGAAATCGAACTTAGTGTTGATGAGACCGAACAACCAACAACACCGGCCGAACACTATATCATTGCCGATCGGTTCCGACGCGCCGGCGTAAAATTAGTTAGTCTTGCTCCGAGATATATTGGTGATTTCGAGAAAGGCGTTGACTACAAGGGTGACTTGGATTCCTTACGCAGATCCTTAAATGAACACGCCGCCATCGCAAAACAGTTGGGGCCGTATAAGCTGAGCCTGCATTCGGGTAGCGACAAACTGTCGATGTACGGAATCCTAGCCGAAGCAACCGAGGGCACGTTCCACATCAAGACAGCAGGAACCAGCTACCTGGAAGCATTAAGGGTTGTTGCAAGGCACGACGAGGCGTTGTTCAGAAAAATTGTCGACTTTGCACGACAACACTATGACACCGATAAGGCAACTTACCATGTATCAGCCACGGTCGCTGCGACACCGGCCCCCTCGGAAGTGGCCGACATTCAAAAGCTGGAATCAATCTATCTTGAGCGCTGGCCGGACGTATCTGATGGATGTGGCTTCACCGAACCTGGGCGCCAGATTTTGCACTGTACCTTCGGATCGGTGTTGACCGATCCGGACCTTGGCCAAGCCTTGGCCAACTTACTGGATGGTGAACCTCAAACCTATCGCAGCGTCTTGGCAGAACACTTTGCCAAACACCTGTCAGCGCTTTGCGGCGGTATGTAATGGCCGCTACGACAGGCACCCCAAAGGGCTGCAGAGGCCCGTATCCAAGGGTTAAAGGCGACCGAAAGCCATCTACGGCTAATAGTGAAAGGGGTTTGTAGGCCGTCAAGAAAACAACTGGCTGTCACCCATCCACTGGCGGCTGACGATACGGTCGAACGATTTGTACTTGACCGGAGGCGAGATGCGGATTACCTTCAACCCAGCAATTGGCAACCTCCAAAGGTGTAACCATGGTCCCCTGCCAACGTAAAACTCGATCCCAACGCGGTAATCGCCGCTCGCACGACGCTCTCCGTGCTGTTACTCCTGCCCGATGCCCCAATTGCGGTAACACCAAACAACCCCACGCAGCCTGCACCGAATGCGGTTACGTACGACCTGGGCTGAAGTTGCAGTTGTCCTCCAAGGAAGAATAGTGCGCATCGCAATCGACGTCATGGGTGGCGATCACGCTCCGGACGCGATCCTGGCAGGGAGCCTTGACGCGGTAGCTCTACTGCACCCAACCGACCGTCTCGTTCTCGTCGGAGACGAAAAGGTCATCCGCAAACAGATCAAGCTCGCCGGACTGGATTCCGACCCCCGGATCGAGATCGAAGCAACCTCGCAAGTCATTGAGATGTCCGAGTCGCCAGTGGGCGCCTTACGAGCCAAAACGGATAGCTCGATCGTTCGTTTAGCGCAACTGGGAGGTCGACGCCACAGTGGTGATAAGCATTGCGATGTAATCATCAGCGCCGGTAATACGGGGGCATGCGTAGCCGGTACACAGATGGAAATGCGGCGCTTACCCGGGGTCAATCGACCGGGTATTGCCATTACTTTTCCCACTTATCATGGTCCGATCGTTATCTGCGATGTGGGTGCTAATCCTGAACCCAAACCACATCACCTCCTGCAATATGCACATATGGCCAGCGTCTATGCTCAACGCATCATTAGCCTGAATAATCCACGCGTTGCCCTGCTTTCAATCGGCGGTGAAGAAGGTAAAGGCAACTCTCTTGTTCGACAGACCCACCAACTCATCAAGGCCGATCCATCACTCAATTATGTAGGCTATGTCGAAGGCCGTGACCTATTCGATGGCAAAGCGGATGTGGTGGTCACAGAAGGGTTCACCGGCAATGTTGTCCTTAAACTTGCTGAAGGCTTGGCGGCAGGGCTATTTCGCATGATTACACGGGAAATCGTGCAGATTGACCCTACCTTAGCACCGAAGTTCGACCCGGTTGTGAAACGGATCTATAAAAAACATGACTACCATGAATATGGTGGCGCTCCCATGCTAGGCGCCAATGGCATCTGCATGATCTGTCATGGCTCCAGCGAGGCAAGAACGATCACCGCAGCGGTTAGAACTGCCATTAAATACGCCAACCTGGGTGTCAACGACGCGATCGTTGAGGCTTTATCCCAAACGCAGACTGCCAAAGAGAGCGTTGTATGACAGAATACGCATCGCCCCCCCCAAGCCCATCAGCAAATATACCCCCTGAGAATGCTGGCGTATGCATTGCGGGCACGGGTATGGGACTGCCAGCTAAAGTGCTTACCAACGAAGACCTGTCAAAGATCGTGGACACATCAGACGAATGGATCAGGCCGCGAACGGGCATTGCCCAACGGTATCTTGCTGATAGGACCGAGCATACCTCCGACCTGGCAGCAGCAGCTGTCTCACAAGCCTTGGTAAATGCCGGGCTGGAGCCATCTGATCTCGACCTGCTGCTTTGTGCGACAATGACACCTGACTTGGTCTGCCCAGCAACTGCATGTCGCGTGGTGGACAAAATCGGTGCAGTGCCATGTGGTGCCATGGACCTCAATCTAGCTTGCACCGGCTTTGTCGCGGCGTTGACGACCGCATCAGCCTTTATCCGCAGTGGTTACTGCTGCCATGTGGCCGTGGTCGGAGCTGACTGTCTAAGCAAAATTGTTAATTGGGAGGATCGGACAACCTGTATCCTTTTTGGGGACGCTGCGGGTGCGGCCATTGTAAGCCGTTCTGAAGACCCGATGCAGAGTTGTCTCTACCAACAACTCTGCTCAGATGGCAGCCAATGGGCGAGCCTCTATGTGCCAAGGTCAGAACATGACTTGCCCCCCAATGGCCAGCAGCCGTTCGAAGGCAAGTACAATACGCTTCAGATGAATGGTCGGGAGGTATTCAAATTTGCTGTCAATGCACTGCGGAATTCCGTAAGCAATGCCCTGAAGGCCACTAATCTGACTGCTGGGGATATTAAGATGGTGATTCCTCATCAGTCCAATATCCGAATCTTGACCACCGCATGGAAAAAACTCGGATTTGATGATGATAAGATTTATGTCAACATTGACCGGTATGGCAACACCTCAGCGGCCAGTGTGGCTTTGTGTCTACATGAACTCACAGAGCAGGGACGTTTAACTCAGGGTGATTATGTCATCTTCGTGGCTCAAGGTGGCGGTCTGACATGGGGCACAAGCTTATGGCGACTATGACCGATCCAACAACGATTGGTATCCCCTGGATCTTCGAAAGCATCGTGATTAACAACGAAGAAACAAGAACATGAGTGATTCTGGCAATAACCCTAAAACGGTGCTCTGCCCGGGCCAGGGCGCACAGACTGTAGGTATGGGCAAGGCTTGGGCTCAAGCCCACCCAGTCGCCGCCCAAACATTCAAACAAGCGGATGAGGTCCTACAGATGAATCTGTCTGCACTGTGCTTCGAAGGACCACAGGAACAACTGAACCAAACTGATGTCGCTCAAGTGGCCATCTACGTCACATCGATTGCATGCTATCGGGCGTTGGTCGATACGGGTCAACTAAGGTCCGTGACATACAGCGCCGGGCTTAGTTTGGGCGAGTTCACGGCACTTCACATTTCCGGTACATTTGATTTTGAAGATGGATTGCGTTTGGTCCGCTCACGTGGACAGGCGATGCAAGAGGCGGCCCAAAAGGTCGCCAGCGGAATGGTTGCCCTGATCGGGGCTGACGAACAGACAGCCGACCAGCTGTGCCGAAAAGCACGACAAGATGAGGTTCTGGTTCCGGCCAACTTCAACTGCCCTGGACAGGTTGTTATCAGCGGCCACCAGGCCGCCTGTGACCGGGCATTGGAGGTTGCAGAAAAAATGCAATTACGTGCTACACGGCTCGCCACCGTCGGTGCATTCCATTCACCCATCATGGAATCAGCAGCTGGCCGGCTTACCGATGCGATGCAAAAGATTACCTGGAAACTTCCAAACATCCCCGTAATATCCAACGTAACTGCTCAACCACATGAGCCAAATATCGAAAGCATTAAAAGTCGGCTTGTTGAACAGCTTACGAGCCCCGTGAGATGGTCACAATCAATGTCATGGCTGATCAATACCACTAAATCTCCCATGAACGAGTTGGCCCCGGGTAAAGTCTTAAGCGGCTTAATGCGGCGGATTGACCGTAAAACCAAGATCCTCAATCACCTTAAACCGGCTGATGCAACTCACGCACCAAACACAGCCGCAATGATAAAGTAGTTGTAACCCATGGCAGATACTCCAATACGAGTTGCGGTCGTCACCGGTGCTTCACGTGGGATTGGTGCCGAAATTGCCAAGGCACTGGCCGAACAAGGACGACATGTGGTCCTCATGGCACGTAACGTCGAGGCTCTTGACGCCGTCCGGGATCAAATCCATGCTTCCGGCGGCGTAGCAACGACCATGCCCTGTGACGTTTCTGATCACCAGGCCATGGCAGCCGCGATCGAGTCGGTATACGCCGACCACAAGCGACTGGATATTCTGGTCAATAACGCTGGTATTACCCGAGATAATCTGCTGGTGCGGATGAGTGATGAGGAATTTGATGAGGTCATTGCTGTGAATCTCAGATCCGTTTTTATCAGTTGCCGGGCAGCCTTAAAGCCCATGATGCGGGGCAAGTGGGGTCGTATCATCAATATAAGCTCTGTAAGCGCTGTTGTGGGCAACCCCGGCCAAGCCAACTACGCGGCTTCAAAAGCGGCCGTTACAGGCTTGACCAAATCGCTGGCCAAGGAAATGGCGGGCAAGAATATCACCGCCAACGTGGTGGCACCAGGGTTTATTGAGACCGATATGACCACCGCACTGCCCCAGCGTGTCAAGGATGCGGCAATCCAGGCGACCCCCCTGCGTCGTTTTGGTCAGGCAATGGAAATTGCCGCTGCCGTAGCCTACCTGGCTAGTGATACAGCAGGATTTACCACCGGGCAGGTTCTGGTAGTTGACGGCGGTATGACAATGGCGTAATCAGTCGCTTACGGGAGCCACTTGGCACACAGAATCAGGATGGCTATATTTTCCACCAGTCGAGCTGGTATTTTTCGGGTTCTTTGATGGACCCAACATCAGGAGAATCAACGCAATGGAAGAATCCGAAATCGAAGAAAAGGTGATTGCGATCGTCGCTGAACAGATGGGTGTCGATAAAGGCGAGATCAGCCGCGAGACTAATTTCGTGAATGATCTAAACGCAGACAGTCTCGACACGGTCGAACTCGCCATGGAATTTGAAGACGAATTCGAAACGTCTATTCCTGACGAAGACGCCGAGAAGATCCAGACTGTCGGTAATGCGATTGACTTTATCCGTTCCCACCTAGAGTCCAGCACGGGCTGATAAAAGACTCTCGCCTTCCCAATGCGTATCCCGATGGGCCTTGGACGCCAGTGCTGTGTTAGGCAAGTTCGGGCCCTTTGCTCTTGAGATCGATCCTATGAATAGTCGGCGTGTTGTCATTACTGGTCTTGGCTGGGTTACCAGTCTAGGTTGTGATGTTAACGGGGTGTGGCAGAAACTTGTTAACGGCACAAGTGGTATCTCCCCAATCACTCGATTTGATACAAGCCAATACACAACAAAATTTGGCGGCGAGGTATGCGATTGGCAAGGCGGCCCTCATCTAGACCGTCGAGACATCAAACGGCTCGACCGCTTCGCCCAATTCGCTCTTAGTGCTGCTATTGATGCCGTCAATGACGGTGGTATCGATTTTCATAAAGAGGATCCATGGCGATGTGGCTCAATCATTGGCTCAGGTGTAGGTGGTATCGAGGAGTTCGCAGAAGGCCATCAGAAACTCCTGGAAAAGGGGCCTGGGCGTGTAAGTCCGTTCATGGTTCCCAAACTGATGTGTAATGCCGGCTCGAGCAACGTTTCCATTTACTACGGACTCAAGGGCCCCAATGCGGCAATCACCACTGCATGCGCCAGTGCTGGACACGCAATCGGCGATGCTGCAGAAGCCATCCGCCGCGATGTGGCAGACATTATGGTCACTGGTGGTTCCGAAGCAGCGCTGACGCCCCTGGGCCTGGCATGCTTCGTTGCATTGAAGGCATTGTCAAAACGTAATGACGAGCCAACTGCCGCATCACGACCATTCGATACCGATCGCGACGGTTTCATCTTGTCTGAAGGGGCAGGGATCATCCTCCTAGAAGAATATGAACATGCCGTAAAGAGGGGGGCCAAGATTCATGCTGAACTATTGGGTTATGCTCAATCTGCAGACGGATCCCATATCACCGCACCTGACGAAGCTGGAACAGGTGCGGCCTTCGCGATGAAGGTCGCCATGAAGGATTCTGGCGTCAATCAGACCGATGTTGATTACATCAATGCCCATGGCACTTCAACCCCACTGGGTGATTTGGCAGAAACCCGAGCCCTCAAACACCTGTTCGGCGACCAAGCCTATAAGATCCCAACCAGTTCCACCAAGAGCATGACCGGACACCTCCTTGGCGCCTCCGGTGGAATTGAAGCAATCATTGCCGTCAAGGCAATTGAGAGCACAACGGCACCGCCTACCATCAATCTTGAAAACGCAAGCGATGAGTGCGACTTGGACTATGTCGCTAATACAGCACGCCAGGTCGATATCAACGTTGCCATGTCCAACTCCTTTGGCTTTGGCGGTCACAATGTCTGCCTGGTCATTGGCAAAGTCTGACCAACCAGCTATTGATCAATCAAAACCACAATGACCAGCCAAAACATCGGCGTGATGCTGATTTTTGAGTGGAACACAATTATGATCGGAGCTTGGTTCAAGATGACCGATCAAGCCTGGGATGAACCGATGCCCTTGCACCACAGCCGACAACCGTCCCCCATCCACCTGCCAGGCCATTTCGCTGGCTGCAAACACTTGTTCGATTAAGATAACCAAGACGGTTTGCCATCGAATAGGGAGGCTCTCATGCCAACGTCAATAATAGATATAAAAACCTATCCCCTGTACCTAAATGGCCAATGGATTGACTTTGATGAACATATCGAGGTTACCAACCCCGCCACGGGGCAGGTCTTTGCTCGTGTAGCAAAGATGAATCGTAAAGATGTGGCTACAGCAATCGACCATGCGCAAAAGGCATTCACATCGTGGCGAAAAGTCACGGGCAAGCAGCGCGGCGATTATCTTAATGCCATTGCAAACCAGTTGGCACTGCGTGCCGATGAAATCGCCCAAACCATCACACTGGAGAATGGTAAACCCCTGCCCCAAAGCTGCGGCGAAGTCGACATGATGATCGACCACTACCACTGGTTTGCTGGAGAAGCAAGACGGATCTACGGTCGCATGGTCCCGCACCAGGCTGAAGGCAAAAGGCACTTAATCCTCAAATCACCTGTTGGTGTCGTAGGTGCTATTGCACCGTGGAATTTCCCCGTTGTCCTTGCCACAAGAAAGGTAGCGCCAGCCCTTGCAGCCGGCTGCACAGTCCTGCTTAAGCCAGCCAGCGCCACGCCGCTCAGTAGCGTATTGCTCGCCGAGTGCATTGAAGCAGCCGGGATACCACGTGGTGTTTTTCAACTCATTGCAGGATCCGCACAGGACATTGGCGCAGAATTCATGGAAAACCCCTTATGCCGGAAAGTTTCTTTCACCGGTTCAACCGAGGTCGGCAAAAGTCTGATTGAACAATCTGCCAGAACAGTGACTGCCATCTCCATGGAACTTGGAGGTAATGCGCCCATGCTCGTGTTTGGGGATGCCGACCTCGACCGAGCAGTTGCAGGTGCCATCATCGCCAAATTCCGCAATACAGGCCAATCATGCGTCGCTGCCAATCGCATTTATGTACAACGCAACATCTACGACCAGTTCCTCACCAAGTTTCTCTCGGCTGCCAAATCGCTCAAGGTCGGCAATGGCTTTGAACCGGATGTGGAAATTGGTCCGCTAATCGATGATCAGGCCATCGAATTGGCACTCGAGAAAATCACAGATGCCCGGGCTTGTGGCGCCAAAGTGCTGTACGGTGGCCATAGAATTGAAGGTCCTGGCAACTTCTTGGCACCCACAGTACTTGCTGACGTCCCCCCCACAGCTAAATGCATGAACTGTGAAACATTCGCCCCCATTGCTCCGATTTGTCCATTTGATGACGAGGCTGACGGCATCACGCATGCCAATGCGACGGAATATGGACTGGCCGCATACGTTTACACGAATGACCTAGCCAGAGCCCTGCGTCTGTCAGAAGAGCTAGATGCCGGCACGATTGGTCTCAACGACGCCGTTCCCGCCGTCAGTACCAGCCCATTTGGTGGCTGCAAAGAAAGTGGGCTTGGCCGCGAACTGGGTACCGAAGGCATTGAACCCTATCTAGAGACCAAGCACGTTTCAATTGGTGGTGTTGATTGAAAGTGAAACTTATAGATTCGACGGCGCAAATGATTCAGTCCAGAACGAATACAATTGCGCATTCTTGAGTGAAAACTCAATTCGAATCGGCGAGCCGCCGGCCCCAAAGGGGATCTTGCCACCCTTAAAACGAAAGACGTGCCGAGTCCGGTCCACGGTCAGTGGCTCACATGACTTGAAATCAAAACCAGTCAGTGGGCGACCTCGGCGCACAATCTGGGCACGGATCTCACCGCCAGCCGCATTGGCGTTCACCACCAAAGCTGAAGCAGCAAGACGAAGCAGTACCGTTGTGGCTCGGGCAGTCCGACTACCTGCATCGAGTGAAACAAAACCATCAAGTCGAAGCTTGGCACGACCAAAAGCAGTACCACTACCCGTAAAAAGTGGGCTATGACGCTTGACCTGACCACCACCATGTCGTTTCCATTGTGAGCCGTAGTAGAACCATAGCTCGTCGCCCATTTGGATCGGCGGGTTGGTAAACATGGCATGACAACCCATATCCCAGTCACGCTCATCAACTCCGTTCGGCAAGATGGGCGTACGATCAAATGCTCGTTGCCATTCCTCGCCATCTCGACTCCAGATGAGTTGCATATCGATCCCACCCGTGGTGTCGACGTGATAGACATAAGCCATGCCGAGATAAAGGTTGCCGTAGAGGAAACCGGTGTTGTTGTACATTTGGATGTCCGGTGGATCGTCTTTATCAGTTGGCAAGATGAACTTCGGTGTGGTCCAATGCACAAAATCATCGCTGAATGAAATGCCACGCAATCTGCGCACCGGATTCTCACCGCTGCAAACAATCCATTTCTTGCCATCCCAGATTTGGATCGTGTCGCCCACTTTTTCGCGTAGCTCAGGATAAAGCCCATATTCCGAACTAAGAATCTTTACAAAGGCGGTGTAACGCTTTCGCGGCGTATCATGCATAAGGGTCATGCAGTCGCCAATACCACGATCCAGCCGAAACACTGGCTTGGACTGTTCTTGCCAATGGAATCCATCAGGCGAAAATGCGACGTAATTCCCGCTGGGAAATGCCGCTTTCGGGTTCCACTTGTCAGGAACGGCGTACTGATAGGTCATCATCTTGTAACGACGCAGCGGTCGTGGTTCACTGGGGTCATGAAGGATTGAAACGGTGTCAAATCGACCGGTTGCCTTGTTGGACTTCCAGTGCGGCTGGAAGCAAACATTATTGGCCGTGTTGCCCCAAAAGTCACAAAGGTGCAGATCAGGTTTGGTCCAGTGAAGCCCATCCGTTGAGGTGGCATAGCACACCGAGGTAAAGAACCGCCGGTCATCGAGGTCACGCGGCCGTGCCAGATACCACATCCGCAGTTGGCCATCACCTGGCTCGCGCCAGATCGAACCGTACGCGCGAATGTCGTTGCCCTCCCACGGCCGGTCACAGTGAACAATCGGATTATCAGAGTCCTTTGTAAGTTGATGCAACGTCCGGTGTGTTCCCCGCGACTCGGCAATGATCGAATCATCAACAAACAGCTGACGTATTTTGTCTATTCGAGGATGTTTTTGGATGGCTATGAAGATCTCCCTACACCGGCTTGACAATTATTTTATCCTGAATTTTTTTGGCATGTTCGGCATCAACATTTTCGCTGTGGCAACTGGCCTTCTGGCCTTCGACGCCCACCATTGATGTCCTAGTCTTCGACGCCAACTGGTGTACTTCCTGGGCACTTAAAACACCGCGCTTTTTAAGAATTTCCTGTTGCTCAACTGTCAATGCCGCCGTCACCTTGGGTTGATCCCACGCATAGGTCTCATCCTTGCCGGAAATAAATTCCATGATCTGCTTGCTGATACGCACAGAACACCAATCATGGCCACACATCGCGCAGAAATCCGTATCTACATCCAAGTCTTCATCGTGGTAGGCTCTAGCAGTATCGGGATCAAAACTAAGATCAAAATGTTTTTCCCAATTGAGAGCAGCCCTGGCCTTGGTCAACTCGTCATCACGATCACGCGTACCAGGAATACCCAACGCCACATCTGCCGCATGGGCGGCAATCTTGTAAGCGATACAGCCCTGTTTCACATCATCCTTCTTGGGCAAACCAAGATGCTCTTTAGGCGTCACATAACAAAGCATACTGGCGCCATGATAAGCAGCAGCCGTAGCGCCGATGCAACTTGTGATATGGTCGTAACCAGGAAATATATCTGTCACCAGCGGTCCAAGAACATAAAACGGCGCGCCGTGACAGAGTTGACGCTCCAGCTTCATGTTGTATTCGATCTGATCGAATGGAACATGACCTGGGCCTTCAATCATGACCTGTACGCCCTTTTGCCAAGCTCGCTCAGTCAGTTCACCCAGCGTTTCCAATTCCGCCAGTTGTGCAGCATCCGTAGCATCCGCCAACCCCCCCGGGCGCAACCCGTCACCAATGCTGAACGAAACATCGTACTGACGCATGATGTCGCAAATATCATCCCATAATTCGTACATCGGGTTCTCTTGGTGATGGTGGATCATCCATTTTGCCAGGAGGCTGCCACCACGACTCACGATGCCGATCAGGCGGTTCTTGACGTACTTAAGATGGCCTTGGCGCACCCCGGCATGAATCGTGAAATAATCCACACCCTGCTTGGCCTGATGCTCGACCATATTCAGAATGTCCTGGTGATCGAGGTCCTCGATCTTGCGTCCGATGATCATCGAGTAGATTGGCACCGTTCCGATCGGAACGGTGCTGTTCTTGATAATCGCTCTGCGGCATTCATCCAGGTCACCACCAGTTGAAAGATCCATCACGGTATCAGCACCCCACCGCTCAGCCCACCGCAACTTTTCAACCTCCTCAGCTGTGCCTGAAGATACGGGTGAAGCGCCCATATTGGCATTCACTTTGGTCTTTGATGCTCGACCAATACACATCGGATCCAGTTGAAAGGACAGATGCACCTTGTTGGCCGGAATAATCATTCTTCCAGCTGCCACCTCGTCACGGACTTGCTCGGGCGTTAAATGCGTCTCGCGCTGGGCAACCCTTACCATCTCAGCCGTGACCGAACCCAAACGAGCATGTTCAAGCTGTGTGACCGGTTGTGGAGATGCACAACGGTCTCCCTGCTGATCAAAGCCAGCCGGCATAAAATCCCATGCAGTCTTATCACTTGGCAGGGGCATGCCAGGTGTATCAGGCGAGCTGAAGGACCAACGCCCCTTGGATCCAGCGGCAATCTGACCGGGTTGGGCAAAGCTCCCGGGGGTTGTACAGGCTTTATGTTGACTTGGGTTGCCACCGAGTGGTGGAAGTTCGTATCTGGGAGTGTTCGTATTTGGTTTTATCATGGACAACCTCCGTGTATAGGCTTGACGAAAAAAAACATCTACCAAGCCGCCCAAAGGTGGGACTCGGGAAAAACCAAGGTTGGATCGCGTGAGAAGTTTCGCATTCCCTACGCAGCTTGGCCCACTGACTTTAGACCCTTTACGGATCAGGTTCTAAGGGTTTCATCTCAGCCAATACGTTGAGTACCGACACCCCTAGCGATGTACTAACAGTTTATCATGTCACTATGAGCCAGCAAGAAGAATCGTATGATCAAGCCATGCAAACAGCCATGGCAATGCTCAAACGACGCGCCTTGAGCTGCCGAGAGTTGTCTACCAAACTCGGTGGCAAACGATTTGGCCAGCGTGTAATTCACCAGGTCATCGCCCGGCTCCAGGATCTGGCATTTCTCGATGACAAGTCATTGGGTATAGATGTCATGAACCAACTCCAGTCCCGAAAACCCACAGGACCTCATTTACTGAAGGCCAAGCTGATCGGACGCGGCATCGATCCAACATTAGTTGATCATCTGGTCGACACAGCCAAGACAAATATTGATCAAGTGCAACAAGCGAGGGCGCTTGCCCAAGGCCGATTAGGCAGAATGAAAATCACGAACCCCCAACATGTCCGGAAAAAGTTGTGGGAGACATTGGCCAGGCGTGGATTTGAATCGGATACGATTGAATCCGCACTAAGCGAGTTGGATGTCCGTGAAGAGGGGTGATCAGCTCTGCGACGTCATTTGAAATATAAAATCCACGCAGGGCCTAATATGCTCCAAATGAACACCTGAGCCTTTCATCATATTGAATTGAACAGTTGAATATTTCTACCCTTACGGTAAACAGTCGAAAAATCTCCCCGTTAGCCGAACTTTCCATTCATGACCCCTTGCGCTTGTCAACCAACTGGATATTCTCGATCCGCAGCCCTCGATCAATTGCCTTGGTCATATCGTAAAGCGTCAGGCAAGCTGCCGTCACCGCCACCAGAGCTTCCATTTCGACCCCGGTCCGTGCCGTGACTGACGCCTGGCCAATCACACGCACACGATCCTCCGCCACACGATCAAACTGGATATCAAGGTGGTCCAATCCAAGTGTATGGCACAGGGGAATCCACTCATCCGTCCTCTTGGCTGCTGCTATTGCCGCAATACGTGCCGTTGCCAAAGCCTCGCCTTTTGGTAGATCACCCGAAAAGATCCGGTCAATGGTGGTACGAGCTGCCACAAAATCACCATGGGCAATTGCTGTGCGGCGTACGGGCGGCTTAGCCCCAACGTCAACCATTCGGACATGGCCCTGATCATCAAGATGGGTGAGTTTATCTGCCATCAACGCCCATTCTACTGGCACACCACGATAAACACGATGCCACTGCGGCGTTACAATGGCCATCGTGGCAATACCAATCCATCAAACCGCCTGGCTGCTCATTGCCGTCACCCTAGGATTCGCTGGATGTGTGGAACGTACGATTTCCATTACATCGAATCCTCAGGGCGCTTTGGTGTATCTGAACGACGAGGAAGTCGGCCGGACGCCACTTACCATTTCCCACCGCTTCTACGGTGTATACAGCGTCCGCCTGGAGTTGGACGACCACAAACCGATGTGGACAAAACAAGAGGCTAAAGCGCCGTGGTGGGAGTTTCCCGGCCCTGATCTGGTTGCCGAAGCCATACCCGGGCTAGCCGTGCGACAGCAATGGCACTTCGATCTTGATCTGCTGGAGGATCTTGACCCTTCTGCCATTGAAAAACGCGCACAACAGTTGAGTCAAATGTTGGAAGAAAAACCGTAAGTGCTGATATATCTAGTAGCACCACCCATATCTGAACATTGACAAAATACCCAAACTCAGACGTCAGACCATTGGTTCAAGGCTTTGTGCCCAGAGCAACCCGCATCTGCTACGTTATCGCCGTCGTCGCAACATCAGCATGCTACCGAAGACTATAAGAGCCGCCGTAGCAGGCTCGGGTACGAGTGTGATCACGAGCATTGGCCGCGTCGCGACATCTTCTGGGGAACCGGCGGTGAGCAAGTTGGCGTCCTTGTCGTAGGTATCCCCCCACTCGCTGGAGCGATAGGCATTGCCATAGTTGATATCCAGAGTCGGCAACTCACTGGGTGGGCTGTACGCTGCCACATACACACCGTTACCCGTGATGAAGTCAATCAAGCCCGTGACATCAAACTCTTTGAACCCTGAGGTGGCATCTTGAAAGACCTCGACAAAGCCCGGATGGTTAGAATCGATTTCGGCTTCGCGTCCGTCCGCGATATCCGGGTCGCCCACATCGGAGGGGCCGCAATCAAAGGCAATCCCAATCGGGTCATTGGGTGATCGAGCCGACGAACATGTTTGCGCCCACATTTCCTTTCCCCGTCTCTTGAAATCAGCTGTGACCCTGCCCTTCGTCGCGACACCATCGTCGAATCCATAACTGATTTTGGTCAGCGCCGGATAGATCGCGATCGTCCCCGCATTCAGCTTGGGCTGAGCAACGAGGTTCGGCTCTCTAGTTTCCACATCACCAGGGCCCACCACGGTGATGGTGTCACCGAAGTACGCACCACCAGTGGCGACTTTCGTGCCGTTGTCTTCGGTGTTATACATCTTCAGAGTGGCCCTTTTAATCGCGATATCCGTTGGCACTTGCCCCGGACCCGTGCCAAACACATCCCGGAAACGAATGAAGAATCGCGAATAACGGTAGGTGGGGCCAGCCTCTAGTGTAGATCGACCGCCACCGATACTCCCGTGGACCCGGTGGAAAAAGTGACCTACTTCGAGGACCGACTGACGCCCTCCGTTGGTCGAATACAATTCGTAGGCACTTGCGTCACCCGAATTGCCCCGAGCCCACTCGGCTGTCTCGCCGAACTTCGTGGTGAAAGCCCAGCGGATCTCCGTATCTTGCGCACGATCATATCCGTTGGTCCCCTGCTGAAATGAATAAATTTCAGCTAATGCCGGGGCAGTAATTGCCAAAGCAGACACTGACATCCACACAAGAACCAAGACTTTCGAACTGCTTCGAACTGACATGACAATCTCCCAAGTTAATACGAAGTGCAGGTTTCAAGATAGCTTCTTCCTCAACCGCAACACAGAATCATTTCAGCCATGTTTCGTAAAAAATGTGACTAAATTGTAACCACGACCTACAGCAAATTGCAAGGATTAAAGATAAACCAACCACAACCTTGGCTAAAGTTGCTCGTAGAATCGCTCAGTCTTTTTATTTTAAGTGACGGATATATTGGTGTTTAGAGTATATTTTTCTCCAACTTATCCCACAGTAGACGAGATGGTCCGCACAACCTACGCAAACCACTACGGATCCGTCGCCCACAGCATAGGCCATCATCGTCGTGCTGAGGAGGACTCTTTGGCAAACCGGTATTTTACTTTCGACGGCGGCGCCCTAAATAGACCAACCCAAAGGCTAAAAATCCTACTGTCGCTGGTTCAGGCACAAGTGTACTCAGGCCGGCGGATTTCAACGCCGACGATAACGACAACCCTTGCGTTGTAGTCCAATTAGCGCCCAGAATCCCCAAATCAGCGACATCTACGAAATTGTCGCCGTTGAAATCACCGTCGGAAAATGCGATGTCCGTCATGCCGAAGTTAGCGCCAAGAATTCCCAGATCAGCCACATCTACCACGCCGTCCCCGTTGGCGTCGCCAGGCATCGGGTCACTCGATTCAGCAACCACGCCGAGGATGGCGTTGTCGTAGAGTGCATTTTCGAATGAGCCACCGCCACCGCCCAGCTGGAATGCTCTGGCTAAGTAATTGGCAACTATAGATTGGAAGTCTGCAACCAGAAGCGTGTCATTGTGCCACAGGTCCAACCGCTGGTTCGAGGCTTTGTAATGAACAGTCATTTTACCCTCGGTAAGCGGCACATCGATTAGTGTAAGGGTCTCCTCAAGTTCGACGCCGGTACCGTGAACGAGGACGTATCGATCGGGCGTTCCATCAGGAAGGAAAGAACTATATAGCCCCGGTCCTATGTTATTGGCGCCTCTCACCTTTAACACATCGCGGTTAGAACTAATTTCAAAGAACTTGTCGTTGCCAAAAGTATCACCCGCTGGAATTTCTATTCTGAAATCAAACGAGAACACCCAGTCCTTGGCCTCGTCCATAGGCTGAGCTCCTGCAGTTCCAGAACCAGGAGGCGGCGTGTTCTTGAACGTCGCCCGGCCACGGACTGTCGAGTTGATGCAAGGATTGACTTTGCCTGGTCCTTGATTACCCGAACATTCCCAGCCACCGTCATCGGAATAAGGTGATTCACCTAGAACAAAGGCGCCTTGAAGGAACGCGGCATAACCCCACTCGCTGGGCGAGAAATCCCAGTTGTCGCACTCCAGCAACTCGTTGTGCATTTTGCCGGCTTCACCCCCGGAACCAGCGCGAGGTCCATTCTGGACGCAACCTTCCTCTGTGGTATTTGGGTCCCCAGAGAACAGGTGATTGATTCCCGGTTCGTTGTCATCCAAGAACGGAACCGGCGGGCCGGCCCATATAGTTGAACCGCTGAGAATGGCCAGTATCGTGCAGAAAAAAGACTGCTTCCTTTTCATGAGTTAGTCTCCTCCTCTCATACATAAAGTTGCTGGTCCAATTATCTGGGATTTCCCAGAGGGCCCTACCCTGATGGTTAGAAACAATCCTTTCACAGCACAACCATTATATATGCCGATTGTCCCTAACCAAAAGGTTTTGGCTTTTTTTTTCCACAGTAATAGCCTTGCGAACCACGGGAATGACCGGCAAAGTGTTCAGTTTTCAGCTAACCCCAAAACTCTTCTTTGTTGGCTTTTTCATAGAGTCGAACCGGTACATTCGGCCTCACGAAGAAACCCTACCGTCGCCTGTATAATGTTGAATCATCGCCAGTGATAAACGGGCGCAACAGTCGAGTCAAATGTTGGAAGAAAAGCCGTAGGGCCCATGACCGAACAGACCCAACGGGCCCCAGCACGTGGTAGGACACCCATAGCTATTGCTATCCATCCAACGGCTGCTGTTCAATAAGGTGATCGATAACCACTTCGCCCTTAACCAGGTGCTCGTCAATGATTCGATCCAGCACGGGTGGATCACAGTGGCCATACCAGGCGCCCTCGGGATAGACGACAGCAATCGGGCCGCCCTCACAGACGCGTAGGCAATTGGCCTTTGTCCGCAGCACGCCGCCCCGCTCACTTAAGCCTAACTCTTTGAGCCGCTTCTTAAGGTGCTCCCAGGCAAATACACTGCGTAGTTTATCACAGCAATTGGGTTTGCTCTGATCGCAACACAGAAAGATATGACGGCGAGCACAAGTAACCCCGACACTTGCTGCGATTTTTTGTTGTCGCTCAACACGGTCACTGGCTGGACGATCCATTTCCGTCATGAATGAGCCCAATGTATCAGTCCCACCTGATCTGGCAAGCAGTTCGCGCAAGCCTATGATGGGACAATATGGGCAAAACACCCTACCCCAAACACCTTGATTTGGACAAGCAGAAGGGATTGACTGTTCACTGGGATGACGGACGGATCACTTTCTATCCTATCCACTACCTTCGCAAGATGTCCCCTTCAGCTGATACACGCCAAATGCGAGAAGAGATGGAACGCAATCCTTTAACCGTGCTACCCAATTCCGCAGTGGGTGATGGCCAGCCACTTACAGCCACCGGTGCCGAACCGGTAGGTAACTACGCGATTCGCATCTTTTTTTCTGATGGCCATGATACAGGACTGTACAGTTGGCAATATCTACGGGAGATTGAGCCCGGCAAGCCGCAGATAAATTCCGCTGCACCGGACCAGCAGGAGAAGTGACCGTGAAAACTTCCCATGATGCCAGCATGCCATCTTCAAGACATCCAATACCGCCACAATTCCCACCACCAGGGACCGGTATCCACAACCATTTGCGATAGGATATTCCGGTGCAAATTGATGTGCGCAACCTGCAACGCCATCGGCTGTTTACAGCTCAGGTGGACTTGGACCGGCCTCCAGATGTAATTAAAAGTTCAGTCGTCAGCCCAAGTGACAGCAAAGGCATTCATCTGGATTGGGATCAAGCAATTGATGATCACAAACACCTCAAACGCTGTCCCGTGTGCGGTTGCGGAGAACTATTCGTCCGTAAGGATTTTCCACAGGCCATTGGTTTTATCATTGTGTTGCTGGCAGCGGTCATTGCGATGGTCATGTTCGCCACCCGCCAGGTTCTTTGGGGGTTCCTTGTCCTTGGGCTTGTCACTCTGATCGATGCAATCATCTATGTCTTTTCTGGTCGCTGCCTGGTCTGCTATCGTTGCCGTAGTGAATATCGCGATCTACAGATCCCCCGCGATCACCCGGGCTGGGAACTGTCGACCGGTGAGAAATACCGGACGAACAACCCAGACAATGCAACCGGATGATCAAGCCGACAGAGAGGCTTAGTTTTAAAAACACTCTCCCGGTTTGGGCCCTGCAGCAGGTGGGAAACACTCACCAACTGAAATCTTCGGATCTATCCGTTAGTTAGCCTCTGCCACCAGTGGGCCCGCCAACGCCCGGATGACGAAAATCCTGCCCGCCATTGTCGGCATAAAAGAACTAGGCACCCAGGGATCCGGACCATAGCGAAGTGTCATCCAAACGGACTGACCCTGCCAGTTGAAGTTGACTTTACAGCCATCTGCTCCGCCAATGCAATAATCCGCCTTGGTGAATAGGCCTGGTCCTATGGTGTTAGCACGCAAGGGAATTAGTGTTAATCGACTGGCAAACGAATGAAGTGAGTTCTGCTCAATTGTAAGCGGATGCAGATTTGCCCCCAATCGATACGGGTCGCTGCGCCAGGCCCGCGTGGACTTGTATTCGCTCGCAAAATGTGGCTCCCAAAAAGCAATATGACATGCCCGGCCGATACCGTACACAACCACCAGTTTGCCACCTCGCTTCTTGATGGCAGCAATCTTGGCTGGGTATTTTGGAAGGCTATGCCGTGTGGCAAAATTGCGATGCGACTTGGACACCGTCAGCTTACCCAACGGACCATAAAGCGCCTTCTCCATTGCTCCCTGGAAACTACCCGGAGCATTTGGTGGTGACGAGTTCCCTTTCTCATCAGACCATTCATCCATGTTGAACCCGTGCACATGTTTCCATGACACATTGTGCTTGCAACTGAAATAGATGGCCCATTTGTACATGCCCATTGGACCCACGGGTAAAATGAGAGCCAGCGGCTTACGGCGTTGGGCCGATGCACGCACCACGTCAAATATCTCATAACCCATCATGGCATCCATGGTCTCTACCCCACCCGAAGTGTCGTCACAAATCACCGGCTCAAAGTTCTTATGCCAATGGGGCTGGCGTTCAATGAACTGCTTGGGCCCAAAGCCCGTGATTCGCTTGATCTTGCGATAGTCCCACCCCTTGGGGTAGTAAGACCCAGCGTACGAACCTTCAAGCGTAGACAGAAAATCGATCGCCATATCAATGTCCTTTCACTTATCGCCAAGCGTAATAAACTTGCCTAGCTGTTTCCCCAAGATGCAATCACATGGGTATGGGTGGCCTCGATGTTGCCGAAAACCCTCCGCATATTTAACCCCAACGGTCTCACCACGCATGGCTGACCACTCCTGCATAGACTGAACGTATTGATCCATGCCATGGTGTTTCATGAGCCAGCGGCGTTGTGATGCATGGGCTTTGAGAGCACGTCTTTTCGTAGCCATCGATCTAGTAATATCCACATAGGTCGTTGGAACAACCGGATCACCATACACATCCATACCTTCGATCGGATCCGCATAGTAGAGGTAAGGGATTCTTGAACCGCGTGCAATTGGACCGGGACATGCGTTGGGGATGGCATATCCGAATGTAACGGCACGGGCGATCATCGCCGCCTGTTCATGATCAATCATGTAATCAACCAGACTGTGAGTAATCACCAGTGTAGGTGCAATCTGGCGTGTCAAACTCAAGGCTCGGCGAAGCGTCGACTCATCATATGTCACATATAAATCCCTGCTCTCCAAACAGTGATATTGAGCCCCCAAAATCTTGGCTCCTGCAGCACCTTCCTTGCGTCGAATTGTGGCAATCTCCTGCGGCCCTAAATCAACCGACCCACAATCACCGGGCGTCATCGTGACAACGTGCGTCTTCCATCCCTTTTTAGATAACAGTGCCAATGTTCCACCGGCAAGGATTTCACAGTCGTCAGGGTGAGCCATCAGACACATGGCAACTTTACGTGTTAACTTAGACAATGGTTTGTTCCTCAAGTAATACAACCACGTGACAACCGATTGCGTCACCTTGCCCAATCGCATCTACCAGCTCGTGAGTTTTACCCTTGACATTGACCTGGCTGCGATCACAACCTAACACCGATGCTAGATTCCGGCAGATCTGTTCTTTATAGGGTGAGACCTTGGGACGTTGCAAGACAATGGTGGCATCAAGATTACCAATCGCATAACCACCCTGTGCTGCCCGCTGTATCGCCTCCTTGACAAACTGCCCTGATTCAGCATCCCGCCACTGTGGATCACTATCGGGAAATATGCTCCCAAGATCATCCAAGCCCAACGCACCGAAAATCGCGTCCGCCACCGCATGGAAGAGCACGTCACCATCAGAGTGGGCCACACAGCCCCGATCATGTGCAAGCTCAATTCCACCAACAATAAATCCGTGCCCCGATTCAAGCCGATGCAGATCAAATCCGTGCCCGATACGCAGTCTGGGTTTATGCGTCATCCGGTGTGCTACTTCACGCCGTATTCTTTGAGCTTGCGATAGAGTGTACGTTCACCGATCCCCAGGCTTTTGGCTGCCTGCTCCCGATTGCCAGCATGGACGCGTAGAGCATTTCGAATCGCCTGTTTTTCTATCTGCTCCAAGCTCATTCCGGTCGTCGCCTCAAGACCGGTATCAGTAAGTTCCCCCTTGCCTTCGCGCACTTCCGGAGGCAGGTGCCGGGGTTCAAGCTTGTCCCCTTCGGCAACAACGACCATAGTCTGGATCACATACATCAACTGCCGCACATTGCCTGGCCAATCAAACTGCGTTAACACCTGCAGGACCTGCTCGGAAATCTGCGGTATTTGTTTGTCAACTTGAACGGCGTAATGGCGGGCATAATGATCAGCCAACATCGCAATATCCTCACGTCGCTCGCGGAGTGGAGAAAGCTTCAACTCCGCTCCTTTGATCCGAAAGAACAGGTCTTCGCGGAACTTGCCCTGTGCCACAAGCTCACCCAGATCGTGGTTTGTTGCTGATATCAAGCGTACATTGACGTGCCGTGATTCATTGTCACCGAGTCGAACCACCTCACCACTTTCCAACACGCGAAGCAGTTTTGCCTGCATGATCAGTGGCATATCCCCCACTTCGTCAAGAAACAGTGTTCCACCATCTGCAAATTCAAACCTTCCCTCACGATCTTTATCTGCACCTGTAAAAGCACCACGGACATGGCCAAACAATTCATCCTCCAGAATCGACTCGGAAAGGCCAGCACAATTCAGAGGAACGAACTGCCTTTTAGCGCGTTTAGAGTTGTTGTGGATGGCCTGTGCCACCAATTCCTTACCCGTCCCTGATTCTCCGGTCACTAAAACAGGAATCGTACTAGGTGCGATCTGACGCATTGTTGTAATCAATTGGCGGATCTGAGGCGCATTACCAATGATCCCCTCAAAACCAAATTTCTCGTCGATCCGGCCACGCAATGCATCATTTTGGGCCCGCAACATGACCGCCTGGATAGCGCGGGTTGCCAAGTTACGAAATACTTCGAGATCCAGTGGTTTTTCAATAAAATCGTATGCACCCCCACGTAATGCAGCCGTGGCGGTGGGAACATCACCGTGGGCGGTTACAAGAATTGTCTCGGCGTCGGGCTGGGTCTGCTGAGCTTTATCAAGAACCCGCAAACCATCTTCCTCGCCTTCCATGACCAAATCAGTCACAATCAAGTCGAACCGGCCATGATCTATTTCCTCACTGGCGTCTGCGAGGCTATGGACAATCGTGCATACATGCCCAAGACGGCGCAGCGCCTCACCCATCACCTGGGCATGATCAACTTCGTCGTCCACAACCAGAATCTGAGCCGTCGGGATGTCGGAGTTCTTTACCACCACAGGCATAATCCAACTATCGGGCGGTTTGGTCAAGACCCCGGGTCAAAGCCGCTACCGCGATAACCGATTTACTGTCGCTATAATGTCACACCATGCCAATTATGGAACCTGATATTGCCCAGCCCGTCAAACCATCCACAGCCGTTCAACGTATTGGTTGTGTCAGCTTTCTAAACGCAAGGCCCCTGATCGCCGGCCTTGAAAACCTAGGTGGATCGTCAAATCTAGCAGTTGACTACCATGTACCCAGTCACTTGCTCGCCCAGCTCGAATCACGATCTGTCGATATCGCACTGTGTCCCGTAATTGATTTCTACGCCAGCAAAGAACCGCTCGAACTGGTACCGGTTGGCGGAATCGGGTGTTGCGGACCAACGCTCACCGTAAAGCTCTGTAGCCGAATTCCATTTGACCAGATCAAACATGTGTATGTTGACGCTGATAGCCACACGTCAGTCGCCCTATTACAGATCGTCCTCTCACAGCAATACGGAACTCGGCCACACATTATAACACGTTGTGTCAGCCAATCCGAGGAGGAAAGCACCGCGTTTGCACAGGCTGAGGCAGTGCTCTTTATTGGTGACAAGGTCGTGACCTGCCAGCCCAGCACGGACGAATTCGCCTTCCAACTGGATCTGGGCGAAGCATGGCATGGGTTAACCCGGTTACCCTTTGTCTTTGCCGCCTGGATGTCGCATGCTGACAGTGATCTGGGGCAGTTACCTGCGTTACTCTCCACAACAAAGCAGCAGAACCTGAATAAAATTAACCAGATTGCAATGACCTATGCCGCCGAGCACGGCTGGCCGGCTGATCTGGCCCGCCGATACCTGGGACAACTGCTTTGCTACGACATTGGGCCGAAACAGATCCAGGCCATTAGATTATTCGCCGACCATGCTGAGGAGCTAGGCTTGATTGACGAAGCTGTACCCCTTCGCATCCGTTCGCAGACACCACGAAAAGTCTGACGATTAGTATCTACACCTGTGAGCCGCCGACTCGCCCAACATTTCAACTGCCAACCACTTGCCGAACTGACAGGTCAGTTGCTTGTGGCCCCAGTGGAAAAACGCATTGAGCAGGTTCGGCGTGCTGAAAATCTGCACGACTTAATTGATCAGGATCAGAATTACCCGTTCGACTTCATTAACTACTCAATTACCGGTTATCACAGTGAATCTAATGATGCCACACTGGTCGGCGCTGCCGTACTCGGCGATCTACGATTGATTATCGACTCTCTAAGCCGATCAGCCCCATTGCCGCGAAACAAGGAAGAACCCGTACAGACTGCCCAGGAACTAGCCAAGCGATTTAACGTAAGTACAAAATCCATCCTTCGATGGCGTAAGATAGGTTTGCGATGGAGATGGGTAAAGAACGAGGGTGATGACCGCAAGCAGATCGTTTTTACACACGATGCAATCAACCATTTTATCGAACACCATCAAATACGAATTGACAAGGCTTCACACTTCTCGCACCTCAATGACCAGGTTCGGTCACAGTTGATTGAGCATGCCAGACGGATCGCATCAGACTCAGGCTTGTCGCTATTTCAAACAGCACGCCTTTTAGCCAATCGATACGACCGGTCTGTTGAAACCATTCGACTGCTGATCGAACGACATGACCGCAATCATCCGCAAAACAAGGTGTTTTCCGAACGCACAGGACCACTAACATCACGACAGAAGAAAATCATTGAACGTGCTCATCGCATGGGCGTCGCAGTAGACAAGATTGCGGCCCATTTCAGAAGAACCAAATCAACTGTACACCGAGCAATCCGTCAGCGGCGTGCTTCGGCGCTACAATCCCTACACATCGATTATATTCATTCACCGATCTTTGAACGTGATGATGCAGATACTGTTCTGCTGCGACATGGATCACCAGAAACATTCTCCATGTGCCCCCACAAGGGAATCACCGATGCATTAAATGCGTTACCCGCACCTATTCGTGCCCTGTATTGCCGCCCCGGCATCGAGGTTAGTCAGCAGGAATCTCTGTTTGTACGGATGAACTATTTGAAGTTTAAAGCTGCGGCCCTTTACGAAAATCTAAGCCGGCACACGCCAAAAGTAGCCGACATGGACGCAATCGATCAACTGCTTCAACAAGCTAATAAGATTCGCGATCACCTCATCATCGCCAACCTTGCGGTTATCCTACGGATCACTCGTCAACATGTTCATGAAGAACCGGAAAACATGAACCAACTCACCCTGCTGCTTGAACTGGGAAACAATATTCTTTTCAAATCCGTCACAAGTTTCGATGCCGGGCAAGATCAGTCGTACGAAACTCACCTTACCTGGCACTTGCGCTGCTGCTATGCGCGCCATGAGCCGGAAACAGGACGAGCCGCCAAACGTGAACCGGCCACCCTTACTGCAAAACGCATGCAAGCAACCGCACGCAAAATGGGTGTCAACCTCGGTTACAGAGAACCAAACAACACTACAGAGCTTTAATCACCCCATTAGACCCACTGATCGATTATTCTGTTATCCACAATTCCCCGCCCCTTACCCCACAGCAAAAGAGCCATTAAGGCAGAACTCCGATCACGGTCCCCGGTGGTTTATAGGTAAAGATGAATAAGTATCCCATGGCCACCGCAATCAAACCAAGGGCGATACCCACTTTAGCCTGCAGGATCTGGTGACCCACTGTATGTTCCACCGAGTCGTACCGCCGGTAGATCCAAAGTACGAGTACCCCCGCACCAATGGCACCTGGATCCAGGAAGAACAGGATCGAAGCAATCCATGGATCAGGCGAGGACTGCAACCATAATGCTGCAGATGCGCCCAACGCAATCAGTCCAGCCCAAGTGCTGATCAATGCCAGCGACGGAGCCCAATCGAACAGGGCATCACCACGACGCGGAATACGCCACATCAAGAAGATGACCACACCGCATATAAAAAGCGACAAACCAACCTGCAGCCAAAGGGGCGTCGTATTCACGCGCAAATCCAGGATTTAGATCCTATATCACCGAACATGGCATGCATGTATATCACGATGTTCCTTGAACGAAAATGGCAGGTTCCCTCACGCTTGGTGACCGAGTTGCCTGACCGACCAAGCCCAACCCCATGTAATACACCGATTCATCTTGTTCATATTGGGCCCACTCCAATCACACCAACCACCATCACCATCACCATCACCATCACCGCCAGACCAGCTTGACGATGAAATTGAGACCCAATATCATTTAAAACCGCTGTGTGAATCGCTGCTTAATGGCGATCAAGATGAATAAATCCTTAGGTAGCATGGAATCAAAATGATTAGGGAGTCCTACGGACATAGTGATCCAGATAAATCTCGGGCGAAAACCAATGGCTTTTCACTTCTAGAACTTCTGGTTGTGATCAGCATCATTGCCCTTCTGATCGGAATCCTACTTCCGGCATTGGGCAATGCGAGGGCTGCTGCCGTGGCAACACAAAGTCTAAGTAACGTGCGGCAAATAGGCTCAGTCGCCATGTCCAACTTTCTGCTTCGCCACAAAGGCTTGTATCCATGGATGAGTTCGGACATCCCCAAAAGCAATAGACCGCACGGTAATAAGCCACGCTGGGCTGACTATATTTTTCCCTATATCGAAAATGAAGAGGTCTTCATCAACCCCAATCTGGATCTAAACGAGTCGATTTTGGCCAAAAAGTGGTGGCACCAGACAACAACTGTCCCGGCTCTAGCAGCTGCCAAAAATCCCGAAAGAAACTATGGCGATACTGCCCTAACCGAACCCGAGGAGGGCTGGGCTCTATATGGTGGCTACGGTTATAACTACCAGTACTTGGGCAATAGCCGCCCATCTGTCCAGTTCCGGCTACGTGACACCCTTATTGAGCGACCATCTCAGACGGTCGTGGTTGGGAATACGGCCGGTGCAGCCGAAGGTACAGACGGCCAATATGTCATTGATCCCCCCCTGCCATCATCACGTGGTAGTGGCAAGTCAGGCAGCTACTATTCGACCAAATCATCCGGAATTGGTAATCGGGCCATCCCGTCATTCAGCAACAAGGGGTTGGGAGAATTTGTATTTGCAGACGGTCACGGCGAGCATATGACCCGGGATAAACTAGACGATTTTGATGGTGACGGAACACCCGACAATGGCTACTGGAATACCAAGGCCAGTGTTAACCCTGATGATAATTGATCAAGGGTTTCTACGAATGCCCGCGATACTCTGCAGTTGTCGTGCACGTTTCATGAACGCGTACCACTGACAGCAAGGGCAGTTGCGGCTTCATCCTGTCAAAAATCCACCGAGCCAGGATTTCAGCGGTCGGGTTTTCCAGACCGTCAATATCATTAAGAAGACGATGGTCCAACTCCTGCTGAACCGGTGCCATAGCGGCCTTGATATCACCATAATCCAGGAGATAACCCCTATCATCCGACACCTCCCCTTCAACCACCACATCAATGATAAATGAGTGGCCGTGCAACCGTCGGCATTTATGGCCTTCGGGGAATGTGGGCAACCAGTGAGCCGACTGTAGATCAAATGTTTTAGACAGTGCAATCCTCATTACCGCAACCCATCATGACAAAGGCGATACCGTAAAACCACCGACCACACCTAGACCCCCCGTGTCATGGGGTCCCAAATCAACTTGTGCAGTTGGGTCTGAATTCGTACCGCCAATCTGTCTTCCAACACCCACTGCGTCAACTCTTCAATGGCTAAACCGGGGGAACCTGCGATGTGTGCGCCTGAATCCACCGATGCCACCGGGCTAAACAATACGGCCGCCACACGCTCAACCAGCCTGTGTTTTCGGATAATGCTGCTTGCCCAATCGTAGTCGTTGCGATCACATATAACCAACTTGACCTCATCCTGCTCTGTCAAGTGTTCCAGGTTTGACCATAGATTTCGATGGCCCTCTCCACTGCCTGGTGTCTTTAAATCAACAATCCGGATCACACGCTGATCACAAACTGAAATATCGCTGGCACCGCTGGTTTCAAGCAGTACGGTCTTACCCACATCACAAAGCCGTGTCATCAGCAGGTGGACATTGGGCTGCAGGAGAGGTTCACCACCCGTCACCTCGACGAGATCACAGTTGAATTCCGCCACCTTAGCGAGCACAGCATCGATTGACTTCGCCTTGCCCCCATAAAATGCATACTCAGTATCACAATAATGGCAACGCAAGTGGCATCCCGTCAAACGAACGAAAACACATGGCAAGCCTGCCCGAGTAGACTCACCCTGGATCGAAAAGAATATCTCATTGATCTGCAGCCGCTCACTCATCACCGGGATGGTTGCCTCACGGTATCCGTTTAAACTTTCTGTTCGACATTGACCAGTAGTTCACCAACTTTTTTACCCAACAATGGGTGAATAACATCTGGTGCCAAATCAGATAGTGGCTTGAGGACAAACCAACGCTCATGCATGTGGGGATGTGGAATCACCAAATCATCCTCACTGATCACCAGGTTGTCATACAGTAAAATATCCAAATCAAGTGTCCGGGGGCCCCACTTCATCCGTGTTTTGAGCCCACCACGCCCTGACTGGCTCTCAATCTCAACCAATTCATTCAACAACTGCACCGGACTCAACGTAGTGGCAAGTTCGGCCACCGCATTAAGAAATTCAGGCTGCGGCACCGGCCCAACCGGATCGGTCTCATACACATCGCTCCAGCCCACCAACTTAGTCGACGCAAGCCGTCCAAGCACATCACGAGCAAGCTGGAGATACGCCTGGCGATCACCCTGATTTGAACCGATCCCAATAAACACCTGCGCCATTAGGCGGGGATTGTCCCCTACACGGTACGGGGCGCCAAACAGCGTCCAACCAACTATGTAACCGAACAGTGCAGGAGCAACATCCATTTGCCACTGCATGGTGATCATATCATACTAGCCCGACACCTCTTACTCAGACGGCACTTTTCATGACAGCTGGCAAGCCGATAGTTGATATCAAATCTGCAAATGCGGAACTGGATGGCGCCAATGCATCAAAGGTTGTGCAATGGGCTGCCCATACCTTCGGCAATCAACTCATCATGACATCCAGTTTCGGCGCACAATCCGTGGTGACCCTGCATCTGGTTACTCAAGTCATACCCAATATTCCGGTCATCCTCATCGACACCGGCTATCTGTTTGCCGACACATATCACTACATTGAACAACTGCACAAAAGATTGAGACTAAATCTACATGTTTATCAACCGGTTATCACAGCCGCTCGATTTGAGGCAATCCATGGCCACCAATGGGAAAAAGGAGAAGAAGGACTCGACATATATCATCAAATCCACAAGATCGAACCGATGCAAAGAGCCGTCACGGAAATGGGGGCATCGGCATGGTTGTCCGGACTGCGAATCGACCAAACAGAACATCGGGCACAGTTGCAGACCATCGTATTGCAAGACCAGATCTTTAGAATCCAACCCATTCTTCATTGGACGAAAGAGGATATAAATAGATATATCCAATATCACGATTTACCCGAGCACCCAATGGTCCACAAGGGCTACGCATCGATTGGCGATACTCATTCCACACAACCCGTAGTTGCTGGTATCGAATCATCCGAACGGGCTGGTCGCTTCCGCGGACTCAAACAAGAATGCGGCCTTCACCTGCCGCAATCAAAGGCAGAAAATGCCAGCCGCGATTCAAGCAGTCTATAGGTCAGGGGTTTATGACCACCGTGCTCTTGCTCTCAACTAACATCGCAAAAAGCAGTTCTATGTCGTCCGCATATAGGCGGATACATCCCAGTGATGCCTCTTTGCCGATGGTCTGCGGTTCCACCGTTCCATGGATTCCATA
>CAUZIY010000010.1:0-35395 GCA_963579995.1 Phycisphaerae bacterium
TCGGATCACGATGACATTATTCAACTGGCCCAGCAAAGGACCCGTACTGTACTGGTAGGATACAACAACCGGTACACCCCCATGCTCGTCGAGCTAAAAGCACGCATCAACCGGGGTGAACTTGGCCAGATCGTTTCCATTGCCTCCCGTCGCAACTGCTGCCAGTCAATCCTCAGTCTGCCACGTTACCAGGGCACCGAAGTCCCACCATTGATTATTGAGCCTGGCATCCATACAAGTGACTTGTTCATCTGGTTGACTGGCAGCAGACCGCAGCGAATCTACGCCCACAAGAGAAGCATCTCCGATCGATCAGTTGCAGATACATGGATGGCCCTGGTGGTGATGGGCGACGGAACTTGTGGAACCATGGAACAGGTATGGCATGTGCCGCAAAACGCTCCCATGGTGATGGACCGGCGCATTGAGGTCATTGGCACCAAGGCCACGGCCGAGATTGCCGACCAACGAGGTGACCACTACGTGTGGGGCGAGACGACCGAACACCTTAATCCCATTGCGTCAGTGGACATGTACGGGCGTTTTGTCTGGCCGGTTTTCAGTGAACAGTTCACGGACTTCATCGACTCGATCCGCAATAATCGCGCGCCACATGGCGCTTCACCTGGCGACAGTCGCGCAGCGGTTGAACTAGCGCTGGGCATTGTTCAGTCAGCTCAGACCGGCAAGGTGGTTTGCCTGTGAACAAAACCGAAAACGCACGCCATTCAGAAGCACATTGCATGCAGCTTGATGAGCAATGGGATATGGGGCGACTGATCGACCTGGGCGGTGATCTATACAACGGAATGTGGCGCCTGCCAGATCCAATGCCCCCATTCGCTTTAAAAGAAGTGGACTTGGAAGAATATTGTCGCCAAAGAAAACGAGCCTACCAGAGCCACACGCAACAGGTACAAATGTGCGTGCAGGCGTCAACCTATGTTGAAACGGGTGCACATGTCCATCCTGAGATGGAAAAGATTGACCAGGTTGGTTTGGACCGCTCTTTCCTCTCGGCAGTCGTATTGAAAATACCACGTTGCGGTGGCCAAAAAGTCACCGCAGCGGATTTGGATGAAGCGACATCAGCTGCCGATCAGGTTATTCATTCCGGCGAAGCGTTACTGATCGCCACAGGGCACAATGGTTTTGACCCCAAGCAAAGCAGTGACTCACCACACTTCAGCTATGATGCCATTGAGTGGGTTGTACAGCACAAACCTGCAATCCTTGGTTCAGACATGAGCGCATGGCAGGATCCAGCTGATGACCCCCCGTTCTTTCCCATGTTTCTAGCCTCCGGCGTGTTGCTCTTGGCACCGTTGGTAAACCTCTCACAGATCTTAACGTCACGCATCAAGCTGATTGTTCTGGCCCTCAAGATTCGTAATGCGTGCGCTGCCCCTTCACGCGTGATTGCCGTCCTGCCGTCAGAATAGAGGATCTAATGACGTGATGACCCTTGCCCCAAGCGTCGTTGTCGTACAGTAAATCAAACCTCATCCCCCTAGGATCAAACCTGATGGATCAAACCGTAGAAAAGCTCCTGAATATTGACAACTGCAGGGAGTTGGCCCATTTCTGTGGATTGCCTGAACCAATCCAATCTGCATTACGAGCAGCCATCACTTCCCATCGGGACAACGTGCAGATCCATCAGTTACTGCAAGACTGCTTGGACAATATCGATCAATCAAGAAAAGGCCACCCCCTTATCGGCTGGCCGGACGCTGAATCGAACCCCCTCCATGCACTTGTATACTGCTTGCTACTGCTTGACTTGGCAGGCCGGATGCGACGCCATTATCGCCAGTTGAGGATTGACCCTGGCATCACCAGGCAAACGGTTATGGCCAAGGTGGCAACTCCCATTAAACAGTTCTGGGAAATAAACGGCGTGATTGGCGCAAGGTCCGATGTTTTCAACTACTTGGACTGGTACTTGGGCCCTATGCCCAATGTCCGCCTTGGAACATTCTCTTATGAGGCAAGACCTTGGGGTGGTTTTGCTCGCGTGTTCAAGAGCAGGAAGAGTGGACAGTTGAAACTCCTTGCAGAACATGGTGACTACTTTGACGAAGATGGCCGACGAATGCAGTCGGATATGGATTGCATGGGGTGTTTTTGCGCAACCCTCGACTTGGATGATGCCATTCGAGGTTACCCCATCTGCCCACAGGGACTGCGCACGAACCAAATACAGGAACTTGATCCCGATGAATGGCGCGTGGTCTTGCAAAAAGGCGATCCCGTCCTCCAGATGCATATCCCCTTTGACACCGATTTGTCACTTTCTGCATGCCGGGAATCATTTCTTGCCGCCATCAACTTTTACCAAAATCATTTTCCGGAATATGGCGCCACCTTTTTCGCGTGTGGATCGTGGATTCACTCACCAGACCTAAGAAAGATCATCTCGCCACCAAGCAACCTACTGAAACTTCAGGATGCCGTGTATTTAATGCAGAATGCTGCCGACTGCCAGAGTTACAAATATATTTTTGGTTTCAGTGAATTCCATCCGCAAACTGCACCCAGAAGCACCCGCCTGCAGAGGGGGCTCCTCAACTATCTGGAGCAGGGAAACATCTTTCATAAATGCGCGATGATTTTACCTTTTAGTGAAGTGGAAGGGCTTGCAGTCAGGTAAGATAAAAACCGCATGGAACCTTGTCGCGGACGGTCCCGATAGGTTTGGGCAAACAGAATAGGACATTCATCATGAGCAATCAGAGTTATCCAGCGGGACAGGTCGCTATCGCAGCCGATGTTGATGTGGCAGTGGTGGGAGGGGGAGCGGCCGGCTTCGCCGCCGCAGTAACCGCCGCACGCAGCGGCGCAAGTGTGGTGCTTATTGAAAGATTCGGTTCGGTAGGTGGATGCATGAGCACCGGTGGGTGGGCTGCTGGAGCTCTGGATCTTGCGCTGCTCGATCCACAGCGTTTCCCGGTCAAAGGTGATGAGGACAAGAACTCAGCGCCATCAACTCACTGGATCAGCACAAAGCATGCGGACCCCGTCCCCCCTGACATTCGCGAGCACGTGCGTGGATGTGGGCTGGCAGGCGAGTGGATGGCAAGATTGTTCGACCTTTACGAACAGATGGGGCCAATCGAGAACTTCGCCAGTACCAGCTTGCGGGTCGGCTATCTGTGCAACCAAATGCTAGAGGAGTCCGGCGCCCAGCAAATGCTGCAAACCTACGCTGCTGACCCAATCCTAAGTGACAACAATACTGTTCAAGGGCTTTTCGTTGAAAACGTCTCGGGACGCCAAGCCATACGCGCCAAGGTAACCATTGACTGCACGGCCAATGCAGGATTTTCCCAGCGTGCCGGGGCACCCATCGTGGCACCCAACCGTCAACCCAGCATGAACATCAGCGTTGCCATTGCCAATGTGGACACAGACCTTTTCAAGCAGTTCGTCGAAAGTCGAACAACCATTCCCGACAAGTTCAATCAGTGGATCGACGAGGTCCTTATACCGGATGTTGATTATGTGGCCGGGCGACTGGGTGCACACATCAATCGGCTTCGTCCCATTGCTGATTTAATCCGCCGCGCCTGGGAAGATGACGGGTATCAAGCCATTGGCTGGATTGGTGATGTGGGTCGCATCTCATTCGTGTTTCCCTGGGCCAATAAGCAAGCACAGGTTGTGAATCCTGCTAACGCTAACGGCATGTTGTGGGAACGTGCTGATATCGACGGGGACGTGGACACACTCAACAGTGAACACATGACCATGCTCGAACGGGACACGAGGAAATACATGTTCAACACGGTCCTGTTTATGCGTAAGTACATCCCTGGGTTTGAAAATTCCTACCTGATGCACCTATCGCCCTACATCGGTACCCGCGGTGGCCGCGCCATAGAGGCACAATACATTGTGACCCAGCAAGATATTATTGACAACACGCGTCATGACGATGTCATTCACCAGACTTATGATCTGCGTGACGGGTATGGGTTTGCGGACATCCCTTATCGACAGCTTCTGCCCAAGCGCGTGGAGGGGTTATTGGTTGCGGGCGTCGCTGCCCACCAAAAACCACCGAACCTCCGTTGCCGAGAATCGGTCTTGACCATGGGACAAACGGCCGGGGTTGCTGCAACCATGTGCGCGAAGACAGGTGTTCCCCCTCATGATATTGACGTCAAAGAGCTGCAACGCGTCTTGCACAAGTCCGGCGTTAACCTAGGACCACCGCAGCGCGTGGCATCACTTTTGGGTATTTGACGATCACCTCCAGTCATTACAGTGAAAGGATGACTTCGTACCCATTGGCGTCCAAAATCAGAAGGCCGTTCAACAGCAATGGCAAGAACCGCCAGAAACAACATGATTGAAGTGACCAACGAACTAAAATGTATGCCCCATTATGGGATGTTAATGCATTGCAATCTTCATGATTAATCAGAAACCCCTTCCCCAAACACAAACGACATAACAGAACGGTTAATCAATATTTAAAGGAACAGGGATAATGCAAACCCCTCGCAAATTACGCCGTTGCGCGTTGCTAAATTTTCCGTCTAAAAGCTTCAATGTCGAAACGCTTGATGCAGTGATTGCCGAAGGGTTCACGGACATCGGTATCAGTGTCTTCCATATGGACTCTGGGTTTGAAGGCACGGGCTTTACATTGGACCAGGGATATCAAATTGCACAGTGGGCCCACGAGCGGAACCTGGGATCCAACATCTTCACCCTCTATATGAAATGCAAAGAAAAGCTTATCCAAAAGACGCCACATCGGGCCATGTACACGCAGAGCATGCGGTCGAACCCGGAGGAAAGACTCAAGGCTCGGGCCGCCTGTCCCTTTCAACCAGAGGCCAAGGAGGAGTACATGGTCTTTCTGCGCCAAGTTGTCCAGTGGCCGGGTATCCGAGAAGTGCACTTCAACGACGAAGGTTCCCTTAATGTCTCCTCTCAGACAGGTTGCTACTGTGATTACTGCTGCAGTGAATTTGAGACACTGACCGGCAACTGCCCACCCGAGTCCGATTACGAACCAGACAATCCAATTTGGTGGCAGTGGACTGACTTTCGCATGCAACGGTGGACTGGCGTACACGCTGAATTCCGGGGTGAACTCAAGAAACTGGCGCCTGATGTCCTATTCGGCATTCAACACAGCACACGATCGGGATCATTCGCAGGGAACCCGTGGAATGAAGGGCTTAGCCTTGCGCGTGACGCGCAAGCACTCGATGTGCTGGCAACCAATCCTTATCAATATCGAAATTTCAATATTGTCCCCCATCGCCCACACCGTCGTATCCTGGCAGAAGGCACGCGCGCCTTGGCCGGTGCATGCCTCAACAAGCAGGTCAACATCTATCCACAAGGTTTTATGCCTTCCACCAAGACGACGCCCATGAGCCGTCAAGATGGAATACTGGCAGGGATTATCCCCTTTGCCCTTGGGGCCGATACCATCACACCCTATACCTATGAACTGATGAATATCATTCCCGGTTTTGCTGAAGGGTTTGAAGATACCCGTCGACTGCTACCGGAATTCGAAGCTGGCAAACCCTACACCTTTTCAACCGCCATCCGACCACTCCAGTCGGAAGTTCGTGGCCATCATGAGGAAAACTGGGGTCACTGGTACCTGACAGAACTTGCAGATGTAATGCTCCACACGGGAATGTCCTGGAGCTGGTTCTGGGATGAGCGACTGGAAGATGCAGCCGATCATTTACATGGCCCTGTCATTTTTCCGGACACGCATTGCCTCACTGAAAAGCAAATGGCGGCAGTTCAACAAGTAGCACAAGGCGGCGAGGGCGTTCTCTGGATTGGCAACATGCCCCATGAACCGTGGAATGGGCAAGGCGAGTGCCCACTCCCCGCACCATTCAAACGCGGCGAGTTTGAACTGATACCCGAAACTGACCATCCGGTATTTGAAGGCGTGGACGGCCCTATCATGCTGCAAAGTTGCGCACGATCAAATGTTCCCGAGGGCACAATGTTGGGAAGTATTGACAGTTCTGCCGGGCTGGTTGTGAGTGAATCAGAACATGGCGGACGGCAGGCATGGCTTGCCGGCGTTCCCTTCCATGTCTTACATAAGAAGGGTCACCACGGTGCCATCCGGCAGCCAGTAAGCGGTTGTGCCCTGATCCGTAACTTGCTGCAATGGCTAAGTCCCTCGCCGCCTGCTGTGCGGCTTGAACCTTTCCCGCCACCCAATGACTATGGCAAATTGCGCCCGTGGGATGTTCGTGACATACCCACTATGGAACTTTTACCAATTGTCCGAGATGGTGCCATCTGTGCGATCATCTTTCCCTATGCCCCCGTTGGATTTGAAACTTCGCTTGTGGTCAACCTGCCTAAGGGCACACGCCTGACCGGTATCCGTGAACTATGGGACGAACAAGATCTAACTGCATCAGCACAGCAGAACCAGCAAGGCGAAATTAGAATCCCCCTGAATGTGCCTGGTAGTTGTGAGGTGCTGGCAATATTGGTGGAGTATCAATAAACAGATAAATCGATTCCACAATTGACCGTGGAAGTTTCCCTGCCACCATGAACTTCAGATTGAAAGGATTGGCAAAACCAAGTGAACCGGTTGAACCAGGTCTTGTCCCATGTCCCCTGCGTCTCCCTGATGCCATTCATTCAGTCGCATCAACATTTCCGAGAACAAAGCGGACAGTATGCACTTCATCAGCAGTAAAAATGGCTGTTCATTGATTGCTCGCAGGCACAACGACCCACCTTAATATCGCCATGCGATCGACCGAACTTTATGCCATCCAATTTCGCCATGGCTGACAAGCCACGTCACATTGGCAAGGTCATGCTTCCCTGCATTGGACATGCCACGTCTTGGTCACATCGCCGGTCCTGCGCGACTACAAGAGAGGGACCGGATGGAATACATGAAGGAGCCCCACGGGTACCACAAACTCCAAGAGAGCAGTAATCACAGCAACAAAACCACTGAAATACTACACTGCCAACACAATAGGGACCGGAGATCAGACCATTGGCAATGATTGAAGAAATTACAGACTATTTCCAAGCGGTTGGCGCCATCGACGTCAAGCACTCATCCAAAGGCTACCTGGCTCATGCCATGGGTGTTTACAGAGACCTGAAGAGATGGGGATGCGATGAGGATTTGGCGCAGGTAGGAATATTCCATTCAATTTATGGAACAGAACTCTTCCAGGGTTTTACTCTGCCACTGGAGCACCGCGGTGAAGTACGCAAACTGGTTGGTGATCGCCCCGAACGAATTGCATGGATGAACTGTGCCATCAATCGATTCCAGTTTGATCAAGAAGCCAAAAAGTCAACTGGTCCCTATCAAATTCGTGATCGCTTCAGCAGCACGATAATGGATGTGGACAGCAATGACTTCCATGACCTTTGTGTCGTACACATGTGCGACTGGCTCGAACAGGTCAAACGTTCAAACGCATGGGATTACCGCCGTACAGCCTATGGCAACTTAGCGAACCGCCTCGGCGGAGTGGCGAGGGAGGCCTACCAGAATGTTTTTTCACAGGCACCACCGCAGGAATGGTTCGACGAATACACATGGCCAGACAAAGCCACGGACGGCTAGCTTCCCGGCTGGCCGTGGTGGATCCGGAGATCAAACAGACTGTCCATAACCATAAACCTGGATTCCTGGCAAGCCAACATCTATGGAAGAAAACATGAACACCACTGGACATAACGAACAACACTGGATCACACGTGGATTCGATGATTTTTCCCGGGGCACCCTTGGTAACGCAGGCCAGAACATGTACGTCTCACAAGCCGGCGTGCTACAGAGAATTCATCTGTTCGACCTCAACAAAGACGGCTATATCGATCTGTTTTTCTGTAATGCACAGGAACATCTTGAATCGCCACCGGCTTACGTCTACCACGATGTGCTCGGCACGCCGATGCGGACGCAACTGCCAGCAGGCGGATCGTCTTCGGGCGCGGTCGGTGATGTGAACAATGACGGCTACGATGACTTTCTTCTACCGGGAGAAAAAAGCGGCAATGCAGGTCTCTATAACGCCTACCTCTATTATGGCTCACCTGAAGGACTTAGCGAACGGTACCACATCCAAGTCCCAGCTCATGGCGGCACGTCAGCTGCTATTGGCGATTTCAATGGTGATGGACGCGGAGATCTTGCCATTATCACCCAAGGCCAACTGCGGATCTTCTATCAGCAGGAAATCGGGTTCGAGCCCAAGGTATACGTGGACCTTGATATTGCTGCAGATCAATTAAGCGCCGCTGATCTGGACGGCAATGGTCATGCCGATCTTTATGTCTTCTTCAAGGATAAGCCGCCCAGAATCTACTGGGGTGGACCTGATGGCATCAACGCTTCACGTTTTACAAATATTGATGTGCTTGGGGACTTGGACCAACAAATGCTCCAACAGGACGAATCCACGGTATCAGAAGAGGAACGCGTTGGCGCCGTCTCCCCAGTGCCCAAAATCCTTGAATTCAACGGCACAAGACACCTGTTTGTACCGTCTGCCCGCGAAGCAGTGCTTGTGCCAATTAAAAGTGATCGCACTTTCGACACGCCCATCAGATTCCAATGCGCCGATATCTATTCCATTGCTGTCGGTGACATCAACGGTGATGGGCAAACGGACCTCGTACTTGCCGGACGTGATCGAACCTCGAGTCAAGAGTGCTCATGGATCTACTGGGGCAGTCCCAACGGATTCAAACCGGAAAATCGGACAGCCATTGCATGCTATCGTGCCTGTGATGTGGCAATCGGGGACCTCAATGGCAATGGCTTTGCTGATGTGGTGTTATGCCAGACACACAATGAGCAGACCAATTCAATCGAATCGCTTGTCTATCAAGGCACCGAGCAAGGCGTTAACCCTAATCCATTGCATCTACAAACCCATGGGGCAAGACGAGTGTTCATTGCACGTACGTGCGACCAAAAAGATCCCCAGGTCATTTTTGTGAATCAACAGGGCCGAAATGGTACTGGTGATGTTGATTCATATGTGTATTACGGTGGCCCTGACGGCTTTTCAACTGATCACATGGCAAGGCTACCGGGGCGTGGCGCATGTGCAGCGGTGGTGTGCGATGTCAATGATAATGGCTGGCCGGATGTGGTCCTGGTAAATAGCGCCGAAAATGCACAACATCTAGATCCAGGGTCGTTCTTATACCTTGGTGGCCCCGACGGCTTCGCCCAGAAACCTGATTGCATCTTCCCCACCCGGCGCGGCTGGTGCGTGGCAACGGCTGATCTGGATCGCAACGGCTATCTTGATCTGATTTTCAGCCTCTATAGGGACCCCACCATCCTGATCTACCGCGGGACATCCAATGGTTTTGATCTGGACAACCCGCAACGTCTCACCGTGGTCGAAGGCCCACCGGATCAAATCAATGTAAGAAAAGTCTGCCTTGCGGATTTCAACAACGATGGCTACCTGGATTTGGTGGTTTGCACCGCCGGTGCCAATCGGACCGTCATCCTTTGGGGTGGTCCCGATGGATTCCAAGAAGACCGCCGCCAAGTGCTACCCACATCAAAAGGCGCCGGCGACCCAATGGCATGGGATCTGAATGGAAATGGTTATCCCGATCTGGTTGTTGGCGGCAGCAAGGCATCCCTCAACGAACCGCATGATTCATTTCTCCACATCTTTTGGAATGGCCCTGAGGGTTTCCGGCAAGACCGACATACACAATTACCCACGGAGGCGGCAATTGGGAAAACAATTGCTGATTTCAACAACGATGGTTATCCGGATCTGTTCTGCTGTAGTTACAAAAGTGTAATTGACCGTGATATCGATGCGTATATCTATTGGGGCGGCCCGGGCGGCACCTACTCGGCAAAGAACCGAACCCGGCTACGCACCCATTCTTCGGCGGGCTGCATCGCAGCCGACTTCAATGAGGATGGTTACATCGACCTGGCCATTGCCAATCACAAGACCTTTGGCGACCACGTGGGTGAATCATTTATCCTCTGGAACGGACCGGATGGATTCGATGAACGTCACCCCACACGTTTACCCACTTCAGGACCGCACAGCATGCTGCATGTGCAACCAGGCAATATCATGGATTCCGGATCACAGGAGTACTACACATCCGCTTCATATCAGTTGCCTACCGATGCTTGCGTCAAACAGATCACATGGGAAGCAGAGCTACCGCCCAAGACATGGGTTCGAGCGCAGTTACGGTTTGCTCGCTCTGAAGCTGAACTTGCAAAAGCGGCGTGGACAGGTCCCACTGGTGATGAAAGTTGGTTCGAAAAGGAGCAGGAGATGACTCTGCCCGACCATCCGAGTCCATGGGTCCAATACAAACTGGCCCTAGGTGCAACCAACAGCGGTAACACCCCCAGGGTCACAGAGGTTCGCGTGCTCTATGTTTACTAGCCTCATATTACCCATCATGTTATATGCTAGATGGGCACTTGCCTCTTGTAGAAAGATCAACCTGAAATGTAATTAGGAGAGAATATCCCATGGCAAAAAGAAATTGCATCTTATTATTTATCTTGACTGCCACCACATGCAATCTTCTCACAGGTCCCATGGCATTGGGCACCGACCCACAGGGTGTGAACTTGGCTTCAATGGAGGGTTGGAACATCGTGGTCGCTCCTGATGCCATTGAAAGCGAGATGTTTGCAGCGCAGGAGTTTTCGGAACTGTTTGCCAAGGCCAGTGGCATTAAGCTGCCAATCATACGTGTACCGAAAGGTCCTGATCAGCATGTCTATATCGGCCCAGGTACCGCCATGGCCCGGCACCCTGCGGGATTCCGTGTCGATGAATTTGGTCCCGAGGACCTGAGAATTGTCGTGCGCGATGACACCATTGTCATTGCCGGCGGCCGACCACGCGGCACTCTGTACGGCGTGTACTCGTTTTTAGAAGATCATGTCGGTGTTCGATTCCTCACCGCCGACCACACCTATATTCCCCCACTTGGACGCTGGCATCGAATCGGACCCGTGGATCGTTTCTATCACCCGCCGCTGGACTATCGCTGGGTGGGTTATGAAGCCAACTACGCGTCACCCGCTTTCTCGGCCCGCTTGAAGCTCAATGCCGCACGTGTTAATGCCAGTCCAGTGGGAGCAACCGATGGGCGTGGAGTTGGTAAATACGGTGGCCGAACACCCATGCAATTTATCGGCCACAGCTTTGGACGACAGTTGCCGCCAGCACAGTACGCCAAGGATCACCCGGAATACTATTGCCTGTTCAGGGGCAAGCGATATGCAAAGCTCAAACCCGGTGAAAATGGTATCGACTTCAAGAGAGGACAGTTCGCTTATGGTATGCAGCCTTGCCTGACCCATCCAGATGTCAAGCGGATCGTCACTCAAAAAGCGCTCGATGAACTGTCCAATCAGCCGGATGTGCTCAATGTCACCGTTTCCCAAAATGACGGTGGAGCGCACTGCCAGTGCCCGCCTTGCGCAGCGATCGATGAGCGGCAAGGCACAAAAGCCGGGGCCCTGATCACATTCGTCAACGAGGTGGCGGACGAAGTACACCGCCAGTTCCCTGACCGAATGGTCAGCACCTTGGCCTATTCGGACACTTCACACCCGCCTCGGACACTGCAGCCCCGCGATAATGTCCAGGTGATGTGGTGCAGCATCGGCGCATGTTTTATCCATGCACTGAATGATCCCATGTGTCCTCAAAATGTCGGGTGGAACCAGCAGCTGCGTACCTGGTCATCAATCACCAAGCACCTGTATGCATGGAACTACTACCTTAATGACGAGTATGACGGCTACCAGCGACCATTGCCTAACCTGCGACTGATTGGTCAAACCATTCGATACCAAGTGTCACTCGGCGTCAGGGGCATGTTCATGCAGGCAACGTCCAGCAGCAATGGCAATGAATTCGAGGAACTGCGCAATTATTTGTTAAGCAATCTTCTTTGGGACCCATCACGCGATGGTCGTGCACTCATGAACGAATGGCTAGCGCTACATTATGGCCCTGCAGCGCCGCCGATTGCCCGGTGGATTAATCATCTCCATGAACAGTCCGTCGCCAGTGGCAAGCACTGCCGCTGCTTGGGCGGGACCATGGCGGATATGGGACTTGACGAAACCGATGCCCAGGCCGGATTGGATGCATTCGAGGAGGCGATGACACTTGCCGGTAACAATCCGGAAATTCAGCGTCGCGTCGAAAAAGCATCCATTGCAGCGTACAGCGCGGCAATCGATCCCATATGGAGATTAAAAGATGGCCAGAAGCCCGATGCTGAAGTGACACAGAAGATGCGCCCCTTGGCTAAACGTTTCTTTTCATTATGCGCCAAACACGGCGTGACACGGACCGGCGAAGGTTCGCATCGGAAAATAGGAGTCTTCGAAACGCGTTTGATGCAGGCACTTGCACCGTAATGAAAAGAACATGAAGCAAGACAAGGAGCCATCAGCACTGAAAATGACCGTGCGCAACACCGACCCACATACCAAGATCCAGGGCTCGTGGCCCTCCTCATCCCCACTCTAATGATCACTTAATCACAAACCTAAGGACCCCTTAGGAATATATCACATGCCCAAAATAAAGAATGTAATCACACTTCACCACCTTTCGTCACTTGCCCTTGATGGTTAGTTGGCTAGTTTATTCCCATGAGATCATTTCCTGCTTCATCATTTCTTTACCCAAGGCCCGCGAAGATCACTCATGGAAGTGGAGCCATCGTCCGCCTGTCATCATTACGCCTTGAAGGCGATCCAATACCGAACTGGCTTCGAAGGCGGCTACGGTTCGCGGTCCACAAGGCAGGTCTACGCCTCGAGCAATCCGCCAAAAGAACGCTCACACTCAATCTGACACCCGGACCATTCAACCGCATCAAGGACCATGACCTTCGCAGTCAGTCCTATACGTTACACATCGATAGCCATAACGACATCTGCATTCAGGCGCCAGCACCCGCTGGGCTACAACATGGTGTCATCACTCTTTGCCAGTTGCTGGAAGCCAAAGGCGCGGGTGCATCGTTAAGACCATTGCGTATTACCGATACTCCGGCTTATCGTGTGCGTGCAATCCAGATTGATATGGCCCGGGATTTCTTTCCTCCCATTAGCTTCCTCAAACGAATCATTGATCGACTCGTCGATCTCAAGCTCAACGCCATCTGGCTCTATCTTGAAAATCATTTTCGGGCTCCCGGCATGGAGGATCTTGGGCACCAGCGTGGCCTGACCCCTGACCAAGCACGAATCATTAGTGATTATGGTTTTGAACGTGGTATCGACGTTGTCCCAGGCACAAATCTCCTCAGCCACATGGAGGGTTGGCTCCGGTTAGAGCGGTACTGTGATCTAGCTGATGGTAACAAGCGTAGTTACCCTGACCTGACACACCCCGATACCTGGCCTCTTGTTCGCAGGTACATTGATGAACTGGCTAAATCTTTTAGATCACCCAATTTTCATGCCGGGTTTGATGAACAGTTGCGAACAGGGATTAATCCCAAGGTCGCAGCCACCATCGCCAAGAATGGCAAGGCGAAGTACTTTGCAGACTTCGCCCACAAGGTAGCCCAACACCTGCAACGTCGTGGCAAGCGACTGTGGCTCTGGGATGACATGGTTGCAGGCCGAAATGTTTATCGTGCCGATGGTTTCAAAGATGATGCCCCCAAGGCGCTGGCTGCGATCCCGCAGGATGCCGTACTGGTCCATTGGTGGTATTGGGGACCAGGACCACATAACAAGCCCGCCTTGAAGGAACTGCACCCCGCGATGATCAAGCGGGTGGCAAAAACGGGGCGCCCATTCATCGTACAGCCAACTTCGCAGAACTACCGTTGGACGAGCGTCCACCTGGACACTGCTAAGGAGAACCAAACGTACATGGCCAAGGTCGGCAAAAAGCACGGAGCCTTTGGGTACGCCTGTTCGCACTGGGAATCAGCAGATGGAGGGTCGTTTGAAGCAAGTTGGCCAACCCTGGCCACATCAGCAGCACAGGGTTGGACGGGAGGCTGCGAGATGAACCGCGCCTATCTGCGGGCATTGTCATTTACAATTTGCGGTGACAAGACAAACGGACTGGGTGATTACCTAGCTGCCGTCACCAAGGCTGATAACATCTTCGCCAAACCCTATGACCGCAATGCCGGGATGCGCCGCCGCCTGTTCCAGGATGGTCCCTATGGCATGTGGCGGTTCAAGTCACCCTCCCTTTCGCCAAAAGATCGAACACGAATCGCACGACACCTGAAGGAGGCCCAGGGAGCCTATCGCCGGATCGGCCAGCGTGACCCAGCGTTAAAGACCGCATTGGAAGTTCCATTGATTCTGCTTCATGAAATTCTTGAAATATTCAACGCATTTGACCAGGCATGGGGCCATTACCATCGAGCTTCGCTAATTGAACACCGACCAACGCAATCGAAAATGTTCTCTCGCCACATTGAACAGACGATCGAACAGGTCCGTCATATTGCTGCCAGTCTCCGGATCCTTGAATCGACCTACAAAGCCCATGAGGTCGCCGGGCACACGCCATATGATGCCCATGTACTTGCTGAACACCGCAAGGTCCTACTCCAGCATGTCATCCCACTCATTCGTCGACTGGCCCGCAATCATGAAGGCCTGCCTTATTTTGAAAAGGTTTTTTACCTGCCTGATACGTACCGCATATCGAACATGAAGCAATTCGAAATCAAGGACCATTTCTTCCAACGATTTTCCGACTGCCCATGGCCTGTTCGATGGACAGACCAAGTCACACCCTAAATGGTCAACCAATCCCAAAGGCCTGTTTATGACCAACGCGATAGAACCGGCGGAACTGTGGATCATTCAGCCACCAAATCCACCTGCCACGTTTACAAAAGCCGTGGCCTACCTTGTTGATGCGGGGGTGGATATTGCTTTTGGCCCTGGAGACACGCTTCCCAGCGAGCCGCCACCATCACTTGATGGCATCAAAGGAATCCTCGCGCTGTTTTCTGACTTGCCTCGGATCCAGAACCAACTGAGGGGTTTCCGTGGCTTTGAACCTGAACGTGATCCACCATACGACACAACCCGTCCCATTTTTTGTATGGCTTCCTTGTCTAAATCTTCTAAATCTACCGATCTCGATATTTACCGTAAATATTTCATCCAAAGTTACCTGCACCAGAATGATCGCACCTGGCTGTCGGTGTACGGCACGGATGCGCTATTCAATCGACGTCTCGAGTGCCCACTGCTGCTAACCGGCGACCTGACACTCAAGTCACCCCAAATGACCCGGCGGCTGTTGGCCAGACCAGACCAGGATCTGCGAGATGAGTGGATCAATAACGTGCTTGTACAGGAGCGAACAGACTGGGGAGATATCCCATTCAATATCGGTAAGGCGTTGCTGGATGATTATGAAGTCACAGGTGATCAACGGTGCCTCGACCGGACCATTGACCTTTATTCGCGCATGATTGATCCACTGCCTGAATCACTTGGTCCGCCCGCATGTACACCCGCTTCGATCCTGGTGCGATTGTACGAGTTGACTGGTGAAAAACGGTTCATTGAACCAATCCCAAAAATCCTGGACCAAACATTGGCTGATCTGTTATTCAAGAAAGGGGCGAAGGGGTGGTGCCACGCTACGCAAGCATTTTCTGCTGAAACCCTGGCGTATCTCAAAGAACAGGTTGGCGACATGGGAAGCTACGGCGAAGCCATGTCCACAGCTTACTATCCGGCGTTGGCCATGGCCTGCGTGGTAGACCGACAGAATGAAATTGCCACCCTGATCGCCGAATGTGTTAGGGAACAACGCAAAAATCTCCGTGACGAAAAGACCGGACTTTATTGGCACGGAATACCTGGACGACAGGAGAAGCTCGACGGCTTCATCGGCCATGGAAGTGGCTGGACGGCGTTAGGACTCGTTCATATCCTGGATTACTTTCCAACGGACCATGTCGATTATGACGAGGTCCTCTCGATCTTTCGTGAAGTGTGTGAAGACGCAGCAAAGTTTCAAGGTAAAGATGGAACCTTCCATTCCATTTTGAATTATCACTGGACCCCCTATTGCGTGCACTATGCCTCATGGCTGGGCCACGCGTTTTTACGCGGTGCCCGCAAGGGATATCTGAACGAAATATTTGTTGAAAAAGGGCTGAAGGCTTGGAAAGCCACAAAGAAGCGGTCCTTCCAGGGCCGGGTCATTGGCCTGGCGGCCGGAACCCCCGTTTCACGCCGGATGGACTATTACCTGTATCGTTATGGTGTGATGCTGTTGCATAAATGCCTGCCAGGAAATGCCCAACCGCTGTTCCTGCTCAATGAGGTCATGAGAACGGCTGGTTAACCCGTCTCACTTACAACCCAAAGCATCAGATCTCTGATCACAAGCCCTTTGTCCTGCAATACAAGGCGTCAATCCCATTTACTGGATGCATGCGGGCAACTACCGAGCAGTATCCGAGTTGGCGATCCACATTCGTACAAAATGGCGAGGCCGCTTGGCATCTTCTTCGTACGCGGTGCGATTATGGGCCACAATGTGGTTATTGACCCAGAGTTGATCTCCGGCTTCAAGTCTGAACCGTGCAGCCGCCTGGGGTGATTCAAGTAGTTGGTCAAGTAAATCGAGAGCAGTGACATCAGCCTTTGCCAAACTGATCTCTGCCTCCTTATGCCCCTTCTCAATCCAGTACCGCATGTAACGAAATGATAACCCGGGGCCATAAAGCCCCTGTGAAAACACGGGGAACCGATTACGGATCAATGCTTCAAGCGTCTTGCCGGACCCGGGCGTAACGATATCACGGATGAATTCACGGTATAGCGTCGACAATGCTGCCGGATCGTTGCGATGTAGTTGCTCATGTGCTGCAGCACCACTGACGACCAAGGATTCACCCCCGGCAGGTGCCGGCTGAATACATAGCAGGGCGACGAGATCGGGCATGCAGTCGCGTGCACTGCTGTCCGTATGAAACCCGGTTGCAGACCGCGTCTGAGAAACCGGAATTCGCTGTGTCTTGTAAGAGCCGCCGTGATCTTGAACATCGTACAAGCGGCCATAGTTTTCCATACACCGACCCATGGCTAATCCGATGGCCAGATAAAACAACTTCAGTTGCGCGGTGGTGAATTGCGATGCGGTGATACCCTGTAGCCATACCACACCAGATCCATACCATAGTTCGTGATGTATCTTGCTGGCCAGCTGCCCAAGATCGATGTTTTCAACAGCTCCATTTTTGTAATGATTCAGGAATTCGTTGTCGATGGAAAGGTGCTTGGTGGTTTGGCAGAATTGTTCGATTGTTTGCTCCGGAACCCGTATTCGCCATGCCTGCCTTGACCACAAGCTCTCGGCATTCCAAAGGAATGAACCGGGAACAGATTTTGCGATTTCATGTTGTTTGAGTGAAACCAATCGATTGACCTCCTCAGGTCCTGTCAACGTGCAATCCGAAATGCGAGATGAAGGGGCTTGTCTTTCAGTGGCTCAAAAAACTCCGGATCCATTTCCAGATGTTCCGGCTGAGCATACAACTCCCGGACACTCGGCAACGCTTCAAACCCGGCTGCAGCCAGGCAACTAAAGAAATCATCAAAAGTCTTATGAACACATCGGACAGGAACACCTGTACCATCGCGGCGCCAGATCTTGCCTTCGAAAGGCATATTGCGAGCCGTAAAATAGCCGCCATCTTTTCGGATGAAATAGAACGGAGCCTTTTCTGGGTGCACGAAGGCGAACATCGGGTGCGGCACGGAAAATATAAAACGGCCACCGCGACACAATACTCTGGCTATTTCTTTCATAATCGCTGTCATCTGCCGACAATCGACATAATTGAACAGAAAGATCGCTACCACAAGATCGAAAACGTCGTCGTGAAATCCAGATAACTGCGAGGCATCCGACACCCGATAGCGAATGCCGAGCGGCTGCGCATTTTCCGCCTCAACTGCCCGGGCGATCATTTCCTCAGATATATCAACCCCTTCCACATGAGCTGCCCCACGTTCTTTCAGTTGCCTCGCGACGTAACCTTCACCACATCCAAGATCAAGGACCCTTTGCCCATCCAACGGTTCGCACCACGACAACAGGAAGGGGCGAGCAGTAAAATCCGAAAGCAGAAGCGGTTCATTTCGTTTCCAATTGTGTGCTGAGCGATTGTAGAGATCTGCATTCGGTTCGTTCATGCACCAAGCTCCCTTTGCTGGGCACGATTGTGCATCCAGTCCCAGAATATAGCACGCAAGCCCAGGGCCTTAAGCATTCCCTTGCGAAGATCAATGCAATTTCCAGGAACGTCGGAAAAATCACGGGCAATGTTCAATAGAGCTTCGTGATGATCATCATCCACTTCGCAGTGCAGTTCAAAGAACACATAATCTTTGCGATCCAATGTACCGAGCCGTTCAATCGCCTTGATGATCGGAGCATAGATCTTGCTGACCACGTTTTCGGTACCCAGCCCGATCGCCCCCACCGCCTCCGCCGGCGAACCACTTGCGAGCAGGTGATAAAAGGATTCCCGCCAGCACACCACCTCGAGCACATCATCCGCATGCTCATGGCTGTCACACACATCCAAAGCCTGCTGGAAACGTTCGAACAACTTGGGATGCGGAATACCCTGCACCCACTTGGGGTCAATCCCATACTCGACCAGAACCTCCAGTTCTTCCTGGTCAAGCATGCCACTTTCCTCAGTAAGATTCTGCAGCAAAGTCATGCGATGGGCCGGTGAATCCAACTTTGAAATGACCATCGTCAGATACCGGGGGAAATGCGCACAATAGCCCGGATACTGGGTCGCAAAGTCACGGATAGCCCACTGCAAATCCGGCAGATTGCCTTCGGCCAAATCAACCAGGTAAGGGTGGTTGACGGCAGGATGGGAAAGGGCTTCGCGAACAAGATCCTGGAGATACGCATCCCCAGTTTTACCATCGTCACCTGTAGTAACAGGCGTGTCAGGAACCTTTGCAAGTTCATTGTGAATACTCTGCTCGGACATAAAGCTCCGTAAACGCAGGGCGACACGGGCGGCCAGCGTCTGAAGCAATTCAGCCAGAGCGCCCGGAGCATCAACTAGGGCACCAATGACTTTGGCGTGATTTAATTTGAGTACCTCTGCAGTCTGGCAAACCGTAACAGTTGCCGACCGAGGTCGCTGATCAATGAAGGTGATTTCCCCCACAATGTCCCCCGGCTCAACCACACCCAGCTGCTGTTCGCCATGGGCGGCCATCTGCGTCACCTTGAGCAAACCGGATTCGAGGACATATAAGGTTCGATCCTGTTCCCCCTCACCAATCAGAACGGTGCCCGCCGCAACCTTGACTGGTTCTCCAACACCTTTGAGACATTGATAAGTAACCGCAGAAATATTTTCATCTAGACGCCATCGCACGATTTTGACTCCAAACAGGTAAAATAAAAGTGTCCTAGTTGGCAGGAACGCACCAGATTTATTTTATCAGGTTTCAGTGCCAATGGGTGAAAAAAAACCTGCAATCATTGTATCGAATAACATATCAAATCATGGCCAGTCAACCACAAATGTTCGGTGTTATTATTATTAGTAGTACGAATAATCCTTTATGGGTTTTGGATTTCGAATACGATCAACCATCAAGGTTCATGAAGTGCCAATTTTGCATTACATGGTAAAATTGCATGATGTCCACAACATTATTCGCACGTGATATTGAAGCCTATCTATCTACATTTAATGAAAATGGTCGACTTAATTCAGAAGAGGGGTTTCTTTATGGAAATGGAGATGACGAAGTTCGCGGAATTTGCGTAACCTGGATGGCCACCGGCCCGGCCCTCGCACACGCGGCAAACGCTGAATGCAACCTCATCGTAACCCACGAGGCAGTCACGTTCTGGGACTATCCCGTGTGGGCTGAACGTTCGCCTATCAAGGAACCGTGGGATTGTGATCGGAAACGGCTTGCATTAATCGAACAGTACGGCCTGACCATCTTGCGGGCCCACTCCACAGTTGATCCTACACACGTTGGTCCTGCCTTGTGGGATGCCCTGGATCTGCCCTCGCCGGTTTTCAGTGGCTGGATTTATTCGCATCATGTCGTTGAGACCATGACCGTCGGAGACCTTGTCGAGAGGACGAAACAGGCTCTTGGGCTTGATGGCGTGCGCGTAACCGGTGATCCAAAACGAAACATTACGCATATCGGGACCTGCTGGGGTGGTGGCGGCATGGACCGCAACATGCACAATATTGTGAAATTTTTACTGCCACGTGGCATTGAGGCTGTGGTGGTCGGCGAGACCAATGATTTCACCCAGCGCATGGCCATGGAAAGTAACATTACCCTGATCGAAGGTGGCCACTCCCCAACTGAAAATGACGGCCTGCAGCGTCTTGCCGATGACCTGCAGCATCAGTTCCCACGGACCAAGGTTGTCTTCCGATCACAGGAAGTTCCATGGGTTACGTTGTAATAGATGTGGCAGAACTTCATGACTTGAAGCGAAATCCGCTTCACGGTACCTGCACCCTGCTGAAAAAATCGCCAATCTCCGCACCGTTGCCCGAAACCGTACATTTCCAAGCGGAGAGGGAGGGATTCGAACCCTCGGTACCAGGAATACCCAGTACGACGGTTTAGCAAACCGTTGCCTTAAGCCACTCGGCCACCTCTCCTGCTGCCCTAATCCCAGCAGGCATGTTAATCAGCAGTTTACATCAGCCTGATTCTACCTCGCTTGGCCCCATGCTCAACCACCTGATACCAAAGCTTATGTACCATGACCTTGATTGGCAGAAAATCCAGAGCGGTTTGCGGTTCTTTGTGGGTTGCTGTAAAACGGCAGTCGATGTGAATTTCATGCCAGAATCCTAATCCTTTTTTAGATTAAGAGGAGATCGAACATGTCTATGTATGTCGGTGAAGCTTTGGTGGGTGATGGGAACGAAATTGCCCATATCGACCTATTGATCGGATCCAAGGACGGCCCCGTGGGCATCGCCTTTGCCACTTCCCTGGCTGGCGGTCAAACACAGGGTCACACAAACCTGATGGCTGTGCTAGAACCCAATCTCCTGGCAAAACCAGCTACGGTGCTGACTACGAAGGTCACGCAAAAGAACTTAAGGCAGGCCGTCCAGATATTTGGGCCCGCCCAGGCTGCCGTGGGTAAGGCTGTCGCCGACGCCGTCGCCGAAGGCATCATTCCCAAGGACCAGTGCGAGGATCTGGTCATCGTCTGTGGCGTGTTTATTCATCCAGAAGCCGAAGACGATTCCAAAATCTATGACTACAACTACGAAGCAACCAAGCTTTCAATCGAACGCGCCATGAAGGGTGAACCCACCGCTGACGAGATGGTCAAGCGCAAAGACTCGGCCAAACATCCGTTCAGCCCCAAGTAAACACCAGGAATGCCGGGTTTAACCAGGTCACAGGCCAGATGATTTGTGCGCGGTGTGATCGGTAGGTGGTTGGAACCGGTCTAAGTCGATAGATCTAAAATACTCAACGGTTTTTACCAGCCCCTCACGCAAGGTCACGGTAGGCTCCCAGCCAAGGTGCTGGCGGGCCAACGTGATATCGGGGCGCCGTTGTGCAGGATCATCATCGGGAAGTGGTAGGTAGGTAATCCTGCTTTTTGAACCAGTCAATTCCAAAACCAGTTCAGCAAGTTGCTTCATGGTAAATTCCCCCTCGGGATGCCCCAGGTTGACCGGACCAATAAAACTGTCGGGGGCAGCCATCATCCGCATAAAGCCATCGATCATATCATCCACGTAACAGAACGAACGCGTCTGCGACCCATCGCCATAGATTGATAAATATTTGTCTTTCAATGCCTGGATGATGAAATTGGATACAACCCGTCCATCGTAGGGATGCATACGCGGGCCGTATGTATTGAAGATCCTGACCACGCGAATATTCACGCCATTCGAGCGGTGGTAGTCAAAGAACAGGGTCTCGGCACAACGTTTCCCCTCGTCATAACACGCTCGCACGCCAATTGGATTGACATGGCCGCGATAGTTCTCTGGTTGCGGGTGAACCTGGGGGTCACCGTAAACCTCACTGGTTGAAGCTTGAAGGATTTTGGCTTGAGTTCGTTTAGCCAATCCACACATGTTGATTGCGCCCAGCACCGAGGTCTTGACCGTTTTGATCGGGTTGAACTGATAATGCACCGGGGATGCGGGACAAGCCAGGTTATAGATCTGGTCGACCTCCATCCAGATTGGCAGCGAAACATCGTGACGAATAAGTTCGAAGTTTGGACGACCCAGCAAGTGTGTAATATTCTGCTTTTGGCTAGTGAAAAAGTTATCGAGACACAACACATCGTACCCCTGCTCCACCAACTGCTCACACAAATGCGACCCAAGAAAGCCTGCGCCACCAGTAACCAAAATGCGTTGATGAGGGGTTGACATGAAAGGAACGCTCTAAAGATTCTACAGTTTCAATGATTTCAAGCCTAAATCTCCTGATCAATCTCCAGAACAAAGTCGGTCAACCATAATTGGGACCGAATAACATAATAGAAGATCGGCTCAATCAGCCCACAAGTTCAAAGCGAGCGCCACGCTCTACGTCAAAACCCACCAGCCCGCTATATGGGAATTCCGAAGCACTCTGCTTCGCACCCAATTCGCAGATAAACATGCTTGCACCGGCACAAGCCACCGTAATCGTATTGGCTTTCAGATTCACAGCAGCAATGGTCCCTTGGATCCGGCGTGGACGGCCATAAGCCGGCTCAATGAACCGGCCACCACTTGCCATCAAGTCCATGCGCCGAGCCCGTGCATAAATCCTTCCCTTCACGGAACGATTCAGTGCTGTGCTGATCTCGTCTTCGACACACAGATGCAGTTGATAATCTGTACCGAATAACGCCAGGACAATCATTCCCTGTTCAGTACCAATAAGTCTGCCGATGGTGATGTCTTGTTCTGTGGTTGGGGCCATAGCGTCAACCTTACTTCTTGGCAATAAACTTGGGCCAATAGAATAGCGAGATGCTATCCACGATCCAGTACAAATTTCATGGTTGGCAACTGCCGATCAATAATGGCCCGTGCGTAGACACATAACAGGCGACTTGCCCGCCGGATCACCAGCTGATCGGCCTGCCACTGGCCCGTTGACAAATCACGCAGCAAACCAATCGTTTCCTGCCGAACGCGCCAGGGTCCCCTTCCATTATCTGGGGTGGTCAGGCCCGCTTCATTGGTCAAACCTCCAATTCGGGCGTCGAAGTTATAAGTCTGTTGATCTCTAATGTTTTCGTCAGTCTGAACGTCCCGATCCAACTGTGGGCGGTACCCACTACCATCAAGCATGTGCCACTGAAACTCCAATATTGCCTTGTCATATTGCGAAGGATCCGTCAATTCAGTCAATAATTGTCCCAGCGCACCAAACGCCGTTGGGTGCGGATCGTGATCTGCAACCAGGGAGTTGGCGAGGTCGGCAGCATAGAGGCCAAGATGCTGTGCCGACAGATCACGGCGAAGATGCGGGTAAGGATCCTGCAGATCCCATTCAGTGATGGTGGCAAGTTCTGACGTCGGCTTGGTCAGACCAACAACCTGGCCCAACGTCAGTAATTCGATACCACCTGAGTACCTGGCCAATGCACCCGGGCTGGTCCGCTTGGACCCCTTAGCCAAACCTCGCAATTTCCCGTGCTCCCTGGTCAATAGCACAACAATCTGGCTGGTTTCCGACCAGTCAAGGTAGCGGATGCAGATGGCATCCTCCTTAAACCTTGCCATCTAAACTCTCCGTTTGCAGATTACACTCATGCTAAATCCTGATAACGATTAACAGGATAGCAGGATGCGAAGGTCATTTTCAATCGACGTGATAAGATGCTGGGATAACAGATATTTTAATATTAAATATTTCGCTTGGATTGATCCATGACGAACCACGATGACCAACTTCCAACCGGTGAACTACCCGAAATCGAAACGGACGAACGTCGGGATTTCAGAGAACTTTCCTCGGGCGTACTCTTTAAATATGACCTTCTAGGAGAAGGGGCCGCTTACTCCTACACCTCCTATGATGGCGGGACAACATGGGATCGTGGCGGAGAACTCATGGCCTATCGTGGACCGATCCAGGGGCTTGGCAACGCGTCAATCCAACTCGAGTCGGCAACGTACCGAGGGCGAATCGTTCTGCCATTTTATCTTTATATGCATGGCCTCCACCCTGACTACACAAACCACGAACGCGGTGGATATGCAACCTATAAAAATAAAACCATCCTTTTAGAAACTCACACCCACGTGCCGGAAATGTCTGGTTCATTCATGGTCTGGTCCGATGATGAAGGCCAATCATGGTCAACCTCCAAAGGGTTCTTGCTGGGTTACTTCGAGGATGGTCGCATGGGTTTCACAACCACGGATGAACCGGTGGTGGTTGAGCTAAGTGATGGCCGGTTGATGTGCTACATGCGGTCGACATGCGGCCGTATCGTCAAAAGTTACAGTTCGGACGGCGGTGAATCCTGGACAAAGGTCGAGACGACTGAACTGGCCATGTCGAATTCACCTTGCGCCCTGTCACGCATCCCCCGCACAGGCGACCTTGTCTTGATCTGGAACCAGCTTTCTGCTGAAGAAATTGAAACCGGATTCCGCCGAGGTCGTCTTTCAATGGCCATCTCCAAGAATGATGGACAGACCTGGGAGAATCACAAGACCCTTGAACTGGTCAGCGGGCTAAGCACCGGCGCCCTTATTAAACCTCCACCGTTGACCTCAATGGTTCGCGGCCCATCGGGACCAGATAATCTTCTTGGCCAGATCCCCGATGATTTCCGTTATTACGGTTACCCGGAGATCTACTTTCACGATGAGCAGATGCTCGTGTGTTACAAAGCACATTCACCGGAAGGTCCCCTGCCACGCAAGTGGCGAACATTTTCAATTCGGGATCTCTACAAACCAGAAGACCGGCAATGCGATGCCGGATAAATACACAATGGCATCAAGATATACAGTGAGACAAATGATAACGGCAGTCTCACAAATACAGGGGAAACATTCTTGAGGATGCATTGACCAGATGCGTTGACAGAAGGGCGAATTGTTTCCTCACCGGAAATTCACGTTAACCCATTTTCATAAAAGTCAACCAAAGTTCATGAAATAATTTACTTCTTTGTTTTATATGGTTTAGTGGTATAATTTTTTCACATTCTTCTTGATGGTTGGAATGGGTGTGGTAAAGCGGCATTAAATTCTTGTAATCCAAGCCTGGGGGTAAGACGTACGTGCAACCGAATCGCGCGATCACGTGGATAATCACATAGCTCCTCTTACGCCATGTGGGAAAGACTTTCCAAGGACACACAGCAGGACTGACACTTGATGAGGGAAACTCATTCCTGATGGATATCGGCCAAGCCATCATCGGTTACCAGGAGCTTGAGAATGCCGGAAGCAATGTTGCAGATATGAGAATTATCGGTGCGAACTTCAATAAACTTGCAACCCAATGGTCACTGAACAATTTCAATGTCGACCTCGTGATGGATGTGGCTGACTTGGGGATCATTGGCGCCAATTGGAGTGCTGACTGAAGCAGACTGGCTCGGCCCAAAGCAGGGACAAGATATGGAGGGTGATGACTTGATGGCTATTTATCACAAGCTAGAGACAAAACACCGAGGAACAGGCCTGACAATTAATATTCCCCGCTGGTTTATTATTTGTTTCTTTTATTGCAGTTTATTCCAGGGCATCACAGCCATATCTGCCGATGTCCATCCCGATCTGGTTGAGGCCCATATCACCAATTTGGACCTGGTGCACGAAATATCAAATTTCCGATCTGGAGCTGGCCATGATTTCACCTATTTTCGTGAAGAGCTTCCAGAAGAAGCGGCGGCGGCGATCGAGGACATCGACAATTTTTTCGCAACGGACCAATCCGAACCCCCCAGCAGTATGAAGCATTACTATTCACCCTATGACCCGCATAAACAGGAGCATGGGGACAACACAACGATTCCCATTTATGCCCCCTTCAATGGAACGATCACTCGTGTCACCGAGGAGGTGCGCGAGGCTGATCCCTCCATCGTGAACAAGCGTGTTGAAATCACCTCCAGCAGCAACTCGAACTATATCGCCGTACTATTCCACATTAATCTCAATGATACATTTCCGCAGATCTTCAACGATTATCCATCGATCCCTGGAATCTGGACACACCAAGATGACGACGAGACATACAGCATGCAAACTGTCGAGGCCGGAGATTTTCTTGGCCATGCCGACATGCGACTGTCAAATGATTTTGATGTTGCCGTACTTTTCAATGATGTCGATGACGACAGGTGGATATCACAGTTCGACCTCATGCCGGATTCTTTATTTTCCGCCTACGAAGCACGGGGCGTTGATCGCGCAGATACTTCCTTGAGCAAGACATATCGCCAGTCCAATCCAGTCACTTGGTGGGGCATGAGAAATGATGATGATTGGCTGACACTGAGCGTGGTACCGGAGCCAGCCACGCTGTGGACCTACGCCATGATTGCAATCATGATCGGCCGCAGGCGTCGACCACCCAATGATTCATAGCCAGGCAACACGTTTAAGGGCACCCTAGTGCGCGGTCCAACCGCCATCGACGAAAAGGGTCGTACCAGTGACATAACTTGAAGCATCGCTGGCAAGAAAGATTGCAGCCCCCTCAATTTCGTGCAACTCTGCCCAGCGAGCCAGGGGTACAGCGCCGACAATGAATTTCTTGGTCTCTTCCTGGTCAGCAATCGTAATGTTCATTGGAGTCAGGAATGGGCCAGGGCACAAAGCATTGACAGTAATGCCGTCACCAGCACACTCAAGTGCAAGCGTCTTGGCCATCATTGCCACGGCACCTTTACTCGATGCATAAGGCGTGCGATATGCAACGCCGACAGCGCTAAGCACACTGCCGAGGGCAATAATCCTGCCATACTTGGCCCTTTTCATGTGCGGTACGACGGCTCGACAGCAAAGCCACACGCCGGTCACATTCACATTCATGACTTCCTGGAATTCCACAGGTGTAAGCTTGTCGATTTCTCCGCGAATATTAATCCCTGCATTGGCAATCAAGATATCAATCTTGCCTAGATCCTCTATCGTTCGACTCACAAGATTTTCCACTTCCACTTCATTGCTCACGTCGCATTCATATGCACGTACTTGCCGACCAAATTCAGTTGACAGTTGTGCTGCCGCCTGGTCAGCTTCCTCGCCATGGCGACTACAGATCGCCACATCCGCACCTGCCGACAATAAACCGCTTGCCATGTTGTAACCAAGTCCTTTTGAACCACCGGTGATCAGTGCAACACGGCCATCGAGACGAAATAGTTCAATTCCTGGCATATTTAAAACTCCTTGGAACTTGCATCCCCATACATGGATAAGGGAAAATCAGCTGGCACACACATGATGCGACCGGCTAATCCTGCCCATGGCATTCACTGGATCCGGCCTTAATTAACAAAGGTTTCAACTCATGTGTGATCTGCCCTGCAATATCAATCGGATCACGTATCTTATTCATTTGGTCCGCGCATAAGACGGTGATCCATGTGCCGCCACCTTGCGACCCTGCTGCCAATGATTGGTAAACAGATCGGCAATCGGCTAGGTAGATCAAGTCGGATTCATGCAAATCTTCCACCTGGTCGCTGTACGAATGCTTGCCGCGTGCCCGCACAAGACGATTGGCGTAATCAACCGGCAGGTCTAAGAAAATATTAATATCGGGCCGGGGCAACTCGTACACCTCGTATTCCAGTCGACAAATCCAGTCGAGCATTTCATCGCGATGAGCCGCCTGTACCTTGGCGGCCTGATACGCCATATTCGATGCCGTGTAGCGATCGGTGATGACCAGGTCATTGGTCTCAAGAAGTTCAAGAAGTTCAGATCTCTTCTCGTACCGATCACCCGCAAAGAGCATCGCCGCCATCTGTACCGGTACTGTTTTCAGATCGCCAAACTCACCATTAAGGTAATCGGCAATCGCGCCACCGAAAAAGGTTTGGTCGTAACATGGGAATTTGATCGTAGCAACCGAATAGCCTTCCTCCTTCAGATGAAGACCCAGCTGCTTGGTCTGCGTAGTCTTCCCAGAGCCGTCAATACCTTCGACTGCAATAAAAATAGTTACACCTTCCGTAAATCTTGCCTGTGACAAGGGATTGATACACAACAAGCATGATTCAAACCCGATCGATCAATCAACCTATTTATCCTGCCTGTATCCAGAGTCAAAACCACGCCTCATTCAAGAAACTGCTGAACACCAGAGCCTAGAAGCATCTTCAACATAAAACGGAGAGGGTGGGATTCGAACCCACGGTGGCGCAGAACGCCACACCGGTTTTCGAGACCGGCACCTTGAGCCGCTCGGACACCTCTCCAGAACTCTTTGACCTTATCGTCAGAATCAAATTCCACTTCGTCAACTCCTGCCCGAAACTGCCAAGATCAACGATCTTCCTGCGAGCAGATATTCAACCACCAAACCGCATGGCCAGTAGGTGACCATCGGCATCAGTCCCAATAGCCGATCCATCTTCGGTGATCGCCATGCCACTGATAATGGGGGCGGCAAGAGCAACTCGAGCTGCCAATTTCAATGACTTGCCCTGCAGAATATTCATATAACCATCACCTGACGGCACCCATGCAAGTTCGCCTTGAACGGCCGGTGTACCCATGCAGGACCTTTCTTTGTGACGGTAGGGAACGAAATGGCGTTGCTCAATACCAAAGCTACGGAAGGCTAGTTTTCGTCCATCTTGAATCGAGTAGCGGCCTACTCCTTCAGAGGTACCGCCAAGCAGCCCATCCTGAAATGGAACGAACCCGGAAAAAATGGCGGTTTGTGAAACCCTTTTGGACCACAGCAGCTTTCCTGTTTTAATTTTAAAACAGCATAAATATCCAGCCGAACCGCCTGCGAAGCATTGGCCCTGGTCGGTAGTAATATGCGCGCGAAGCCCACTTCGAACCGGCTCTGCTATGGTACGAATGACCCGACCGGTAGTCACATCAAACACGTAGCCCGTTCTCCCCAACATCAGGATGCGACTGCCGTCAGCAACGGGATCCAGAAATCGACCCATCGCATCGGATGCACTCACGCCACCTTCATCCCAACACCACCGTTTCCGCCCAGTCCGTAGTGACAGGCATACCAGATAACTGCTCGTGCCAATCACCACATGGTTATTGATAACTAGTGGTTTGGTGTAAACCCATCGATTATATGGATGTTCACTTTCGTACTCCCAAATCTTTTTGCCATCGCTCTTGCGCAAACACGCCACGCGACCGATATGCGTCACCGCAATCAAGCAATCGCGCCAAACCGTAACGGGCGCCTCAACCGATTCGCCCAAGCGTTGTTTCCACTTCACGCTTGCATTGGCGCGGTCAAATGCAATCACACCACCCTCTGTACCTTGTGATTCGTCAACACAACCCGCAAACACCATATCATCAACCACACAGGGCACTGCCCTGCGTGCAAGCAAGTCCGTTTTTGATCGCCAGGCAATTTCGATTGGTGATGACCGTGCAAGGGGCATCGGCCGCGACCCCCGCAGCCGCATGGATCGACTCGTGGGTTTGCCCTGGGATGTGAACCTGATCGCACGGCCATGTATATCGCTGATGTCGATATTCCCCATTGCCGGCGTTCCAGTAGAAAACACGCGGATTTTCCCATCATGCATCAGGCGGTTGCTATGAAAATGGCCATGGAGCCAGCTGTCCACTCGGTAGCGGCGAAAGACCCCCACATTGAATGGGAATGGATGCTTGTGGCAGCAAACAGTAACCGGCATTTTCCGCCCAAACCGCCGCAAGTCCTCGGCAATAAAGGCGTCCTGCATTTTCTTGGTCGCCTCATCGATGAAATTACTCTCCACCATCATGCTGATGAAGTGGCGACCACCCCAGTGCCATGAGTAATAAGGCGGTGCAACGAACTTCGTGAAGTACATGGCATTAAAATTGCCCGCCCCGTTGCTCACACGCTCTAAGTTGCCGTCATGGCCTCCAAAAACAGGAAAAACCGGTATCCCCAGATCTGCAAATACACGCGCAGCTGCCCTCAACTTGGCCGGCTCGCCCCAATCAGTCAGATCACCGGTATGTATCACAAAGTCAACGCCACCTGCCTCGGCAATCAACTGCCGAATGACACGACCCATCCTTGCAGCGGATGGAACATTGGACTGACCATCAGCTGGTAATTTCTTGAGCCACGAACCAAAGTGCTTATGGATACGCGGATCCATCTTACCGCCGCCGACATGGGTATCGGTAATGTGCAGTGCGGTAAAACTCCGACCGGGCCGACGCCCCATCTTCTTGAGTTTAAAATCCGTATTGGCCAAATGGGCTGGTCCATGTACGCTGCATGACCAGAACGGAGTTGTACAGCGGTATCCGTCTGGTGGAATGATGAAGACAAACCGATGCTTGCCCGCGGTAAAAGGCAGTTCATAGGTGTTATCTGTTGACACCTCCACAATCTGTTCACCGTTGCTCACATGACATCCATGCCGAGACCTTGTTCCCAGCCAACGAATATGGCCGGTCACAACTGATTCATCGGCGGGTTTTGCAGTTCGGGCAGGTGTATTTCTTCTGGCCATATGGTTTTATGCAACCAATTGTCATGTGGATTGGAAACAGTGAATCAATTGGCTGAAATCCCTTCGTATTCTACGGTTTCGGTGAAACGAAATGATACATGAATTGCTTCTTTAAGTGCCGTGTTTTATGGGACCAATATTTATTGACCTCAACATAGATCTCCAGCTTTGCATGGACACCTACGTTGTGCCACCAATCGTATCAGCATATCCTTGGAATCACAGCCAGCAATTTATTTCCCTAACAAATGGATTGAGCATTGAAATAAAAGGGAGCGAATCATGCCAGGTTATATAAAGGTTGCAAACAAGTCGGACATTGCCGAAGGATGCGGCCAATGTGTAGAAATCCAGGGCAGGCGAATTGCCCTGTTTCACGTTGATGGTGAGTTTCATGCAATCGACGACATGTGTACGCACGATGATGCACCATTGAGCGAGGGATCCATCGAAGGCGATGAGATCGTGTGTCCGTGGCATGCCGCAACGTTCAATCTGAAAACCGGCGAGTGTACAGGACCACCCGCGGATGCAGATGTGACCACCTACCCTGTTCGTGTAACGGGTAACGACATCGAAATCGAACTGTAGGTTGACCCGGAATTTTGGGGTGAAGATCCAAGGGTGTGACGTTACGGAATCCTTTTGCCTTGAGGATCCATCTGGGGCTGATTGGTCCGCTCAGCGAGTTGGTTCTGCATGGTGGCATCGGTGATATGCTCCAACTGTTCCGCCGGCTGGTGTACGTGATCAGGTGTCAGGTGAAGGTGTTTCTGCAGAAAGATTTCCCACAAACGGTGAGACCTAATCAAATGACAACCCTCACGTCTGCCTTGATCGGTTAGATAAAGTTGGCCACTACGCCGCTCAATGTGACCACGCCGGGCCAGGCTGCTCACCGCCAAGGTGGATAGAACTGGGCCAACACCGAGAATACCTTGAAGCAGTGCAGGGGTTGCACTTAATTCGTGCGACGGCGGAAGTTCCTCAAGCCGATAGAGAAGTCCCAGTATGTCCTCGCGCACAATGCGTAACTGCAATACACCTCGATAAAAGACCTTGCTGAGTACACCGTGCCGCGGTGCCAGCAGCCAAACCATAGCAAAGATCAATCCAGCACAGAATGCCATCATGCCCGCGGTACTGGTGCCACTAAACCCGAACCATGTCGGTACCGTAACGGCACTGACATGGCCCAATATGGCCGCCAGAATAGCCAATAGAACACTCCAGCACATCATGAAAGACAGCCGATCAGTCAGCAGATAGGCTGTAGCCGGTGGAACAATGAGCATGGCAATGACCAGAATACTTCCGACCGTTTCAAAAGCAGCCACCGTGGTCACTGCGGTCATGGTCATAAGCAGGTAATGCATCACATTGGCGTTAATCCCAAGCGTGGTGGCCAGCGCGGGGTCAAAGGCACTGACCTTGAATTCCTTATACAAAACCACAATTAACAGAAGATTGAAAATACCTGCGCCACCGTTGATGATGGCAGCTCGGGGAAGGTTCATTCCCATCCAGGTGATCTGATCCAAATAGGTTGTTTCTATCGCCCCATACAGCACGCAGTCCGGATCGATATCCACATGATCGATGGCCTGCCTCATCAGAACCAGTCCCATCGCAAAAAGACTCGTAAACACAATTCCCATGGACGCCCCGATCTCCGTGCGACCCAGGGACCCGACAAGCTGAATGAGCAGGGCCGTCACCAGGCCAATTACCACCGCACCGACAAACATGGTGGCTGGATCACGACGATGCGTCACTAAAAACGCAATTGCCAAGCCGGCTAGAACCGTGTGGCTGATCGCATCGCCCATCATGCTCATCTTGCGAAGCACCAACAATGTTCCCGGCAATGCACAGGCAGCAGCGCATAAACTACCGACGATTACAATCCATGTATCAAGAATAGACCATTGCGTCATGCCGTAACCCCGTTAACATCCGTTTGAGCCATGGACAGATGATGCGGACTGGGTGGCATCGGATCTGATTTGATCTTGCCAGAAAGAATCTGCTCCAAATGAACAACCATGTCATGGCCCAGAATATGTTCGATCTCATCTGCATCACGATCCACATGGCTTGGTGCAATATCAGCGTAATGAATGAGATAGGTCTCCCAAAGCCGGTGATTACGCACAACACGTTCAGCTTCACGCATCCCATGGTCCGTAAACGCAACCCCACTGTTGCCTGACACCAGTAGATTCCCCCGGCATGCAGACTTGATCAAACGGCTCAACTTATTGATCGACCAAGACCGCACCTTGGCCAGTTCACCGATGGGAACGGTCACCTTCATGACTGCCTTGCCCGACGAATGTTTCTTCTCCGCCATTTCTGAATACTCATACACCGCACGCAACAAATGTTGCATTGCCACCCGCCGACCAAGGCGTTGCTGCGCAACTACACGAGCCACGATGCCACGTTTTGGACCACACGCCACACTCACGATGAAAGCACCGCTACACACCAACACAATCACCGGACCTGTCGGCATTCTCGGCACAAGAGCACTGATTGTTGCGCCCAGATAGCCGCCGACCATGCCAATAAACGCCGATATGATTACCATCTGGGCAAGATGCTGCGTCCAAAAACGTGCCGCGGCAGCCGGAATGATCAACATGGCCACAGCAAGCACCAGACCAACTGACTGCAAGGCAATGACCGTCACCCCAACGACAAGGGCCATGAGGGCCATATCCAGCGTGATCACTGACCATCCTTGTGACCTGGCATAGCTCTGATCAAAGCAGAGCAGTGTCAGTTCCTTAAACAACATGAGACATGACAGGGATATCACCAAGGCGGCAATCAGAATGGCCCACGCATCAACCGGCAGCATCGACGCAGCCTTGCCGAATATGAATCGATTCAGTCCCGCAGCATGCCCCAAGGGCATTTGCTGAATGAGGTTGAGAAGCGACAAACCGACACCAAAAAACACGCTCAAAACAATACCCAAGGCCGCGTCATCTTTCAGCCGCGTCGTGTGCCGGATCACCAGAATCGCCCCCACCCCAAGGCCGCCAAAGATAAAGGCGCCGAGTAATAAACCCGCCAAGTGTTTCCCATCTCCACCCAGCTTTGCCATGATGATGAAAGCAATGGCAATACCCGGAAGTGTTGCATGACTCAGCGCGTCGGCAGTCAGTGATCTCTTACGCAGGAGAAGAAATGTACCAATGGTCCCGCAGGCCAATCCCAGGCATGCCACACCCAAGACCACCACACGTGTATTAAAATCCCTCAAGGTAAGCACGCGTAGAAACTGCTCTGCGGATGGCCAATGAATGGAGGAATCCGTTATTGAATGGACAGGCCGTATCGAAGACCCGGGGTCACCACTCACCTGATCGGATGCAACTGCGATCTGGGTGCCATGTAGGCTGGACAACACCGCCAGAAGCATAAAGGTTTGTCTGCGTAAGTTGATCCGCACGGTGTAACAATCCAAATCATTTCGCCTGACGCGCAAACAGTTCGGCTGCCTCATTAAGCAATGTCAGTCGACCACCGTAGGTTTTCTTCAGGTTATCCGGCGTAAACACTTCGCCAACAGGACCGTGTGTGACCACACGCATATTAAGAAAGATCAGGTAATCGAAGTACTCGGAAACAGTTTGAAGGTCATGATGAACAACCAACACCGTTTTGCCGGCATCCTTCAACCGACGCAGAACTTCAACAATGGACTTTTCTGTCGCCACATCCACGCTGGCAAAAGGCTCATCCATGAGATAAAGCTGTGCATCTTGAGCCAATGCTCGAGCCAGGAAGACCCGCTGCTGTTGGCCGCCGGAAAGCTGGCTGATCTGCCTCTTGGCATAATCAGCCATACCCACGATATCAAGGGCTTCATAAGCTGCCGTCCGGTGTCGCCTCGTCACCGGCCGACACCAACCAATTGTGCCATACCGACCCATGACAACCACATCTAATGCATTAACCGGAAAATCCCAATCCACCGATTCCCGCTGCGGTACATAGCCGACCAGGTGACGCTGCTTGCGATACGGCTTGCCATACACCAATACGCGACCAGATGCCTTGGGAACCAAATCCAAAGTGGCTTTAATGAGTGTTGTTTTCCCTGCACCGTTGGGACCGATGATGCCGATCAAACGGCCGGACGGCACATCCAGATCAACGTCCCACAACACCGGCTTACGATGGTACGCCACGGTCATGTCATGGATTGATAGCGGCGCCGTAACTGGATGCTCATCACCGGTCGCGATAGGCGATCGGCTTTTCCCGAGCGGAGAGAAAGCACCTGGAGTGCCGGGTTGGCCCGTACTAATGGTCATCACTCTTAAGTTTTCCTTTCATCCCACCTGGCTTGGCATGACCACCCAATGCGCGGGAAATCGTCGTGGCATTATGATCGATCATACCCAGATACGTACCTTTGTAGGTTCCCGATCGTCCCATCGCATCTGAAAACAACTTGCCACCAATAACCACGTGATGGTCACGATTCTTGGCGCCTTCGATAAGTGCCCTAACATTCTTGTCCGACACACTGGTTTCAATAAATACCGCCCGAATGTTGCGATCAACAAGGAAATCAATGAGGTGGTTAATATCACTAATCCCTGCTTCTGATTCCGTGGAAATCCCCTGAACCCCACGCACTTCTATGC
>CAUZIY010000011.1:0-34086 GCA_963579995.1 Phycisphaerae bacterium
CACCGAGACCTCGGGGCAACCCCTGCCCGGCATGCGGGCATGGGGGAAGGTTCTGGAGGCCTATAACAAACAACAAGCCGATGATTTCAACCAATTTGTTAAGAACCTGGCTGACATCTATCAGGAAAATGAACCTATAGCGACACGCCAGGCACGCCATGAAACGCTTTTTAACCATTATGCACCGTTTGCACAATGCCGCGTGCTATACGTATTCATTACGATTCTTATTTTTCTCTCCTGGATCGCTTTCACCAAACCGCTACAGACCGCCGCCATGAGCATCCTCCTACTAACCTTTATGGTGCACACAGGAGGAATCGCTACCCGTATTTATCTTTCTGGACGGCCACCGGTCACCAACCTCTATTCATCGGCAATCTTTATAGGCTGGGGGTGCATCCTGATGTGCCTGGTTCTGGAATACCTCTACCGCAATGGTATCCCCACATTGCTAGCAGCAACCAGCGGCTTTTTGACTTTACTGGTAGCGTGGGCATTAACTGGCGATGGAGATACCATGGCGGTGTTGGTGGCTGTCCTTGACACCAACTTCTGGTTGGCCACACATGTCGTCGTCATCGTTTTGGGCTATTCAGCTACCTATCTGGCCGGACTGATCGGGCTTGTCTTCATTTTACGTGGCGTATTGACCTCATCACTATCCGCTGGTGAAAGCAAAAAGATGGGGCAGATGCTCTATGGCATTCTCTGTTTTGCGTTACTGTTCAGCTTCGTAGGAACCGTACTGGGCGGCATTTGGGCCGATCAATCGTGGGGCCGGTTCTGGGGATGGGATCCAAAAGAAAATGGAGCGGTGTTGATTGTTCTCTGGAACGCTCTGGTACTGCATGCCCGCTGGGGAGGAATTGTAAGACAAAGAGGGATGGCCATTCTCGCGGTATTTGGCAATATCGTGACCAGTTGGTCGTGGAAAGGCACCAACATGCTTGGGGTAGGCCTGCATGCTTATGGATTTATCGAATCTGCCATATTCTGGCTTGCTTTTTTCATGATCAGTCAACTGCTCATCATGGCCATAGGCTGCCTCCCACTGGGCTGCTGGCGAAGTTTTCGCGCCACGACCAGCCCCCAGATTCGGCAACAGCTCAATAGCGGTTCACCAAAATAACAGCCGCCACTGCCTATCTCTAAAGAGACTGCAACCAACCCAACTGCAGAAATATGCCTACTCATCTAACCCGATCGTTTTATCGCCGTGACGCGGTAACAGTGGCTCGCGAGTTGCTAGGGCAGTTGCTTGTCCGCGTCAATGGCAAGCAACGTGTATCTGGACTCATCGTCGAAACTGAAGCATATCTGGGTATACCTGACAAAGCAGCGCACACCTGTAACGGACGACGAACAGCACGTAACGAATCCATGTGGCGAGACGGAGGTCACACCTATGTGTACTTCACCTACGGCATGCACCACTGTGTGAATGTCGTCGCTGGCATTGAGGATGAGCCTGTGGCGGTATTACTTCGAGCATTGGAGCCGGTCGATGGGATGCGAGCAATGTACCACCGCCGCCCAGCCGCCAAATGTGACGCCGACCTGTGCTCCGGTCCAGCCAAGCTGGCCAAGGCACTTCAGATTGACCGCCAGCTAGACCGCATCGATCTGGTCAAGAGCAAGGCGCTCTTCATAGAACGAATTCGTACCGCCCCACTGCAGTCCCAACAGATTGCCACCGGACCACGCATCGGCATTACCTATGCAGCGGAATGGACCCATAAACCTTTGCGGTTCTGGATAAAAGACAGCACATATATCAGCCACAAATAAAACACCGCACATCCCTCGGGCCGATTCAATCAGGCCACCGCGGCGAAAAGAACAAATGCAACCAACAACTCGTCACCTGTATTCTCAAGTTCAATGCCCCGCCTTGCCGCCTCAAAGCCGATAAAAAATTCGTCAGCTTCACCGGGAATACCGCCACCACCGTCGACAGGACGGCTGTCGAGTCGGCCCTGACCCCGCCAAACGAATAACACGCCGGGCTCCATGGCCTTGAACGTCATGCGCGTATCAATGGTTAGACGCATACCACTAAACTTGTCCGTCAGATCCGGTGGGTAAATCCATTCAACTCGTGCCCCTGCTTGGCTATAAGCCGGTTCAATAACAGGACACAAGTGCGATGCATTCAGTAAATCCGGACTCTGGTTGGCTTCCCAGTCAATCACGGATGCTGCCGCCTCCTGGATCGAGTTAAAACCCGGTCGAATCGTGGCTGCATCCATTGGCATACCATCGAATTGGCTGGCAAAGAAGGTATACACATCACTCGGCTGCTGGATTTCCAGTGTGACGGCAGTCCCTGGTCGATGAATCAGACCTGCATCTGCGTAGAAACCCTCACCAACGGACTGCAGAGTACCAGGGCAAAGCTCAAGAACATGGTCATCACCCTGCCGCATCGCCCCAAGCAGGTGCTCTGGCATCACACCTTCATAAAACCCCAAGTGCGTGTAGGGACAGTCCCCTTTGGGAAGATCAAGAAAGTGATATGCCTCTTCCTTGCCAAAGCGTTGGTCCGGATAAATTGCAGGGTTTTCTGCCACAAAAACATCATTGGCATGCACATGGACAGGGATCGGATTCCTTGCATCGAGCAGTTTGATCAGTACACGAAACTCACCACCATGTTGCTCATAACGTCCAGGACCAAGCAGTCGGGGCCCTACTTGCCGATCCGCCAAAATTCTCCTAAGTGAAACTCGTCCCGACTCGGAAACCTCCGGACACTTGCTTAGCCCCCCTGAAGACATGGGCGACGGATTGACCGCCAGCATGGAAGACCCAATCCACCGCTCCGGCCTGTAGTACTTGGGGCGCCTTGCCCCTGATAAACGCTGGCCTAGACGATTGCCATCTGCATAGAATCGCGGCACAAGTTGGGGAGCCAAACGCACCACGCCGTGGAGACGATCAATCTGGTCCGTTAATTGGGTCGTCGCTGATCTCCTACCGCACAAACATGCTGAATTTCACTTTGATTGCCACCAACAAGATGGGTAAGAATGTTAACAGAAATAGCAATCTGCACGATGTAACTCATAGTGAAACGGGCACAAAGCACCTTCTATGGGCACATAAGCCCACCGGTTGCCATTAGCGATAGTACCGATAAGCTGGCAAATGTAGCTCTGCAGAACACCTGAAAATGTAAGACATGAGCGACACGACACCCCCAAAGACCGAATCAATCCCACCGCTTGATGATCCCGACGTCGAGCAAGAAGTTGCCAATACCATAGGTGACCTATCCATGCAGCAGATCATGGATGAGACCGAAGCAGTATCCGTCGATCCGACCGATGCTGACGCAGAGCAGGCCAAAGACTCACAACCGCCCGCACAGGTTGATTTCGAGACTCGACGTGGTCGGATTTCGAAGATCACTGATGATGATGTGTTTGTCACGCTCACCGGAGTCGCTAGCAAATTACAAGGCTTGGTACCACTCAAACAATTTAAACGCCCACCTCGAATTGGCAGCATCATGGACTTCGTGGTCGAGCGACTTGATGAGAAAGAGGGCCTGGTCCATTTGTCGCGAGAAGGCGCAGTCGGCGCCATTGCATGGCAACAGTTGGCACGAGGCAGCAATATCGAAGCTCGGGTCGTATCAACCAACAAGGGTGGACTCGAGTTGGAAATGGCTGGCGGCATTCGTGCCTTCATGCCCGCCAGCCAAATCGATCTGCATCACGTGGAGGATCTTGAACAGTTCATCAGCCAAAAAGTCCATGCGACCGTTAGGGAAATCGACCGACGGGGTAAACGCGTCATCCTGAGCCGTCGACGCTATCTCGAAGTTCAACGTAATCGCAAACGAGATGAATTACTCAAGGATCTGACAGTCGGCCAGACACGGCAAGGAACGGTTATGCGGATCACGGATTTCGGCGCATTTGTTGACTTAGGTGGGCTCGATGGATTACTCCACATCAGCGACATGAGCTACAGTCGAACTGAAAAACCACAGGATATTGTCAAGTCCGGCCAGCAAATCACAATCAAGGTGCTCACAGTCGAAGAGGAAGGCAAACGTATCCGGCTTGGCCTAAAGCAGACTGCACCGGATCCATGGCAAAGCCTCGACGCTCGACTGCATGTGGGGGATCAAGTGACAGGGCGCGTCGTACGGCTGGCAAACTTTGGAGCATTCGTTGAAATCGAACCCGGCGTGGACGGACTGCTACCCGTCAGTGAGATGAGTTGGAAACGGATCGGCCATCCCAATCAAATCTGCAAGGAGGGTGAAGTATTAAAAGTGTCGGTTCTACAGATCGACATTGAGAAAAGACGCCTTTCATTGAGCCTTAAACAGGTCCATGGCAACCCGTGGCAAGACGCCGGGCAGAAATTCGCAGTCAATCAGGTCGTTGAGGGAAAAGTCGTGCAAACAACGGCATTCGGAGCATTTGTTGAACTCGAAACGGGCATCGAGGCACTCGCACACATATCGCAACTGGCCAACAGTCGGGTCGAAAGTGTCGAAGCAGTTGTAAAAGTCGGTGAGACCAGGCAGTTTCGCATCATTGGTATCGAACCACAGGATCGTAAGATTAGCCTGTCCATCAGAGCTCTGACCGAACCGCTACAAAGTGGCGGAGATTATGGCAGCATTGATGGTCCCAACTCCACTGACTCTCAGAAATCATTTAAACCCAAGCAGAAACCCAAAAAGCGTGACCACAACCTAAAGGGTGGTATGGGCGAACATGGCGGCATGGGGACGGGTCTGGGTAACCTCAAAATTTAGCGATCCTGCCCAATGTCGGCTAACCTTCTGGCAGAGCAAACCGACTAAAATCCGATAGAACTATTATTTACAACTGAATTTCACTCAACCCATGCGCCGCCACCTGCCAAACCTACTCACCATCCTTCGTTTAGCACTGGCCGCCATTTTTTTTATATCGATCAACCAGTACAGATACCCAGGAAACGCATCTATCCTCTGGTCCTCTCTCGTGATCTTTACTCTTGCCGGGATCACCGACCTGTTGGACGGATACCTGGCTCGCCGCTGGCAGGTTGAAACAACCTTTGGCCGAATCATGGATCCATTTTGCGACAAGGTCCTAACACTCGGCGCGTTCATCTATTTGGCGGGGCCGCGATTTGTAAACCCTGACTGGGTCGAAGCGGGCAACTACTTTACGATGATCAGTGGAGTCTATCCATGGATGATCGCCCTGATGCTGGCACGTGAACTGTTGGTCACGGACCTGCGTATGGCCCATGAAAACAAAGGGACAAAGTTCGGGGCCAATCTTTGGGGCAAATCCAAGGCAGCGTTACAAATGGTCGCCATCCCCGTGATCATTGGATTGGTCGCCCTCGATCCGGTGCAAGATGGGTACCAATGGATGGGCGTCATTCGCGACACCCTCGTGTATGCCACTGTCGCGGTGACGTTTATCAGTGGATTGCCCTATATCAAAAGTGCAGTCGTCGCGATGCGCCAATGATGATGAAGGCCAAGCAAAGATGATCAAGCAGGCGTATGCAGCATTCGACCTTGGCGCTGAATCTGGCCGCGCCATGCTCGGTGTACTCGATAACAACCTGCTGGATCTACAGGCTATACATCGATTCCCCAATCGTCCGCAGCGGCTACCGTCCGGGTATCACTGGAACGTGCAATCATTATGGGCCAATGTTGTCGAGGGCTTGGGTCATTGCACGGCAGCAGCCAAAAAACAGAACGTAGCCATTGAGAGCATTGGTGTCGACACATGGGGCGTCGACTTTGCCTTGCTTAGTCGTAGTGGGCAATTATTGGGCCTGCCATTTACCTATCGGGATGCCCGATGCGGTCCGGCCTATGAAAAGGCGTTAAACACTCTAGGTGAAAAAGTGATCTACGATGCTACCGGCATTCAATTAATGGCTATGAATTCGCTCTATCAGCTTGTAGCCCAGCAACAATCGGAGCCCGAAATTCTCGACCACGCCGAGCGACTGCTGATGATGGGTGACCTGATGCATTTTCTAGCAACCGGCGAATCCGTCAATGAAGCAACCTGTGCATCGACCACGCAAATGGTTGATCCTTGCAGCGGCACGTGGGCCTTTTCTTTACTTGAGCAACTTGGCTTACCCACTCACCTGCTAGGCGAAATCGTCCCGCCCGGCACCGTACTTGGCCCCCTGCGTAAACAAGTGGCGGAGGAAGCAGGCTGTGAGCAACTCCCTGTGATTCTGCCCGGCACACATGATACAGCCAGCGCAGTTGCTGCTGTACCCGTGGATGACGAGACCTTTGCCCGTGGAACTTGGACTTACCTTTCCAGTGGAACCTGGTCGTTAATGGGCGCCGAACTGGACGAACCCGTCATCAGCAATAAAGCACGATCACTTGGCTTCACTAACGAGCGTGGGGTGGACAACAAGATTAGATTCCTCAAGAACATCACGGGACTCTGGCTTGTCCAACAGTGTCGCAGAGATCTGGCCCGAACCGGGGAGAAATATGACTACACGCAACTCACACAGCTTGCCCAGGAAACCGAACCGTTTCGCACACTCGTTGACCCCAATTCTCAGCCATTTTCTGAACCGGGTGATATCCGGGCCAAGATCTGCACGTTCGCCCGAACCACTAACCAACCAGAACCGTTGACACCCGGGCAGTTTATTCGTTGCTGCCTTGAAAGCCTTGCCCTGTGCTACCGGCAGACGATGGATAACCTTGAAACCATCCTCGATCGTAGGTTTGACGTCCTGCACATTCTGGGTGGTGGCGGACAAAACCAATTGCTGAACCAATTAACCTGCGATGCAATCGGCAGGCCCGTGGTGATCGGCCCGTATGAAGCCACGGCAATTGGCAATGCACTGACGCAGGCAATCGGCGCCGGACATGTGGCCAACCTACAGCAAGCAAGACATATTGTCCGCAGCTCTTTCGCCATTGAAACCCTTAAGCCCAAGGAGCCTGACCGCTTTGACGCCCAACTCGATCGATTCACGAAATTAATTGGTCATTCAGCATGACTCAAAATGACCAAAGGACCAAGCAACCGTCAAAAGGCTAGCAAGGTGAATCAGGATTTACCGCGGCGTTTATATAAGAGGCACTGGTGGAAAATCTGCCGGAACCTTTTGGTGATCCTCATCATCTTTTATGGTGGCTGCATGTTTTTTGAAAATCACTTCATCTATTTTCCATCAAAATTTCCCGAGGGTAACTGGCAGCCATGGCATACCCATCACGATGGCTTGCCAATACAACCGCGGGTCGAAGACATTTTCTTGACTACTTCAAATGGGGTCAGAATCCACGGCTGGTTCTGCCAACCTTGGGATCACAGAAATCAAACACCGATTGACAGCCGAGCGGTAGTCCTATGGAGTCATGGGAATGCCGGCAATATCACACATCGATTCGAAATGATTTTGGAACTGGTTCGTATACCGGCCAGCGTATTCATCTTTGACTACCGCGGCTACGGTCGCAGCGAAGGAAAACCTTCAGAAGCCGGCATCTATCACGATGCCCTGACCGCCTGGAACTTTCTCGTTCGCGATCGAGATATTGACCCGGCACGCATTGTCCTGCTCGGGCGGTCCCTCGGCGGTGCGGTGTCAATCGAACTGGCCAGCCATGACGAAATCACCCCGGCAGGAATGATCATTGAGTCGAGTTTCACATCCATACCCGACATAGCCACCGAGATGATACCTATCGTGCCCCGATTTCTTATCCACACACAAATGAATTCCATTGATAAGATCGGCGGCCTAAAGGCACCCAAACTCTTTGTCCATAGTAAAGATGATGACCTGATTCCCTACCATCACGGCCAACGCCTCTTTACCGCATCCCCTGAACCCAAGCAGTTTTATACCATCCATGGCGCTGGCCACAACGATACGCAATGGGTTGGCGGCCAACCGTACCTTCACACGATCCGGCAGTTCATTCACCGCTGCATACCACCCAATAAGCCCTAATCTGCGACCCGCCGCACAGGCTTTTTTCCCACCAATATTAAAAATATGAAGATTTGTTTAATTCCAACTTGTCACCTTAAAACGCATTGCTTATACTGGCGCGATTCCGATGTGGATCCGGGGTTTAGTGGGCCGCCCAAGTTATTGTGAACAATACATTTATAAACAAAGCATGGTCGAGGTGATCGATGCTCACACGAAAAGTGCGCGACTATTCCAAACGTGGCGACGCGATGTCCATTCCAAACCTGGTCGAAGTCCAGCAGGCCGCCTACAAGCGGTTTGTCCAGTTGGACAAGGAGTTTGACCACCGTGACCATTCACTTGGCATCGAGTCATTGCTGCGCGAGATTTTCCCCATCAGTAGTTACGACGGCACAATGCAGCTGGAGTACCTGTACTACAAGCTTGATCCAGCTCGTTATACGCCCGATGAATGCCGCCAACTGCGATTAACTTACGGAATCCCGTTCCGCGTCGCCGTACGACTCGTCCGCCAAGATGTGGCCGAGATCCCTGAAGAAGAAATCTATCTCGGCGAGATCCCCATTCTCATGGGTGGTGGTGAATTCGTTATCAATGGTGCTGAACGTGTTATTGTGAATCAGTTGCACCGTTCGCCCGGTGTCGATTTTTCAATAGCCAGTGCGGAGGCTGACCGGCCGCTTCACTCGGCACGAATCATTCCAGAAAGAGGCTCATGGATCGAACTGGAAGTGACCAAAAAAGATGTGCTGACGATGCGGATCGATCAGTCAACCAAGATCCCTGCCACCCTTTTCCTCCGCGCCATTGATGAAAAGTTCTCCACGACAGAAACGCTGCTGAAAATCTTTTACGACGTGCAGACCGTCAAGGTCACGGACCTGCGCCCCGAGTATTTCGCTGCAGCACCGATTTATGATGAAGAAACAGGCGAGCAGATTGTCGGCGTCGGCCGTGTGATCGGCGAAGCCATCGAACAGATTCTTGGCTCGAACCTTAAGAAGGTGGACGTAGTCACCGGAGTCACTGACGAACTGATTCTCAATACACTCGCCGAGGAAGCCCAGACCGACCTTGGAATAACGGTCACGGAGCATGAAAGTGCCCTACTGCAACTTTATGCCAGACTTCGTCCGGGCAATCCACCGCAAGTAGACAAAGCTCGCCAGTTGTTTATTGAAAAGTTCTTCGATGTAAATCGATATCGCCTAGGCAAAGTTGGTCGATTCCGAATCAACCGCAAATTTGATCTTTCCGTACCGGAAGCAGAAATGGCGCTTCGACCTGATGATTTCCTACACGTCATCAAGTACATCCTCGACCTGCGTTCAAACCGCAATAAGGCCCGCGTTGATGACATTGACCACCTGGGTAACCGCCGCCTGCGAACCCTGGATGAGTTGGCAGTCGAGGAGATGCGCAAAGGTTTTCTTAAGCTACGTCGTACAGTTCAAGAACGTATGAGCGTAAAGGATCCCGATGAACTATCCAAGATTGCTGATTTGATCAATTCGAAATCTATTTCCTCGGCTATCGAACAGTTCTTTGGGCGTAGCGAGTTGTCACAGGTTGTTGACCAGACAAATCCCCTATCACAGCTAACCCATGAACGGCGGCTTTCGGCATTGGGTCCTGGCGGCTTGAACCGAAAACGGGCCGGTTTCGAAGTCCGGGACGTACATATTTCCCACTATGGACGAATCTGCCCAATCGAGACACCGGAAGGCACCAACATCGGATTAATTGCATCGCTCGGCATCTACTCCAAAATCGACAAATATGGATTTCTACAGACGCCCTATCGCAAGGTCACGGATGGCACCACCGGCACCGGCGAATCGCAGTACCTTCGTGCTGATGAAGAAATGAAGGTCACGCTGGCACCCACCAATGTGATTGATACCGCAGGCAAGATCGCCAAAGGCAATGTGCTGGCCCGCGTTGATGGTGATCTAGCGCAGGTAGACAGCCAGGACGTGGACTACGTCGACATCAGCCCCAAGCAAATTGTCGGCGTGTCAGCGGCGTTGATTCCATTTCTTGAACACGATGACGCCAACCGGGCCCTCATGGGCTCAAACATGCAGCGCCAGGCGGTGCCGTTGATCATTAGCGAACCGCCCTGCGTGGCCACTGGCATGGAGAAGGAAGTACCAAAATACTCCGGTATGGTCATACGAGCCAATAACGCCGGCACTGTCACATACGTCGATGCGTTACGAATCGTGATTGATAATGCTGACGAGTACGATCTGCGTAAATACGTTGGACTCAATGACAGAACCTGCCTGAACCAACGTCCAATCGTCAATCTGGGTGATACGGTTCGTAAAGACCAGATCATTGCCGATGGGGCGGGTACTGAGCAAGGCGAATTGGCCCTCGGCAAGAATGTCTTGGTCGCCTTCAATACCTTTGATGGGTACAACTTCGAAGATGCAATTGTGATCTCCGAACGCCTGGTCAAGGACGATGTCTTCACCTCGATTCATCTAGAAGAATTCGACGTTGAAATCCGGGAAACCAAACTCGGCCGTGAAGAATTCACCTGTGATATTCCCAACGTCAGTGAAAGACAGCTCGGCCGGCTTGATGAGCATGGCATTGTGTCAATCGGTACTTATGTGCACCCCGGTGACATCTTGGTGGGCAAGGTCAGTCCCAAGAGCAAAAGTGAATTGACGCCGGAAGAAAAACTACTGCATGCAATCTTTGGCCGTGCAGGCGAGGATGTAAAGAACGACTCCCTGGAGGTGCCTGCAGGAACCGAGGGGATTGTCATAGGCGCCAAACGTTTTAGCCGCCGCATGCATCTCACCGACGAACAGAAGCGCGAGTTGAAAATCAAAATGCGTGCCTATGAGGTAGAGATGGACGGGCGGACTGCCGACCTGTTCCGCCAGATGATTGAACAAATCAACGAAATGGCTGGGACTGACATGATCGACCCAAGCACACGCCAAAAAGTTGGCGCCAGTGATATCACGGAAGTGTTGCTTGAGCAGATCGAGTCATTCTCATTCAAGTGGATTAAGGGCAACAAAGAAACCAAAGCTCACGGCGAAAAAATCTACAACCAGTTCTGGCCACGGATTAGAGCTGTTCAAAAGGAAAAAGACCGCAAGCTGGCCCATATAAAACGGGGCGATGAACTGCCTTCTGGCGTCCTTGAGATGGTAAAAATATACCTGGCGACCAAACGCCAACTCTCCGTAGGCGACAAGATGGCAGGCCGACATGGAAACAAGGGGGTGATTTCAAGGATCGTGCCCACGGAAGACATGCCATTTCTTGACGACGGTACACCGGTCGATGTCCTGCTCAACCCATTGGGTGTTGGCAAGCGCATGAACGTCGGGCAAATCCTTGAGACATATCTTGGTTGGGCCTGTGGCGTGCTTGGCCTGCAGGGCGTAACACCAGTCTTCGACGGGGCCACCGAGCAGGAGATCGACGAAACGATCGATGAAGCCAACGAATATGTTGAGAATCGCGTCCAAACGTTGGCCCAGGCTAACCAAGCACCTGGCGCCCACGAACTGCTGGTCAAGATGTCGACTGGCGGCAAAGTACAACTCTACGATGGGCGTACCGGAGAACCATTCGATCAAAAATCCGCCGTTGGCTACATGTACCTGTTGAAACTACACCATTTGGTCGACGACAAGATCCATGCCCGAGCCACCGGCCCCTACAGCCTGATCACTCAGCAGCCTCTGGGGGGCAAGGCCCGGACCGGCGGTCAACGTTTTGGCGAGATGGAGGTCTGGGCCCTAGAAGGCTATGGCGCCGCCTACATTTTGCAAGAACTGCTGACCGTCAAAAGTGATGATGTCGAGGGCCGTACAAAGATTTACGAAGCGATGGTTAAAGGCACCAATTCACTAGAAGCTGGTATGCCCGTGGCCTTTGATGTGCTGTGCAATGAGATCAAGGGCCTCGGCCTGAACATCACGCTTGAAAAGTCCGAGCTTGAAGCCGGTTCAATACTGTAATCCCTATGAACGCAAACAAGGCACTTTCGCGGCCACTTGCCCGGTGCCCCCATGATGCGGGAGCCTTCAATCCATGGCTGAAACTATCTACGATCGTGTAAACGACTATGGCTCGGTCAGAATCGCAGTGGCCTCACCCAACGACGTCAGGAGTTGGAGCTTCGGTGAGGTCAAGAAACCCGAGACCATCAACTACCGCACCTACCGCCCGGAAAAGGACGGACTGTTCTGCGAACGTATCTTTGGGCCTGAGCGAGACTACGAGTGTGCCTGCGGCAAGTACAAGGGCACCAAGTTCAAGGGCATCATCTGTGATCGGTGCGGCGTAAAGGTGACTCACAGCCGTGTACGACGAAAGCGCATGGGACATATCAATCTGGCTGCGCCGATTGTGCATATTTGGTTTTTCAAGGCGGTTCCCAGTCACTTGGGAAATCTTCTTGGAATGAAGACATCCAACTTGGAAAAAATTATTTATTTCCAGGACTATACAGTAATCGACCCGGGCGATACTGAACTGACCGAACGGCAATTGCTCACTGAAGACGAGTACCGGCAGGCGGTCGAACAACACGGCTCTAGCTTTTCTGCCAACATGGGGGCCGAGGCCATGAAAGAACTGCTGGTGCGTACTGATCTGGACGCATTAAACAATGAAATACGCGAAGCATTGGGCGCAACCCGAAGTAAACAAAAGACCAAAGATCTGTCCAAGCGTCTCAAGATTGTCGAGCAACTTCGTCACTCACCCAACAAACCCGAATGGATGGTGATGGACGTCATCCCTGTGATTCCGCCGGAACTACGCCCGCTGGTTCTTCTCGAAAGTGGTAATTTTGCCACATCGGATCTAAACGATCTCTACCGACGTATCATCAACCGCAATAATCGCCTTAAAAAACTGATGGATCTCAATGCACCTGAGGTCATTATCCGAAACGAGAAGCGTATGCTGCAGCAATCAGTGGACTCGCTTTTCGATAACGGTCGGTGCCGACGACCGGTACTGGGTTCATCGAACCGTCCGCTTAAATCACTCACAGACATGATCAAGGGCAAACAGGGTCGTTTCCGCGAGAACCTGTTGGGCAAACGGGTTGACTATTCGGCTCGGTCCGTCATCGTTGTTGGACCGGAACTGAAACTACATCAGTGTGGCCTACCTAAGAAAATTGCGTTGGAGTTATTCCAACCATTTATCATTCGAAAGCTCAAAGAGCATGGATTAGCCGACACGATCAAAAGCGCCAAGAAGATGCTTGAGCGGCGCGACCCAGAGGTATGGGATATCTTAGAAGAGGTCATTGACCAGCACCCAGTGATGCTCAACCGAGCGCCAACGCTTCACCGAATGGGTATTCAGGCATTTGAACCAATCCTTGTGGAAGGCAATGCCATCAGGGTGCATCCACTGGTCTGCAACGGCTTCAATGCTGACTTTGACGGCGACCAGATGGCCGTTCACCTACCACTTTCGATTGAAGCTCAGGCCGAAGCACACATCCTGATGCTGTCGACCCATAACATCTTCAGCCCCGCAAACGGCGAACCGGTCATCAGTCCGTCACAAGAAATTGTGCTGGGCGTTTTTTACATCACAACGATGCCCGAAACATCGCCAGATCCTGCAAAGTGCCCCACCTTCAAAGATCCGCCCGAAGCTATGCTGGCCTACGACTTAAAGAAGATCAAGATCCACGATCCAATCTGTGTTCGTCTGCCCCGTAATCATTACCGTGGTGTCATTGAAGATGAAACCGCGGCGGCCAAGCCCTTGGCCGAGCACTCGCGAGTTATCACCACCGTAGGCCGCATCCTGTTCAATGACATTCTTGAAAAGGACATGCCCTTCTACAATTGCGTACTCCGCAAAAAGGGCTGCAGTCGCGTCATTGATGACACGTATGCCCATCGCGGCCGACCAGCAACAATTTCCCTGCTTGATCGCCTCAAGGAAGTTGGGTTCAAGCGGTCGACTATGGCAGGGCTGTCATTTTCTATTGCAGATCTTCGGATCCCCGCAGCCAAACACGCCATCATCGATGCCACGCAGAAGAAGGTCGATCGGGTCGAAAAGGCATTCCATGCCGGGGCCATCACAGACCGCGAGCGTTACAACCAGTTGCTCGACCTATGGACACACTGCCGTGAAGAAGTAACCAAAGAATTACTCAAAGAACTCAAGCACGATCGGCGGGATGACCGTGATATCCCACTGCCGATCGACTCAACGGAAGGAAAGCGATATCTGAACCCGGCCTATCTCGAAGTCGAATCTGGCGCCCGCGGATCAGTCGGTCAGCTTCAGCAACTGGCTGGCATGCGTGGCCTGATGAGCAAACCTTCAGGCGAGATTATTGAAACACCCATTAAGGCAAATGCACGTGAAGGAATGAGCGTACTGGAATATTTCAGTTCCACACATGGTGCCCGAAAGGGTTTGGCCGACACTGCCCTCAAAACGGCAGACTCTGGCTACCTAACCCGAAAGCTTGCTGATGTTGCCCAAAATGTATTCATCGCCCGCGAAAACTGCAACACCAAACAAGGCGTGACTAAACGAGCGATCTATAAGGGCGACGAAATCGATGTGCCACTGCGTGCACAGATCGTAGGCCGGGCCGCACGCGAAACAATCCGCAACCCCATTACCGACGAACTTCTTGTTGCGGAAAACTCCCTTATTAGCACCGATGCTGCCGTCGCAATCGAAAATCTGGGCATTGACAGCGTGGTTGTTCGCAGCCCGCTGACATGTGACTCCCGACAGGGGATCTGTGCCAAGTGTTACGGTGAGGACATGTCATCCGGAAAACTGGTCGAAAATGGCCTTGCCGTTGGAATCATTGCGGCACAGTCAATCGGTGAGCCGGGGACCCAACTAACCATGAGAACATTCCATACCGGTGGTGTCGCATCAACCTCATTGGTTGATACTGAATTCCGCGCCAACCACAGTGGAACCATACAAATCACGGATGCCGACGAGGTCCCCACAAAGGATGAAGATGGCAACGATGTCCTGATCTCGCTCAAACGTAATGGCGAACTTGATATTCTCGACGCCAAAGGACGTGAACTGGAGAAGTTCAAGATCCAATACGGCTCTTACATCAAAGTCAAAAATGGTGATACCGTGAAGAAAGGAGCGATCTTGGTCAAATGGGATCCTCACCGTGTCCCAATCTTGGCCGGCAAAGCCGGAAAGGTGCGATTCGAAGATATCGTACTGGGGGAAACCGTTCGAACCGAGGCCGAGACAGCGGGCGCACGGCTCAGAGGAGTCAAAAGCCAAGCCAAAGGCGAGGCGTTGGTCGTGATTGAGCATAAGGGCGAAATGCATCCGCGAATCGTAATTGAAGATAACGATGGCAAGATTCTGGACTTCCATTACCTTCCTGCCAAAGCACGCATCGAGGTCCAAGAAGGGCAGGAAATCGAAGCCGGTATCATGCTTGCCCGTCAACCGCGAGAGGCAATTGGGTCAGCCGACATCGTCGGCGGCTTACCCCGTGTGACCGAAATCTTTGAAGCCCGCAAGCCTCGCGATCCTGCAGTTCTCGCCGAAATCTCGGGACAGGTCGAGTTGCGAAGTGATAAACGACGCGGCAAGATGACAATTACCGTCAAGAGTAACTCGGGACTTGAAGTAGAACATCATGTGCAACAAGACCGGCACCTGTTGGTACACACGGGTGACTATGTCACTGCTGGTGATCCACTAATCGATGGCTCACTTATCCCGCATGACATCCTGAGAATTAAAGGTGAAGAAGCATTATTTAACTATCTGCTCGACGAGGTCCAAAATGTATACCGTGCACAGGGCGTAACCATCAACGACAAGCATATTGAGGTCATCCTCAATCAGATGCTGCGTAAGGTGCGTATTGAGAACCCTGGACAAACTAAGCTGTTGCCCAATGAGGTTGTGGACAAGTTCCGCTTCCGGATCGCCAACGAGCAAATTACCCAAGTCGGCCTGATCAAGGAACCGGGTGATACCGGGTTGGCAATCGGCGCAATGGTCGAAAAGTCTGAACTACGCGACATCAATGCTAAAGCCGAAGCCGATGGTAAAGAACCAGCAAAGGCTAACAAATCCAAACCGGCAACGGCAACCACACTGCTACTCGGCATCACCAAGGCCAGCCTCCAATCGGAAAGCTTCCTTTCCGGCGCCTCATTCCAGGAAACCACCAAGGTCCTCACCGAAGCAGCGCTGGCTGGTCGCGTCGACACGTTGGTTGGGCTGAAGGAAAACGTCCTGCTCGGCCACCTTATCCCCGTCGGCACTGGCTTCCGAGACTATACCGCCATGCGGGTTGAGCATCTTGCTGAACCACCGGTCATGGAAGAACCGACTCGTGAAGAGCAGATTGAAGATGCCTCAGCAATGGCAGAAGCTGCCGGTGCCGAGTTGCCGACAGAAATTGAAACAACCATTGGCGAGTCGCGTCTGGCCGCTCAACTACTCGGCGAATCAGAGCCTGGTGCTGCCAGGAAACCTTAACCTCAAAAGTGTGGATCAAGCTAAGCAAAAAAAAGACCACTTGCTCATCCAGCAAATGGTCTTTTTCTTATTACCGTGCAAGTAATAGTCGATGCATGTTGTTAGTTTGAATATTTAAAGAAGATACCAGGATAATGGGGCGCGATGGCCACAATCCAAATTGTTACTGAGACTGAGGGCAAGAACCAGTGGACGTATGCGGTATGCGTCAAAGATGATGGCGGAACCCATCAATTCGACGTGACGCTGAACTGGTCTGACTATGATCTGTGGTGTCGTGGCCGTGTTGCACCTGAATGTGTCGTTAAAGCAGCATTCGAGTTCTTGCTCCAGCAGGAACCGGTCGGCGACATTCAAGCCAAATTTGACTGTTCGCTAATCCGGCGGTATTTCCCGCAAGTTGATGAGGAATTGCCGTCCATGGTTTGATCTGGCCGAGATCAGTATTTGCCGTGACGGCCAGATCGTATCCAGCTCGGTGAATTCCTTGACTGAACGCGGCCGGACTTCCACCGAACCCATCTGACACTCCGCCGGCAACTCCTTGCTCGAATCAGCACCCAAATCTCTAAACTTACGCGCTGTTACCACAAAACGTGATTCCAATGACGCCACGAACCAACTTTTCCAGATCGCCATCGTGTTCCCCCTACACGCCCGAACTTGAAATACTCCGAACCGGCCGCCCCGGAACGCTTCGAAGGGGTGGCGATGATCCTCAGCTTTCGTCGTCTCCTGACAGATCCTCTTCGATTTGCAAGACATTCGGGGAGGGCTCCAGGTCCGCCAGGCCCAGAACCTGCGCCGAGTCTTTTCCCGGGAGACGCTCCACTGAACTCAGTTTCCGCTCCATAGCCCGGATACGCGTGCCGGTCTCTTCGATGGATTTGGATGCGGTATTCAACTGCTTCTTCACCTTGTCGAGGACGTCTCCGAACTTGCCAAACTCCGTCTTTACGGCGGCCAGAACCTGCCAGACCTCGCTGGCCTGCTTTTCGATCGCCAGCGTCCGGGAAACCCATGCGCAGACTGGTAAGGATGGCGGTGATGGTCGTAGGCCCGGTGATCACGATGCGGTGATCGTGCTGGATCTCCTCCAGAAGACCGGGCGGTCGGAGCACCTCGGCGTACATCCCTTCGGTAGCGAGAAACATCACCGCAAAGTCGGTCGTGGTTGGCGGGTTGATGTACTTCGACTGAATCTCCTTGGCAGATTTTCGCACCGTGCGCAGTAAGGCGTTGAGACTCTTCTCGGCCGCCTCTTGATCCGCCCGGTCGGCGGCATCCTGCAGGCGCTGGTAGTCTTCGGTGGGAAATTAAGAGTCGATGGGAGAAGGAGCAAGCTATCGCCCAGGTCATCTTTCGAGCCCGGAAGCTTCACCGCGAACTCCACGCGCTCGGACGTGTTCTCTTTGGTCTGGACGTTCTTGACGTATTGCTCGGGGTGAGCGTCTGATCGAGAATGGCCCCGAGTTGCACCTCCGCCTAGGTGCCCCACGCCTTCACGTTGGCCAGCACACGTTTCAAGTCGCCAACGCCCGAGGCCAGGTTCTTCATCTCGCCCAGGCCCTTCTGGACGTTTCCCAACCGCTCGCTGACGAGCTTGAAGGATTTCCCCGAGACGCTTTTTCAACGTGCCCTGCAGCTTCTCGTCGACGGTCTTGCGCATCTCCTCGAGCTTTTCTTCTGGTTGCCGTCGCGCAATTATTTTACGTGCTCGTCGAGGCTCTTGCGCACCCAATCGATCGCCTTCTGGTTGGATTCGGAAAGCTCGCCGAGCTTCTTGGCGAACTCGTCGAGCCGCTTGTTCTGCACCTGGCTAAAATCGGCCAGCATCTTGGAGAGCGTCTCGTTGCCCGCCTTCAAGCCGCCGCTCAACTCTTCGCGCAGATCACGCGAGGCCTGCTGCGACTCGCGCCGCCCTTCGCGCAACTCATCACGCAGCGCCTTCTCCACCGCCCCCGACTTGAGCCGCCCCAATACCACCACCAGCAACCCAATCAGCCGACATCGCGGCAACGAGAACGACAATCAGAAGGACATCAGACAGTTCCATTGATCAACCTCTTCCCACACCAGGGAACCGAGCACGCCACAACGGCAAGTGCCCCGGCCAGGCAAAAACATGGCGTGCGAAGTCGAATGCCAGGACGTCTCTCTGCCGTGGCGTCGCGCACCTCCCAGGCAACCCTCCCATCTGCAGATCCTGGCCCATATGGGAGATCGCGTCTTCCCAACCGCGCCGGACAGGTGGAGATCATGGGTACGACGCCAACCCGGCCGACTGGGGTCCGAGCGATCCTTGCAGAGTCGAGACCAAACTCTGAGAATAGACGCCCAGATTGTTGACGCACCGGTGCCAATGCCCCTGATTTCGGTTGTGGAGGTCCTTTATGCGCCGAGAATCGATCATCCAACCCTGTAAACCTGGCAAGTTCGGTATCAGGTTAATGAATAGAATCGCGACAATCTTCAAGTGTCGCATCGCGTTCTGCCCAACTTTTTGCAGTCTATCTTGATCTCCCTACGCGATACGATAAGCCACATGCAGGCGACAAGACAACCAACCAAGGCAACCGCCGCACAGATAAAAAGAATTCACCACAACATGGCGGCACTGTACCGCGGGCTGATCTGGGAAGTGGTTGGTAAACGAAATGTGATATAAAAGCCTGTCGCGCCACAGTCGCATGTGGCTTATGCTCGAATGTCCAGATGTCGACAGGCTGACTCCTTCGGAACTTGGGCCGGATCCTCCACGATCGGCTTCTGGCCGCTTGTGTCCCCTTGTCCCGGTTCCTCCTGCCCATGCCAGAACTGATCTTGCGACAATTCATCATTAACACGTAGTGGAGATGGCACCTTGGGCTCATTTCCCTGCTCCACCGCATGTAAATTTAGATCAATGAGATCGCGTAACCGCTCGGCATCCTTCGACCGGGTTGCTGATTGCTTGTCACGGCGACGTGCCACCTGCTCCGACTGATGTGCAGACTGGGCCACGCCCGCGGCAGTGCCAGCACCCGATACACTCATGCCCGGTCTCCTTGTCTAGAGAAATCAATGCCACAATAACTATCGAACCGATCACCAACAAGCTTTAGGTGGTGATTATAACATATTAAAAAAAAGGCACTTAAAAACATACATGGTGTGCTGCTGTAACCGCCGCGCCAAGGGTTTCCCCCATAATCGGCAAGATCCTTGGTTATACGTTGTGGAGCTAAAGGAAACTAGACCAGTTGCTATTCTTCGATCTTTTCAACCAGCCAGTACTCAAGTTCAACTGGTGTGGAACGACCAAAAATAGTGACTATCACACGCACCTTACCTTGGTCGGGCAACATTTCATCAACTGTACCCTCCATGTTCTCAAAAGGACCGTCATTGATCTTGATATGGTCGCCCTTTTGAAATTCCATCTTGACCGTCGGTTCTTCTTCAGGCGCTTTGGAGGCCGCCAGCATTTTTTCGATCTCGGGGATACTCATCGGACTTGGCCGACCTGCGGTCCCGATAAAATCGCCAACCCCCGTCGTCTCTTTGATCAGGAAAAACACATCCTGAGGAATTCTCCCATCGTGTTCCAACTGCATTTCGACAAAAACGTAGCCTGGATACAGTTTCTTCATCTGCACCCTTTGCTTTCCCCCTTTGATAATCTTGACCTTTTCTGTAGGCACCAGAATCCGATTCACCAAATTTTCAAACCCTTCGATTTTGATCTTACGCAGTAGCGTCTGACGAACAGTATCTTCCTTGTTGGAAGCCACCCGCAGGACAAACCAGTTCATCCCCGGCATGACCAGTGGCTCATCCTCATCAATCTGATCCTCGGTTTCCGCAGGCGCTGCTGAAGTATCAGATGTTTGTGTTTCAACCTGGGAGGCCTGATCCGTGGTTGCTACCACATCTTCAGTTTCACCAGAATTAGCCTGTTGTTCTTCCTCAACCATGAGAAACGGTTTCCCGATGTAAGGGCCCGGCGGCACAATACGGGGCCGAGCCATGTGAATATAAGTAACTAACCGGCGACCACGTTAATGGTCCGAAAGAGCCATAAGAAAAAAATGTCCACCACCCACAGCAGGATCGCCATCATGGCCGTCCCGCAGATCACAACACAGGTCGAACCAATAATCTGATTGCGACTGGGCCAATTGACTTTACGCATTTCTGCTTCTGTGGCAATCATAAAATCAACGATACGCGGCTTATTCAGCAGATACCAGCCCAGCCCACCAAAAACAACAATGGTCCCCACAACAATCGAAGCGCGGGTCACATTCCGTGTCATGTGGTCCGCAATTCCACCAAGTTCACCATAGATCCAACCCATTCCGGCCAAAACAAGCGTACTAGCACCTATTGCGCTTAGCATACGCGTCCAATACCCTTGACCAGGTTTATAGAGTGCCATTGCCATTTTGCTTACGCTCGGTCTGAGTCCCACGAGAAAACCGGATGCGAATCCAAGTTACCAACTGATCTAAAGCCACTCATTCACTGTTCTGCCGGTTGAACGGCAAGGTGAAACGTATAACACGCCAGGAGGGACTCGAACCCCCAACCTGCGGTTTTGGAGACCGCTGCTCTACCAAATTGAGCTACTGGCGTAGAGTCCGGCACTGTTAAGGTGTTTCCATGCCCTGACGCCAGAGGATTGTATGACCTCTTGCACAGTTGTTGCGATACCGCCAATCTCACTTTCGCTTAATTTTATGCAACGTATGCTTTCGCAGACGGGGACTGTATTTCTTTAAGCCCCCTTTAAGTTTATCCGGCATGCCCCCTTTAACGTTGACCGGCGTACGATAGTTCTGGTCATTGCATTCGCTGCACACGAGCCACACGTATTCAACGGCGTCAGCTTTTCTCTTGGCCACGACTTAATATCCTTTTGCAGTACCAAACGGGTGAGTGCTATTCGACGATCTTCGTCACTACGCCCGACCCTACCGTTCGACCACCCTCACGTACTGCAAATCGCGACTGTTCTTCCATCGCGATTGCCTTACCCAGTTGGATTTCCATGGTAACGTTATCACCGGGCATACACATCTCGGCACCGCCAAGCAGATTGATCTGGCCCGTGACATCGGTTGTACGGAAATAGAACTGTGGCTTATAACCATTAAAAAATGGCGTATGTCGGCCACCTTCTTCCTTGGTCAACACATAAATCTCTGCTTCCATTTTGGTATGTGGTGTAATGGATCCGGGCTTGGCAAATACTTGACCACGCTCCAAGTCAGATTTCTCGATACCACGCAGCAAGCAACCAACATTATCGCCTGCTTGCCCCTCGTCAAGAATCTTGTTAAACATCTCAACGCCGGTCACGGTTGTCTTGCGTGTCTCGGTGAGTCCGATAATTTCAATCTCGTCGCCGGTCTTCACCACACCACGCTCGATTCGACCCGTACCAACCGTTCCACGACCCTTGATCGAGAACACGTCTTCAACAGCCATCAAGAAGTCCCGGTCGACTTCCCGTGCCGGCTCCGGAATCCATGTATCGATTGCATCCATCAGTTCCTGAATGCAACTTGACTTATCAGCATCCTCCGGTGCTTGCAGCGCCGGGAAGGCAGCACCCTTAACAATTGGAGTATCATCTTCAAAGTCATATTTGGCGAGCAGTTCTTGGACTTCAAGTTCCACCAGTTCAAGCAACTCAGGATCGTCAACCAAATCGACTTTGTTTAAGAAAACCACTAACTTCGGTACGTTCACCTGCCGTGCAAGCAGCACGTGCTCGCGAGTCTGGGGCATGGGGCCATCAGCCGCCGAAACCACCAGAATTGCCCCATCCATCTGGGCGGCACCGGTAATCATGTTTTTGACATAGTCCGCGTGGCCAGGACAGTCCACGTGGGCGTAGTGACGGTTATCTGATTCATATTCCACATGCGAGGTGGCAATGGTCAGAATCTTAGTTGGGTCGCGTCGACCATCCGACTCTGAGGCTTTGGCCACCTCATCATAAGACTTGAAATTGGCCATCCCTTTCGCCGCCTGCACAGCCGTAATCGCCGCGGTCAAGGTGGTCTTGCCATGATCCACGTGGCCGATTGTTCCAACATTCACATGCGGTTTGGTCCGCTTGAACACAGCCTTTGCCATTGGTCGTCAACCTCCACTGATCACTCAGTTGTTGTTGCGGGCCAAGCCGACAGAGCCGAGCCCCTATAGTTAATTGACACACTCTAAACTAAAGATAACCAGCCCCCTGACTTGGCTATCGACTAGGCAGTATCATATCGCCATCTAGCAACGCAAATCAAACGCACTGCCCATCGGTCCCGAAATAGCCACCCATGGGACTTGAACCCACGACCTCACCCTTACCAAGGGTGTGCTCTACCAACTGAGCTAGGGTGGCGCTATCGCCTCGGTCCACAACCATGCAACCGGGGACAGAGAGCCTCACTGTAATCATTGGCCAGCCCATGACAAGATACCGGGATCTGCTTATCTTTCGAGCATTTTCCCCGTCGGATTAATAATACACCCCGTTTAAGACGGTGAAGATCAAGATCTACCCCCAACAGGATTGTTGACGGATCTATCACAAGCAGGGTGTTATGCCGACAAAGATATAAATCGCATCATATGTTATGACATATACTTATGTTTTATGGAGCCTCTCTGCAAGTTGGCGAAATGGTCCGGGAATGGTTATAGTTCGGTGTCTTTCCCTAAAGGTTCCCATACTCACCAGGATGCCCTCCAGGGCCCACAAGGTGGAGGCATTATGACGAGCCGCGATATCAACAATATAGCCCAGGACAGCCCTCCTGTGGGCCTTCGTCATCGCGTCCAACAGGTTATTGACCGTATTAGGCCTGCGATTCAGGCCGATGATGGTGATGTCGAAATTGTCGAAATTACTGACAGCGGTGTAGTGAGAATCCGTTTCCACGGCGATTGTGTCGGGTGTCCATCAAGTTCTATCACGCTGCGGGCCGGTATTGAGGAAAATATTCGACAATCGGTTCCGGAAGTCAGTGCCGTCGAGCAGGTTCAATAACCTTTATTATCTTCGATTACGAAATAATAAGCCTATAAGAGCCGATGACCATAAGGCGGGCATATGGCCTAGGTTATCCGGATGCCAATGGTCTTGACCGCATTGGCTCGACTCCGCAGTGTGGCTGCCGCGACCAAGGAGTGCTCGCGATGCTCGCTCTGACCCGAAGAATTGGTGAAGAAGTTGTAATCGGCGATCCCAAGAACCCCACGGGGGTGATTCGTATTGTCGATATTCACGGTGATAAGGTCCGCCTATCCTTTGACTTTCCACGTCATGTCGAAATTAACCGACGAGAACTAGCTGAACAGAAGGCCCGCCAAGAACAAGAACCGCAACAGCAGAGCAACCCCGATGCCGGGTAGTCCCAAAAGCTTTTGGATTTACCCATATCAAGTTGCTTGAGCGTCACCGCCCGGCCTCCATCAAAGGGCCACGAAACTAACTTGAAAATATCAAAACGCTTGCATGTCCGTAATTAGCCGCTAGCATCCTGCAAAAGCGAGCAGCAGTCCGCGCAGCTTATTACACTCAAACACACCCTTAGAACCTTTACAAAAGCGTTGGCAACCCTCATGCAACATGTATCGCTGCCCACATATTCCAAACACTAACACTGCAAAAGCCACCTGGAAACCAGCAAAACACCCCGGTAGTTCACTCCTGTGGCAATTATGATTAATCTCTGCTAAACCCTTACCTACCCGCTTTCCCGCATGTGGATGAATGGACCCACGGTTGGATAAATTCAAGAGTAATGGATTTAACAATATGAGTGCAATGAAAATCGTTGTCGTTGGCTTGGGGCCAATTGGACTGGCAAGCGCTTCAGCGGTTGATACAGAAAAGGATATGCAGTTGGTTGGCCTGGTAGATGTCGATCGTACCAAACAAGGCCAATCACTGAATCAGTTGACAACCACTGGAGGTGAAAACACCAGCGGTATTGTGGTGACGGACAGTATCGCCGACGCAACTGGCAATGAGGCCGATGTGGCCATTGTTGCCACAACCTCCTATTTCGATGCAATCGTTCCCACGGTCATGGAGTTGCTCGACAGAAAGATTGCCGTAGTTAGTAGCTGCGAACAGATGATCTGGCCATGGTATCGACATCGCGACTTGGCCGACCAGGTCAATTCAGCCGCCAAATGTGCTGGCCGCACAGTCCTAGGTAGCGGGGTCAACCCCGGCTTTGTCATGGATACCTTGGCGGTCATGCTATCTTCCATGGTATTGCAGGTGACCGGTGTCCATTGTGTTCGACGTGTTGATGCTGCGACCCGCAGGCAACCACTACAAGCCAAGGTTGGCGCGACCATGAGTGCTGAACAGTTCAAACAACTTGCAAATCAAGAAAAAATAGGACACAAAGGACTGGCTGAATCAATCGCTCTTCTTGCCGCAGGCTTGGGTCGCCGTGTTGAGCCAGAATCCGTCCATGAAACTCTCGACCCTATCCTGGCCGAACAGCCCACCCAGTCAGCCTTGGGATTGATCGAACCGGGCAGGGTTTGCGGTATTCACAACGTAGGCCAATGGGCAGGTGATGGACTAAAAATAAGTTTAGATCTCACCATGGCGGTGGGGACCGCCGATCCTCACGACCGTATTGAACTCGATGGGCCGGTACCGCTTCAACTAGTGGTCCCAGGTTCCGTACCCGGCGACTCTGCAACCGTCGCCGCCCTCTTAAACACCGCCCGAATTGCACATCAAGCTCAACCAGGCATGCTCACGGCGCTTGATGTGCCTTTACCTGGTTGTCAAGGTCGCGGTTAATAATCGAGGGTCTACCCCGGTTAACGCCGCTGTAATTCCATCATCTGCCGCCACTGGTCATCAGGGCTCTGGTAAACCTGGTGGTCACGTATCACTGCCACAAGGACCAAACGTTGAACACGCAAATGCCCCCGATGGGATGCGGTAAAGAACACCCTACCCAGATGCATCGGGATTACCTCTAACCGAGGACCTGCGGACATTGGATGTTGATCGCCATCGGTGGATCGATCGGTCATTGGTTTATCTACCACAACTTCTGGTGATAGATCCTCAGCAGCAGTTTTCGACGATGGTTCAGATAGCATGTCGGTCGAGGACTCAATCATCATCCCCTGATCAACGGCAACGAGCCGTTCAAGGCCTATAACAAGAAATTCCTGTGGCTTCAACTGTATCGACAAGGTCAAAGCGCCTAACCTCCGACCATTCAGATTGGCTTGTAACTGGGAGTCTGGAATAACCGTCGGCCGCCTTCCAAAGGAATGGTATGGCACCAGTTCCAGTAAGGCTGCCTCATCCTGATCAGCGCCACTGAGTTTTGCCAAGAACTGCAGGCGGCCCCTGTTAACCACCAACGATCTAGACTGCCCCGGTTGCGGCTCCCACTTGACTTGAAATTGGCCCGTTGGCGCGACTGGCGGCACGGGGGCATATTGGTTTAAACCAACCATCTGGCTTATTCGGCTGGCAACCACCGGACCAATGGCCCTTGTCCACCTACTCAGTTGTGAAGCTTCCAAAATACCCAAGCGAATCCCGTTGGCCTGGTAGAGGGCAACCATTGATTCTGACAACCGATCAGCGTGTACGAGTTCCCAAGCCTGATCCAGATTTGCTCGCAATGGTATCGTCAGTTGAACAAATTGGGCACGGATGATGGGTTCCATCGAACCGCCATATGGATCGCCCGGCCCGAAGAAACGTGGTTTTAATGATTTGAGTGTTGGTCTGCCCTCGGTACCAATGACCTTGCCCTTTGGTACACACGCTATAGTCACAAAAGTGATCAGTATGATCCCAAGAACCCCAACCCCACAGTTCTGTAATGTCATAATTTGTTAATCAGAGTCTCAAGTACATCGAGGCCGGCATCAAGCTGGTTTTTATTAACCACCAAAGGCGGGGCGAGTCGAATAATTGATTTCTGGGCCGCATTAACCAAAATGCCCGCAGCCATACACTGCTCAACGACCGGTTTGGCCGGCTGATTCAGTTCAATCCCAATAAATAATCCCAACCCCCGAATCGACTTGATGTTCTTGCAATCCAGCAAAGCCTTTGCCATCCGATCACGGGCGTATTGCCCCATCTTTCGAGCATGATCGATTAGACCATCGCGTTCGATAACAGCCAACACGGCGGCACTGGCAGCCATCGAGGCACAGTTGCCACCAAGTGTTGATGCATGCACGACACCATCTTGCAATGCACAATCAAAATAATCTGCCAATTGCCCCCGAGCACACATCACTCCAACGGGCAAGCCACCTCCAACACCCTTTGCCAATGTCATGATGTCCGGCTCAATATTCCAATGCTGGTGCCCGAACCATTGCCCAGTACGTCCACAACCAGTCCAAACTTCATCACAGATCAGGAGCAGATCATGACGATCGCACAGACTACGTAATGCAGGCAAATAAGCGTCATCCGGCACAATCACGCCTCCCTCGCCTTGCAGCGGTTCGACCATTACCGCCACAGTCTGATCGTCAATGCGGTCTGCCACCGCCTCCGCATCATTGTAAGGTACATGCACAAAGCCAGGCAGGTGCGGTTCAAATCTCCGGGCCACTGTAGATTGCCCAGTCGCGGGCATCGTTCCAAAGGTGCGGCCATGAAAGCTTTGGTATGTGCAAATCACCTTGAAGCGACCGCCGCTGGCTGGATCCTGTGATCCCGGCTTGGCTTTACCGTACAGCCGGGCCAGTTTCAATGCTGCTTCATTTGCATCTGCGCCGCTATGGCAGAAAAATGACCGTCCCGAAAAACCATGCCTCGCAATAGCCTCGGCAACCAGGGTCTGAGGTTCCGTGTGAAACAGGTTTCCCGGATGCAGCAAGGTTTGCGCTTGTGCTGTGATTGCGGCGACCACATCTGGATGACAGTGGCCGAGCAGCCCGGCACCAAAACCAGCGAACAAATCGAGGTAACGTGCACCTTGATTGTCGTACAGATAACAACCCTCACCACGCACCATTGTAGCCGGATATCGTGGATAACAGTTGATGAGATACGCATCATGACGTTGAATAATCTGGTCAGATGTCTCTGCATGGGGTTTGTTCAATGCTCTGTCACCTATGTTGCGGTATATGGATACGCTAATAGATTATCTAAAACGACATCTGAGGCGAAGCACCTTCAAAAAGTACCTCTAAATAAACCGGACCGGCCAGCCATGATGAATCGCTTTGTACCATGAGCAAAAACAAAACACGTACCTATGTAATACTCGATGGCCTTCAGGAACCCCAATGGGGCCAGGCGCTTTCAAGGAGATGGATGGACGCTGGCCTGCCTAACAGCGTTGACGTCGCTGGCCAATTCGCATGGATCACCCCATCCACCCAGAGCAAACACCAGTCCCTCGATGAAGAAAATGCAACACGGGCCGCAAATATTGCACAACTATTCGGCCTAGAAATACGAGATCGCATTGGTAAGGTTTTCTGCGCCGACAATAACCTCAATGCCTTACAGGACCACCTGTGTTACGAATACAAGTCTCGATTCGCAACCGCCTTGGTGTTTGGACTTCCCGCCATTGTGCTGCATTACTGGGGCCCATTCTTGGCAGGTGGGACGGGCGATTGGCGATCCATGATCTTTCCATGGATGATTGAGTTTCTCTTGGTGGGATGGTTGGGTCTAGCCGCCGGCTGGCCGATCCTCTGGCAAGGCATGCTGTCGCTTATCCATCTACGCGTTACGGCTGACCTGTTCACCATGACGATATTCGCCACCGGTTTCTTGCACTCCTGCTTTACCGCATTTGCAGCACCATGGATCAGTTCGCCGTCTTTTGGACAGCCTCCAGATTCCAACCCGATGTTTATTGTTCCTAATCTAGCAATAATGATTGCCGTGTTGCAAAGATGGCTTGTCTATCAATCAATCAGAAATTTGCGTGGTAACACAATGCGCATGATTCCAAAGTTCAGCATGTTAATCATTGCGTGGCTTATCGCATGCATAATCATCACCTTGACATCTGGGCTTCAAATCGGACTGGCAGTCGGATTATTACTACCACCTATGATCGGATTGGGCGGCGTCAACCACTGGAGTCCGGGCGTAACGCTTCTATTACCAGTCATCGCCTACACGATATTTTTCTTGCTTGCACCCACATCACTGCACCTAGACATTGAAGCAGTACGTGCTGAAATTGCCATCTTGTTTGCACTGCTCATGACATGCGTCCTGGCATTGGGCTGGCGAGATCTGAAAAATGCCTCATCACTAAAAGCTTTGCATTAAAAAACACTAAATAAAAAACCCCGGCCCTTTCAGGGGCCGAGGGTTATTGTTCGTCACGGAGCAGATGAGAAAAATAAAAATGTGCGGATTGCACAACGTCAACACGTTGTCTCCACACCACTGAATTTTTTAGTTGATCATTTCTTTTAGTGCTTTAAGCGGGCGAATGCGCACGACCTTGGATGCCGGCTTCGCCTTGATCATGATTTCTTCACCGGTAAAGGGATTTCGTCCTGGACGTGCTTTGGTTGCAGGCTTTTTCTTGACTATCATCTTGCATAAACCTGGCAGCGTAAACGCACCTGGGCCCCGACCACCAAGGTTCTTCTTGATTACAACTGACAGTTCATCAAATACTGCAGCAACATCCTTCTTACTTAGATCTGTTTTTTCCGAGATATGCCCAAAGACCTCACTCTTCGTCGGAGCCTTTTTAGCCGCAGACTTCTTCGCCCGGGCGCTTTTTCGTTTTGCCATCGTCGAGCTCTCCTTGCGATTTAAAACGTGAATAATCAATCCGTGACGAGCGGATCATACCGAAATTCTTGCAGCATGTTGCATGAAACTAGGGTTTCTTTACTGTTTTTTTCCATCGACTCATGATTCGTCCCGCTAGTTGGCTCAGTGGATGACACTGTCCTAAGACGGCCGGGCAAGATGTTATCCGCATCAGATTAACCCATACGCCGCCGACCACCCCACCACCAGACAACGATCATTTGCCATATTGGCAGCCCACTTGGACAAGTTGGGCTTGATGGCAGGATCCTGTGGCCAATGTCCGGCCCAGAATGCCTAAATCAGGCTTATTTCTGGCATTAACATTGCATCAGGACAGTTAACGTTGGTTTGCCGGATTCCGAAAAACTACCCCTAATACTGGGTTCAGCATCGGTCTTCCGGCTGGCAAATTGCGATCAGGGACCATTTATTGAGGTAAACAGCCATGGCGAAAACCATAGGAATCGATCTTGGAACCACCAATTCTGTGGTCGCGGTCATGGAAGCTGGCGATCCAAAAGTGCTGATCAACAGTTCCGGCAACCGTATCACCCCTTCTCTTGTTGCCTTTACTGACAAGGGAGAACGGCTCGTTGGCCAACCCGCCAAGCATCAGCAGGTAACCAACCCTAAGAACACTATTTTTTCGATCAAACGATTCATGGGCCGAAGGCATAATGAGGTCCATGATGAAGAAAAGATCGTCCCCCATGAAGTTGTTGGCGGCGAGGACGAATTGGTCCAAGTCAAGATCCGGGATAAGGAATACACGCCACAGGAAATCAGTGCCATGGTCCTGGGCGACCTAAAGAAGACCGCAGAGGACTATCTGGGCGAGAAAGTCGAAAAAGCAGTCATTACGACTCCGGCTTATTTCAATGACGCACAAAGGCAGGCTACCAAAGAAGCCGGACAAATTGCCGGTCTCGAGGTTGAACGTATCATCAATGAACCGACCGCAGCAGCCTTGGCCTACGGTCTGGATAAGAAACGCAACGAGAAGATCGTGGTGTTTGATCTTGGTGGTGGGACATTTGACATCTCGATTCTGGATATCGGTGATGGTGTCTTCGAAGTCCTCTCAACCAATGGTGACACCCACCTTGGTGGCGATGATTGGGACCAGCTGCTGATCGACTTCCTGGCAGATGAATTCAAGAAGCAGGAGGGCATCGATCTACGCTCTGATCCAATGGCTCTGCAACGTCTTAAAGAAGCAGCGGAGAAGGCCAAGTGCGAATTGTCGACAGCCCTTGAAACAGTTGTCAATCTCCCATTCATCACCGCCACACAAGAAGGTCCCAAACACCTGCAGATCTCCATTACCCGTGCAAAGTTCGAGCAGATTTGCTCATCACTCTTCGAACGCCTACGCACCCCATGCACAACGGCACTACAGGATGCCAAGATGACTGCTGACGATATCGATGAAGCCGTGCTTGTCGGCGGATCGACCCGTATTCCCAAAGTCCAGGAAATGGCCAAGGAAATATTCGGAAAGGAGCCGAACAAAAGCATCAACCCCGATGAGGTTGTTGCCTTGGGCGCAGCAATTCAAGCGGGTGTGCTGGAGGGCGATGTCAAAGACGTTCTACTCCTTGACGTCACACCACTTTCATTGGGTCTTGAAACACTGGGCGGTGTTTTAACCCGTTTGATCGAAAAGAACACCACGATCCCAACCAGTAAGAAGGAGGTGTTCTCAACAGCTGCGGATAATCAAACCGAGGTAACGATCCATGTCCTCCAAGGTGAACGCGAGTTTGCCAAGGACAACCGGACACTTGGGCGTTTTAATCTGGCTGATATCCCCACAGCACCACGCGGAATGCCGCAAATTGAAGTTGAATTCGCAATTGACGCCAACGGAATTCTCGACGTCTCAGCAACCGACAAGGCGACTTCAAAAAGCCAACACATTGAGATCAAAGGCTCATCCGGATTGTCAGAAGAAGAAATCGAGAAAATGAAGCAGGACGCAGAAGCACATGAAGCCGCGGATAGCCAAACCCGTAAACTGGTTGATGCCCGCAACCAGGCAGAACATGGGGTTCACGAGGTTCGAAAGCAGCTACAGGAACATGGCGACAAGGTGTCGAGCGAAATACGTGGCCAGATTGAATCGGCTATCAACGATGTCGAAACCAAGATAAAAGGCGATGATGCAACTGCAATCGAGCGCAGCCTTGAAGCCCTTCAGGCCGCAACCCAGGAATTAGGCAAAGCGGTTTATGAAAAGATGGGGGACGAACAACCTACAGGGCCAACTGGGGAGGATGGAACCGATGGCGGCAATACCTCAGGTGCAGACAAGAAAGATAGTGATGATGTTATTGATGCCGAATACGAAGTCAAGGAATAATCGTTACTATAGTCTCCGACGAGATCCGTGATCATTGGACTCACATGGGCAATTTCAGCGTTCCAGTCAGTACGCCTGCCCACAATCAAGGCTGGTTCTTGCGCTGTCCTAGTATTGCACGCATCCGACCCAGGTTGTTTCTGGCTTCTGTATAGTCTGGATTGACCACAAGCGCCCGTTCAAATTCAGTGATTGACTTTTCAACTTCGTTCCTTTGCGCGTAAGCGATACCAAGATTGTTGTATGCTTCAGCCAAGTCAGGATTGAGTTCAATCACACGCTCAAACTGCATGATGGCTCGTTTAAACTGGCCGGCACGCAGATACATGGTGCCCAAGTTGTAGTGACCACCCGTAAAATCAGGGTTGATGTTTACTGCCTGCTCCATGTGTTCAAAAGCCCCACGGAAATTTTGCGTCTGCAGGAAGGCCAGGGCCAAACCATTGTGGGCCTGATAATCCTTTGGTTCAACTTTTAACCTTGCTTGAAAACCCTCGATCTCAACCCCCAAACCATATTGCCAAAGATCACGAGAAATAACTTCCAGATCTTCCTTGTTCTGGACAAGTACTTGCATGGACAAGCCACCCATTTCATCACTGGATCGTGGACCATATCGAACACGGATGGGGGGGTGATTGATGTTTCTGACATTATCCTTTGAATTATCGTAGAGATAATCCATTGAAATCACAGTACCTTTGGGTAGAAGTACCGGTTCACTGAACCGATACTCGTCCTGCCAGTTAAAATCCCAATCATTGATTCGCAGCAACCATTTCTGTGATCCATCGGGCAGTTTAGCAATCGCCCGCATTTGTTTGCCAAGGTAATGCGCATGCGGATAGATCCCCAGTGCCTGAACCGCAACAGGCAGCTTAAATGACGATTTGACTTGGTGATCTTTTGCACCCGCCGGTATATCGAGGCTGTGTGATTCAAGTTGAATTGCCAGCAATAGTGGCGTAGGTGGTATTTGACCAAAGAAGAACCCAATGCTAGGTAGAATTATCTCTGGCTTGCCCGTTGGCTGAAGATGCAGTTGCAATACCAAGTCAACACCAGGTTCTAAAACCCATCCAAAACCCTCCTGCTCCATGATCGGCAACCGACCAGGGGTCCATATCAATACGGCACCGGGGGGAAACTGCGCCTTCCCCGGCAACATGCCGCCAAAACCAGGATTCGGATCAGCCATGTCGAGTGCACGGCAAGAGTGCGTGGGATCCACGCGAATGTTGGCATGGTGCACAATGCGGGCATTTCCCGGACGGACCTCGATAGCGCGAACATAGCGAGGCAGTCTTTCAGGATTGGGGATTACAAAATTCCGAAATACATCTGTCCCATCAGGCCCCAGTGTGTAGGGCTTGGACAAGGTTAAGACCAGGTCAGGCTCACCGAGTTGCCACCCCGATGTAAACTTTGGTGCAGGTGGCAGATCATTCGGATCACCTTCAACTGCCCCATGGTCAACCCAACGACGTATTGTCTTGATCTGGTAATCTGCAAGGCGTCGCTGGCTGACAAAATCCCCGTATCCCGGCTCCGGTAGCCATGGCGGCATAAAACGTTTTGAAGTGACATCAACAATTTGACTGGCACGACGTTTAGCGTTTTTGTAACTGAGCAAACTAAATGGCGCAACCTCACCGGGGCGATGGCACGATGCGCAGTTCTCAAACAGAATAGGTGCGATATCCCGGTTAAATGTGGGAATCTCATCAACCGGTTGTGTCCGGCCGGGTTGATCTGTCCCAAGGCTAACAGCAACAGGGAAACCCCCAACCACTGTTGAAAAGATGAAACATACCGCTACAGGCCACTGACATCTTGTGGTCATGACTTGAGATCCAAGATAAAGCATCCCACTGCCTTGGTTGTAGCGGGCTTTGGCTTCTTGCCCGCCACGATAGTCTCCAGTGCCCGCTCTAGATCATGCTGTGTGGCGGACGCACGAGTCACACCGAAATCGACATGCCGATTATCAATCCGACCCCGATAGACCATCTGCCGTTTGACATCAAAAATTACAACCTCTGGAGTGACAGTAACCCCGGTCATATCAACCCAAACATGCTGGGGATCGCGGAGGACCGCGTACTGAAGTCCATATTCGTCCTGATGATCCTTAATTTGACCAACCGTCACATCTGGATTTGGATAAACAAGATAGAACTTTACAGCATGATCAGAAAACTTCTTGCCAAGCCGCTTAATCTGTGGAACATACCGATTGGATATGGGGCAATCGGTTCTCACAAACACCAGAACCGTCGTTGCTACAGGAGATCCCTGCAGGGGATCGATCCGTTCACCAGCCAGATTGAGTGCCATCGGCGTCGAATCTAAACCAGTGCCAACAACACACCCCACGAATAATGTCGCTGACACAACAAAAAGCCCATGTAGCAATTGTTTTGATCTTTTGAGCACCTTACTTCACCTT
>CAUZIY010000012.1:0-34072 GCA_963579995.1 Phycisphaerae bacterium
GTTTCCGATAAATGTACATGTTTTATTAGGTCCGAGATCCCAATGAAGCAGTCGGCCATGGATCGTTCTTCGATATTCATATGGAAGGTGTCAATCATCATCTGGACCCCGGGCAGGTTTAAGTTGCGAACAATCTGCTCCAATTCACCGATGGTATTGCAAAAAGCCGTTTCCAGATGGTTGACGGGCTCATAAGCCAAAACAACATTCTTTGATGTGGCATAGTTTCCGACCTTTTCTATTGCTGCCACAATGCGGTTTAGGCCCTGCTGGTAACTTGGTTCGTCACTGGACCTTCCCTGTAGAGATCCAAAGACCAAAATTGATGAAAAATGTTCTGCAAAATCAACAAAACGTTCAAGTAATTCAACGGTTCGCTGACGTATTACGGCGTTAGGCGTACACAGGCAATTGCCATGCGTGTAGTAGCTCGTGCCGGTCTGTATTGCGATAAGGTCGAATCCAACATTGTTTAGGCATTTATAAATCGCATCCTCATCGGTGTGTTTTGGATCTTCTATCTGTAATTCAACTGCGTCATATCCCAGTTCTTTCATGCATGCGACATCACCGGCAAAGGCGTCCGGGGAACTGTATGTTTTAGGATCTGGCAAGATGTAACTAAATTTCATCTGGGGATCTCGATTCTGGTTAATAGCCACAGCAATGTGTTCTTGGCGGTCAAAATACGGATGCAAACGATATCACAGGTTGATGATCAGGCAAATCACGGATTCAATTCACGCGTGATTACGGGCGGCTGGTTTAACCCGTCATACTACGGGAACAAACTTGAGACTGGCTGGCTTTGGCACATCGAGTTGTTGTCCCGTGGGTTGTAGCATTCCCGATTCGCCGTCAATATGAAATATCACAATCGAGTCTGTGTATTCATTGGCTGCGATAAGAAACCGACCGGATGGGTCCAGGATAAATGCCCGCGGGAAATCACCTTGGGTGGAGGCATGCCCAATGGGCGCCAGGTGTCCGGTTGCTTGTTCGATTGCGAAAATAGCGATGCTGTTGTGTCCACGATTCGAGGTATAGAGGAATCGTCCGTTGGGGTGCACGAGGAGTTCGGCAGATAGATTGTCCTTTTGAAAGTCATGCGGCAACGTCGAAACAGTTTGCAATTCAGTGATGTAGCCGCTGTCGTGGTCATAAGCATATGTGACGACCGTATTGGACAATTCATTAACCAGGTAGGCCCGGTGAGCATGGAGATCGAATCGAAGATGCCGTGGTCCACCGCCAGGGGTCACTTTAATGTAGGGTGGATTGTTTGGAATCAGGCATTTGCAACTTTTATCCACCTGATACAGGTAGACCCGATCAGCGCCTAGATCCGGGGAAAAGGCATGCCGGTTGCTTGGGGCCAGAACGATTGAATGTGGATGCGGCCCTTCTTGTCGTGCAGTATTGACACTTGATCCTTTCTGCTGACAGGTGGTTGTTGTGGTGCCGATGTGGCCATTGGGCGAAATAGGATAGGTCTTGATCGTACCTGAGAGGTAGTTGGCCAGTAGGAGAAGTTCACCGTTTTCTGTCACACTGAGATAGCAAGGCGCATCATCACCAGCAGGTTGGCGATTAATAAATGACAAGCTGCCGGTTGTTCTATCGATGGCAAATGAACAGATCCCTCCTCCAGATTTGTCGTTGCAGGCGTTCAGGAAGTCCGTTGCGAATAGGAACTGATGTTTGCAATCAGTCTCAATATATAAAGGTTGCAATAGGCCATCAGTATGGCCCAGGACAGGATCAAGGTGCCCCGTGTTACCATCCCACCGAAAAACCTGGATGCATTCAGACGTACCCGCATCGTGGCTCGCCACATACAGGTAAAATTTTTTCTTGTCTTCTATAGTCATGTCATTTCCCCATTTGCTCTTAGTGGAGGTCCGCGCTCAATAAAAATAAGTATTGAGTTGATACAGTGTCACAGCATGATAATAAGGCATGGTGCCCGTGTGTGTCATTGTCCCCCGGTGCTTGATCTTGTCGCCCGGGAACGATCTTGGCCTAGGCGTGATCAAGCTTGATTTGGTGTTAGGAAAAATCCGGTAAATGGTTTATCCTTGGACTGCGTTTATATGAGCGATTGTCAGTATCAGGCTTAAGGAAACCGAGATATGAATTATCGAGTGCTTGCCGGCACGGGCGTGCAGGTGTCGCCGATCTGCTTTGGAACAATGTCGTTTGGTGGTGATGCGGACGAGGAGATGTCAGCCGCCATGTTTCGTCAATGCCGTGAAGCCGGGATCAACTTTTTTGATTGCGCTAATGTATATTCAAATGGTATGGCTGAACAGATTCTGGGAAAACTATCTGCTGATTGTCGTGATGAATTGGTGATTACTTCGAAGGTATGTATGCCAATAGGAGAAGGGCCCAATACACGCGGTCTAAGTCGCCGCTTTATTCTTCTCAATATAGAGCAGAGTTTGAAACGGCTTGGAACCGATCGTCTTGATATTTACTTTGTTCATCACTACGACCCTCTGACGCCTATGGACGAGACCTTGAAGGTGCTTGATGATCTGGTCCGTCAAGGCAAAATCCTGTATCCAGCAGTTAGTAACTGGTCAGCATGGCAGACCGCCAAGGCGCTAGGCATCAGTGACCGAAACAGATTGGCTCGGTTTGTGTGCCTTCAGCCGATGTACAGTTTGGCTAAACGGCAGGCGGAGGTGGAGCTGTTACCATTGGCTGAGTCCGAACAATTGGGTGTTATTTCCTACAGTCCACTTGGTGGAGGTCTACTAACGGGCAAGTACACGGCTAGTTCCAAGCCAGATAGTGGTCGCCTGCTTGATAACAAGATGTATACCAGGAGGTATGCTGCGTCCATCTACTACGATGTTGCCGAGAAGTTTTCTGCTTATGCGAAGGAGCAAGGAAAACATCCGGCAACATTAGCGGTTGCCTGGGTGAAGTCACATCCGGCAATCACCGCCCCGATTATTGGTGCGAGAAATCTTGAGCAATTGGAGCCCTCATTGGCTGCGCTTGAGATGGATCTAACGGATGGTCAGCGTGAAGAAATCACATCATTATCAATTGATCCACCGCCTGCCACCGATCGTGCAGAAGAGCGGTGAATTTATTTTCCCGGTGCGGTATCTAAAGACCTGCAGCCAGGAAATGGATTTATTGGCTTGCGGGGTCGATCAGGATGTGCTTGTCGGTTCCATTTGTCCCGACTTGTAGCGTGTCCAGTAATCCTTTGCCTTTTCTTTGACCATCGGTGCGAGGATGAGTCCTCCAAGTATGTTCGGGAATGCCATGCAAAGGATCATTAGGTCGGAGAAATTCAAAACGGCCTTGAGAGGAATAACGGCACCGATGAATACAGCAACTACAAAAAGAATGCGGAATATGATTACGGATCGGTTTCCAAATAGTGAGTCCCATGCTCGTTCACCGTAATAACACCAAGAAATCATTGTCGAAAAAGCGAAGAGAATGATGCAGATGGAAAGAATATAAGGGAACCATACCCCGATACCAGGCAACTCTTGAAATGCATACATTGTTACTGCTGAGCCGCTGACGTCTGATGGCGCATCCTTATAAGCGCCCGTGATAATTACAACCATCGCGGTCATGGCGCAAATAACAATGGTGTCGATAAATGGTCCTAGAAGCGAGACAATACCTTCACGAACAGGTTCTTCAGTCTTGGCTGCTGCATGTGCAATCGCTGCGCTGCCTAGCCCCGCCTCATTTGAAAATGCCGCTCGCTGAAAGCCAATAATCATTACGGCAATAACACCGCCCAGTGCGGCATCTGGATTAAATGCGCTATTAAATATCAGCGCGATGACATGGGGTATTTCCCTGAAGTTGACGGCGATGATGACAACTGATGCAAGCACATAGAGACCGCACATGCTTGGGACAATGCGGCTTGTGGCTGCTCCGATACGTTTAATCCCACCAATAATAACGGCTGCAACAAGTCCGGCCATGATGATGCCGAAACCTTGGGATATCAGTGCGCGGCTTTCCCCGGGGACCTGGAATGCACTGGCAAAAGCTTCGAAGGATTGATTGGCTTGGAACATGTTCCCGCCACCAAGGGCGCCGCCTATACACATAATGGCGAAAAGGATGGCGAGAAATTTTCCAAGGCCACCGAGAAGGGGATTGACCTGGCGCAGCCCTTCATGGAGATAGAACATGGGGCCACCGGAGATGGATCCATCGGCATTGCGTCGTCGAAACATTTGCGCCAAGGTGCACTCGTGGAACTTGGCAGTCATGCCAAAAACAGCAAGTATCATCATCCAAAAGACGGCGCCGGGTCCACCCATTCGAACCGCAATGGCGACTCCAGCGATATTCCCCAGCCCTACCGTTGCTGAAAGAGCGCTGGTTAAAGCGCGAAAGTGCGTGATTTCGCCGACATCTTCAGGTCGGTCGAACTTGCCGCGAACGACGTCAATGGCGTGCTTAAATGCCCGGATATTGATCAATCCGTGCCAGAAGGTAAAGAACACGGCGCCAAACACAAGGAAGGCGATCACGAATGGGATTTCAGGACCCTGAAGCACGGGTTGACCTTGTGCATCGGGTACCGGACTTTTAAGTTGACCAAATGTGACATCCCAGAACAGCACTTGCGCCAAAACTGCGTTGATACTACTTAATTTGTCATCCAGCCATTGATTCAGGGTTTCTGCAGACCCCTCGAGCGATTGATTATCCTCGGCAGGGATGTCCGCCTGTTCCGTTGGCGTGTTTGATGATTTGTCGGCGACTGCAGGCTGGGCCAGCAACAAGGAGCCGGATACCAGCACCATGCTCATTGCAGTAAACATCACCAGGCGATTGAGATAATATCCTGAATTCCTGATCGTTAACTTCATACCGTTACCTCTTGATATTGCCATATTTTTATCGATGTTTGGCATTTCATGAAGCCGCTTGCGTCATTCTCTTCTTAAAACTACTGGTTATCTGTTCGAACATATGGTGGATTACCAAGCATTCGGCCAACACGTCTTTTCAACTGGTTCAGTGCCTGGTTCATTGCGCCGGGATCGTATTTAGCAGTAAAATTTCCACGAAGTTGAGCTTGGCCAAAGTATCCTTCGGATCCTTTATTGGAATCAGTTAGCCTTAGGTTGGCCTGCCACACGCTTGCATCCAGACAGTCCTGGCCGGGCGGGCTATTGGGGTATAGATAGCCGGCATCGCTGTACACGACAACATTCTTCTTGTCATCACCCGAAAAATTGATGTAACGGACCGTGGCATTTGTTGCTTCAGCGGTAATCGGTGTACTTGCATTTGTGGGGATCCACTGGGTATGGATAACGAGCGCTTCATCTGGCTTGGTTAGTTTGCCGTCGTAAAGCATAACGGTGATGTTGTTCATGTCGCTGAAGCGGTAGAGTCCATATTTGAAACTGCTTTTAATTGTGATGTCGGGGCTGGAAACATCAAGGATCGTGATTTTACCCCCCGCATTGCAGCCTACAAGTAAAGTGGAGATCGTTATGATGGAAACAACAGTTCGATTCACGTGATAGCACCTTTGTGTGTGATGCTTTCGGCGAGTGGTTTACAGGATGGGATTGCAATCCAAGGCAATCCAAGGCATTGCGTTCAACTATATTTCTTAATATCTGCCGCGGGATATGCGGCAGATGTGTATTAGCGGCATATTGATTGACTGAATAGAGGTTGACGATCGCCATTTTGGGAGTGCAAAATGGAAAGCCGCTGGCAAACAGCAGTTTTTCGGTTGCCCTATTATTGATCTGCCAACAACAAGGATTGATAAAGCATCCATGGCTGACTGCTCAACCCGTCGATGCTGGCGTACACGTGGGGATGGTTGCTGATGAGCATGAGGGCTGACTCAATCCATGGCCGGGCCACTTCACCCATGACCAGGCGCAAATCAGGAAAGTCGCGAGCAATCTGATCAAATTGTTCTGGTTGGGCGAACTGCATTGTCGCAGCCTTACCAAACAGGCTGCAGCCAAGTACAAAAACTGGGAGCTTTTCGTGTTCACACTTTTCATATAAGGCCATCGCCTGGCTGTGGCAAGGGTGCATGGATGCTGCTGCCGGGCAGATGGTAATGCCAACCATTCCAAGTATATTCGCGTGATCGATCAACTCGTTGATACTGGGGCCCACAGCGATTGGGTCGATGCCTGCAAAGCCCAGTGTTTTTTCTGGGGCGGCATCGACTGCCATCGCAATATCTTCCGTGCAGACCCTAGCCCCGGCCTGATCGGCCGCCAATCCATGGAGAATGACGCAATCAACATTTACCATAGCATGATGACGTGTTGAAGGGCCTGCATCCAAACGTGGCCAGGGGGGGCGTTAGATTCTGGATTTTGTGACAGGCAGCCGGACCTAATTGCTCCGGTGATGTCTAGGCATGTGCATGGACGTCGACAATCATGATGTGGCCGGTTCCCGGGCGCGGTAATCGAACGGGGTATCATCCTACCTTTGGGAGCCAAAGTCAGCCACCATTCTCATTGTCAGCGGGCATTGATGATACAAGGATCCATTGGCATCCCTTGATACTAAGTAGAGATGATTAGCCCGGTACTTTTCCGGCTCTTTCTTATTTTGAGTAAGCTGTTCAGGTACCCCAAGGTTTTTCGTCCGTGGATCATAATTCAACCCCAACACACGGCCTATACTATATTGCCATCTTCTGAACGAGCGGCAAGTTTTACGCTACGATTCCTTATCTGGGGGAATACTTCGCGATCCACAAGTGACCTTGAAGGGTTAATGGCTCCTGTACCTGCAGGAGCAGGTGCTGCTTTTGCAGCTGCTAAGGTAATCCACTGCTACCAGTCTCGAATCCGCTTGTCTTCTGCGGCCCGGCCACCCGGCTGTAGATTGAGTGAATAGCTCAGGTGTTTGCAGAGACCCTGGGTCCTATATTCACCTCGTTTAATTACAATCTTGGACGGCAGGCCCCACCGACCTGCCGCCCGAGATTGATACAATGCAATAGAATGGTTTTCCAGAATAAGTTGGTGCCTTCCTAGGTATTCGGATTGGTGTGTTTTAGGCTTGAAATTTCGTTATACATTGAGTTCATCGCCATTCCGGTAAGTGATAGTGTCGAGTCACCTATGGTGCCGATAAGAAGGTAAAATTACTATTCAACAAGACTTGAGCGAACCGTCCCTATGAGCCAGCAAGATACCACACAGGTAGCCCAGCCAACATTAAACGACTTGGTTGATCATTTAACGACCTTTGAGGGACCGCCGGAAGAGTTCCTGTTACGCCTACTGGCGGTGCAATGCCACATTGCTTCTGCGGTCGGCGGTGCCATCTTGCGTCCAATTCCAAAAGGGACCCCCGAGGTGCTGGCGGTGTTCCCGGCGCCACAGGAAAACGAAACAGCCCCCGTTTGGTTGGCACAGTCAGTGGAACTGGCTTCACGTGTGGCAGAGGCTACGGATACTGTCGTCACCGCACTTCAAGCGCCCGAGGGCTACTATGACCAGTCGCCCCAACAGCATCTGGTTATGATTCCAATCCGCGCATCAGGCAAAGTTCGTGGTGTAGCGGCATACGCGATTCATTCAACCGAGTCATCCTTGCTCGCTGAAAGTCGTCAACGTTTAGAGTTGACGATCAGTCTTCTGAGCCTCCATGAAATGCGGTTGACACTCCAGCATCGTCATGGCGACCTCAAGCGTCTGCGCCAGGGACTTGAGCTACTTGCAGCCGTCAATGAAAACGATCGCTTTAGGGCGGCTGCCATGGCGTTATGTAATGAGATTGCCAGTGTCTGGCAGGCAGAACGGGTAAGCTTGGGATTTCTCAAGGGCCGCTATGTTCGTGCTGTTGCCTTGAGTCATACAGAAAGATTCACGCGTAAGATGAAACTTGTGTTGGATATCGAGTCGGCGATGGAAGAATGTTTTGACCAGGATCTGGAAATCATGCATCCACCGCCGGCGGAAGCAACCTTTGTCAGCCGGGCTACGGGAACTCTTGCAAGCCGCCACGGCCCCACGGCGATTTGCAGCTTGCCATTGCGGATCAAGCAAAAGACCATTGCGGTCCTTACGGTTGAGCGAAATGTAGATCGGCCATTTACCTCTGAAGATATGGAGGTGTTGCGCCTTATTTGCGAGTTGTGTACTGCCCGATTATCTGACCTTTATGAGCATGATAAATGGATGGGTGCAAAGGCAGCTGACATGGCCCGCGATGGCCTGGCCAAGCTGACGGGTCCTGAACATACCTGGATAAAAGCGATTGCCGCGGGGGTATTTATTGCAGCTGTGTTTTTTACATTCGCCAAGGGCAATGACCATGCTGAGGGCTCTTTTGTGGTTGAGGCGATCACGCGTCAACTGGTTCCTGCGCCTTATCCGGGTCACTTGGCACGGGTTGAGGTTGAAGTTGGTGATGAAGTGGTGCAGGGGAAGACGCTCCTGGCCGCACTTGATGCCCGGCAGTTGCGCAGTGAATTGATGGCATTGCAGCAGGAGCGGAGGCGTGCGTTAAAAGAAAAGGATGTGAACCTGTCACTTCCGGGACAGCAGGCACAGGTTCTCATGGCCGAGGCTGAGGCCGAAGGGATTAGTGCTCAGATCAGACTCAAGGAGTTTCAACTTGAACAGGCTGAGATCTATGCACCAATCAGTGGGATTTTGATCAAGGGCGATCTCAAGAAGGAATTAGGGGCGCCTGTTGACACAGGTCGGATTTTGTTTGAGATCGCACCCCTAAATGCTTTTCGCGCGGAAGTGGCTATGCCGGAGGATCGCATCACCGATCTTAAAGTTGGGCAGAAAGGCCAACTGGCTCCGGTTGCCCAGCCTGGTCTGTATCTACCGGTGATTGTGGAGCGGATCACCCCGGTGGCACAGGTCATCAATCAACGTAATGTTTTTAACGTGCGCGTTAAGTTTGATCAGAACAATAACCAGTGGGCAGAAGCAGTGGGCCAGATTAATCTCACTCAGGGACTTGAGGGAGTGGCGCGGATTAAGGTGGGACGTGCTCGGTACCTTTGGTTATGGACACGAGATATGGTCAACTGGGTACGCATGAAACTTTGGTGGTAGCCATAAAAGGGGTTGCCCCTTTTGATGGCGAGGGATGATAGATGGCCGTTGACCGACCGACGTTTAGTGAATCGTGGTATCGCGTCACGGCGATGCGTCCGCGATTGCGCTCAACGGTTCAGACATATCGCCAGCATTACCGTGGCCAGATGTGGCATGTTCTTCGTGATCCGTCCAACAACCAGTTCTTTCGCCTAAATAACGCAGCATATCACTTTGTGGGTCTATTGGATGGCCGGCGAATGGTGCAAAACGCGTGGGAGATCTGCAATCGTGATTTGGGTGATGATGCGCCGACCCAGGTTGAAGTTGTTCAACTATTAGGCCAATTGTATACGTCAAATCTACTGGCAGCTGAATTGCCTGCTGATGCAGCGGGAATGTTTGAACGCTACAAGAAGCGTGTGCGTCGCGAGGTGGGCGGCTATTTTAAGAATCTACTGTTTATACGCGTACCACTGATCGACCCTGACGTGTTTTTGGATCGATGGGTCAGGGTCTTTGGTCTTGCCTTCACCAAGATCGGTTTTGTCGCGTGGATAATATTAATTGGGATTGGATTTTGGTCGCTGTCGGGCCAAGCGGCCAATCTAACACGGCAAGCCGGCCAGGTTCTTGATCCTGATAATTTAATCTTTCTTTATTTGTCGTTTGCTTTCATCAAAGTGTTTCATGAGTTTGGGCACGGATTTGCATGCAAGAAATTTGGGCGCGACACGCAGTCCGGTGGCGAAGTTCACACGATGGGCATTATGTTTCTCGTGTTCATGCCGGTCCCTTATGTAGACGCCTCAAGTAGCTGGGCGCTGCGCAGTAAGTGGCAGCGGATCACCATTGCGGCGGCAGGGATATACATCGAGTTGGCGGTTGCAGCTATTGCTGCCGTGGTCTGGTCACGGACTTCTGAGGGTACGGCAATTCACGCAATGGCACACAACATGATGCTCATTGCAAGTGTTTCCACCCTAGTATTCAACGGTAACCCGTTGTTGCGATTCGATGCGTACTATATGCTTTCGGATGCATTGGAGATTCCAAATCTTGCTCAGCGGAGCAAGGAATATATCTATTATCTGGTCAAGCGGTATGCCTATAAAGTCCAGCGGGCGCGTACGCCAGCACATACAGAGGGTGAGCGGTATTGGCTTGTAAGCTATGGGGTGGCATCCTCCATCTACCGTGTATTCATCAGTGTGAGGATATTACTTTTCGTTGCGGACAAGCTTTTCTTTGTTGGTGCGTTGCTTGCTATTAGCGCTCTGTTCGCCTGGGTGATCATGCCATTGGGCAAATGGATGAACTATCTGGCAACTAGCCCAGACTTGATACGCAGTCGGTCGCGGGCTGTTGGGTTAACAGGGGGTGCATTTGTTGTTTTCTTTGTTGGTATTGGCCTGATTCCCGTTTACGAATATGATCGCGCCGAAGCAGTGGTTGAGCCTCGGAAAATGGCCATTGTGTTTATGGGAGAGGATGGATTTATTCAGTCAACACTTGCTTCGGACGTATATGTTGAACCAGACGATCATGCCCTCGTTGTGGCGACGAACCCCGCCCTTGAGGCAGAGCGAGACCAGAAGGTGGCGGAGCTTGCGTGGCTTGAAGCGCAGCAGCGTGAAGCATTGGCTAACGAAGAGACGGCAATTGTCCAGGTTTTGAACAATGCGATTGAATATAAAAAGTATGATTTGAAAGATATTGAAGAACGGATCGCCACGTTAAATCTTCGTGCGCCTATTGCAGGGAAGTGGATTGCACCAAATATAGAGTACATGCGGGGTGCGTTCTTGCGGCGTGGCGACCAGGTGGACAAAGCCGGTCTCGTTGCGGATTTGGATAGTTTGTTCATCCGCGCCGTGACAGATCAAGAACTGGGGCCGCGTATTAATACGGAGGTCGGGAAAGATGCCGTGGTTGAAATCCGTGTGAAAGGCAGGCCCGACTTGATGTTCTATGGCAAGATCCAGACGGTTCACCCGGCTGGACAAGAGCGCCTGCCATCGCAGGCGCTTGGATACGCTGTCGGGGGAACCGTACAGACGGCTACGGACGACCCAGAGGGAACCCGTACCGCCGAACAGTTCTTTGAAGTTCATATCGATCGGCTGGAAGACGATGAGGGCAGGGTTCCACCTATATTTAGCGGCCAGCGTGTGATGGTGCGCTTCAAGTTGCCTCGCCGACCACTTGCAGCACAGTGGTGGCACCAGATTCGTCAGCTGGTGCAGCGGCGGTTCTTCATGTAGTGAAGTAAAGTCATGAACAAAAGTTCGCAAGCAAATGGAGCGGAAACGGTTACGGCGGCGCCTGTGATGCCCAGTGCAATCTGGCGTAATCTTGCATATCGACCGCGTGCAACCAAACTCCCCAAAGGTTTGGATGCGGCTTGGAATACCGCCGTGAGCATGGGGGTGCCATTTGCGCCACGTCGTCGGCGGTTCATGCAGCGGGCCGAACAGGTGGTGGCGCTGGCAGATAAGTACAAGGATCTAATTGATGATCGTCTTCGTGGTCAGTGTGCCGATATGCGAGATTTGTTCAGGCTCAACCGGCAGACAGATGATGATTTGATTCGGGCATTTGCAATCGTCCGCGAAGTGGCAAAGCGCCAGATGGGCATGACGCCACATCCGGTTCAGATTGCTGCCGCCATGGCCATCGAATCAGGGTGCATTGCCGAGATGGTAACCGGTGAGGGCAAGACCTTGTCGGCGACCATGCCAGCGACGATTGCTGGCTGGCGTGGTCGAGGATGTCACATCATTACCATCAATGATTACTTGGCTGCCCGTGACGCCGAGTGGATGAGCCCAATTTATCAGTTTTGTGGTCTTCGAGTGGCGTCGATTACCAGTCAGATGCAGTCTGATGATCGTCGCCGTGGCTATGATGCTGATATCACCTACACTACAAATAAGGAAGTGACAGCGGATTTGTTGCGTGATCGCCTGGTCCTTGGTCAAAAGGCCAGTTTGCCGAATGTGCTCCTTGGACGGCTGGTTGACGGTGTCAGTGGAGGTACCGAGCGATTAGTGATGCGAGGGTTGGAATATGCGATTATTGATGAAGCTGATTCGGTTCTTATTGATGAAGCGGTAACACCGCTCATTATCTCCGGTGGTGGCGGTAATGACGAGCAGATTGAAGCTTATGAAAAGGCAGCAAGTCTTTCTAAGGAGATGGAAGCGTCGCGTGATTATGAGGTCAACCGGAGATTCAGGGAGATCAAGTTTACAAATGCTGGACGGCATCGTTTGGGGGAATTAACGCAGAAGATGTCGGGTTTGTGGGTGGGCGCACGGAGGCGCGAGGAGTTGGTTAACCAAGCATTGACTGCACGCGATCTGTACGAAATCGATAAACAATACGTGATTCAAGAAGGCAAGATTGTCATTGTGGACGAATTTACCGGCCGTCTTATGCCTGATCGAACGTGGCGTGATGGTTTGCATCAGGCGGTTGAGGCAAAAGAACATCTTGAGGTTACACCTCCCAAGGATACGCTGGCACGCATCAGTTTTCAGCGATTCTTTCGGTTGTACCGTCGCCTCTCCGGTATGACGGGGACGGCCATAGAGGCTCAACATGAGCTGTGGCAGGTCTATCGTTTGCCGGTTGTGGTGATTCCAACCCATCGACCATGTATTCGTCAGCAGGAGCCTGATCGTGTGTATGCCACGGATGACCACAAATGGAGGGGGATCGTAAGCGGAATTAAACAGACTCACGATACCGGGCGCCCAATCCTGGTCGGCACACGTTCAGTTGGAGCCAGTGAACTACTTAGTGGGCTACTTCACAAAGAACGCCTGGACCACCAGGTACTCAACGCAGTTCGTCACGCCGAGGAAGCGGATATTGTTGCCGGTGCTGGTCAGGCTGGGCGCATCACGGTGGCGACAAATATGGCCGGTCGGGGCACTGATATTAAGCTCGGGGAAGGCGTGGCCGCCAAGGGTGGGTTGCAGGTATTGGCTACAGAGCGTCATGAGTCAGGCCGGATCGATCGCCAGCTATTTGGTCGTGCAGCCCGACAGGGTGATCCGGGTAGCGCGGTGGCCTATTCCTCATTAGAGGACGAACTTGTGCAGCGATATACTTCCCGCTGGCGGCGACTACGTGTGTTGCGTAAAGCCAATGGCGAGGGGCCCCTGGAAGGTAGTCAGCCGCAACGCTTATCTGATCAAGCTCAGAACCGAGCAAGTCAAATTACATTTCGACAAAGAAAAGCAGTGTTAAAAGCAGATGATTGGCTCGATGAGTTCCTCGGCTTCGCCGGCGCTGAACATTAAAGTCTGCGCTGAAACCGGCAAGTGATGTGATAGATCGATATTTCTGGAACTAAATGTGACCCCGTTCGTATATAAGCCTTTGGATTTCCTCAACTCAAGTTTACTAGATGCACTGCAGGCGCATTGGTATAAGCTTTATGAATAATAAATACCCGTAGGCAGACGAAGATATTTAAACGCGGCGTCATCGAAACGTAATATCGTAAAGAGATCAATAAATTCAATCAGGCCAATAGTTAATCCAAGGTTGTAGATAAAATACTCATTGATGTCACGATAAAATCCAAACGTATTTCTAAAGGATAGATTTTTACATTATTAAGGCCGATAATGAACCATTGACATCTTATACGGACGATGCTGATTCTATTGCAGCATTTTAATATTTATTTTCTGTAGATACTTTGCGGGTGAATGAACTTTGCGACCGATTTCAGGTATATAATTGTTGGTTGTCACTCATATTTATATGGATGTACTTTGATGTATGAAGCAGCCCTTGAAGTTTGCCGTGTTCCCCAGCGGTTTGCTGCTAATGATAGCCGGGTGATGACTCGCTTTTTTTTCCCGGGTGACGAGCATCGTGCCAAGGCCATTGTGCAACGCATAATGGATTTGTCGGATGTTGAAGTCGACAATCTGTTGGCTCACGTGTTGCATAATTTCAGTTCTCGTCATCATGATATTAAATCTGTGCTAAGCGAGCATTACGTACGCCTGGGCGATCACGTACCACTTAATGGTCATATTGATTCACAAAGACAGTTATTGATTGGCGCATACTTCACGATGGAGTACGCCATCGAAGCGGCCGCACTGTTCAATCCATCAATTGTTCAAGCACCAAACCAGGATGATGTGCCGGATGGCGCGATACGTTTTTTGATGAGTCTACGTGCGACCGGCGAAGGGCATATTTCATCGATTGTTTTTCGTACCGGTATTATCGATCGGAAGGGTGTTTTACGTTTTAATCCGCCAAGTCGTTTCGCACGTCGCGTACGTGTGGTTGAGGATCGTCTTTACGACAACAAGATATTCAGGCTGAAACTGGAAGAAATGGGGGCTTGCAACCAGCTGGCCCAATCTGTTTTAGATCGACTGGACCCTCAATTTCCCATGTCTGGACTTAATGATGTGATCGATGGCCTGCGTAATGAGCTTGAAGCGCCGCAGGCGTTGCAGGAAACGGCAGACAACATGATCTGGTTGGCGCGGTCAAACTACCATCTAAAAGTGCCACCGGATGCAGATCCATCTGAATTAGTTATTTTTCCATCATCTGAAAATGAATCGCATGGTATTGAGGATGTGAGGCTCGTCCGGTTTATTGAAGATGATGGCTCGGTCTTATATTTTGGCACCTACACTGCATATAACGGCCATTGCATTCTGCCGCAGATTATTGAGACGGAAGATTTCCAGTCTGTGAAGGTTCACACGATGAATGGGCGGTACGCCCAGAACAAAGGTATGGCCTTGTTCCCGCGACGTATTGACGGTTGGTTTATGAATATTTCTCGTATTGACGGCGAGAATCTCTATCTCATGAGGTCGGACAACATCCGATTCTGGAATGAGGCTCAGATTCTTCAAACGCCTAGATACCCTTGGGAGTTTGTTCAAATTGGTAATTGCGGATCTCCACTGGAAACAGAAGCTGGCTGGCTCTTACTCACGCATGGTGTTGGGCCGATGCGGCAGTACTGTATCGGGGCATCTCTCCTTGACTTGAATGACCCATCAAAGATTATAGGCCAGCTACGCGAACCAATGTTAGTGCCTACGGAAGGCGAACGTGATGGTTATGTACCCAATGTGGTGTACTCCTGCGGAGCATTGATCCACAATGGCCAGGTGGTTATCCCTTATGCAGTCAGCGATTCGGCAACTACGTTTGCAACGGTTCCGCTTGATAATCTACTTTCACATCTAGCTGGGTAATTACCCCGACTTACGGCCTATACATCGTTCATGAAGCGGTATGGGCCGGTGATTGTCATAGGCAGAGCGGTACCGTTGTGTGCATATGTTGTATGATACGGCTTCTTGTAATCACCTAAATTCACGGGATACCGACCTGATGGCTGAATACCAGATACTTTCATGGCACGAAATACCTGCGCAGATTCGTGTAAAGGATGATGACGGACGTGTACAGCTTGAGTTGTCACCTCGCTTTCAGGAAAAGATTGATGAAGAGGCAATGAAACGAGGGCTTGCCGGTTCGGACGAATATCTTGAGGGTTGGAAGTGGGGGAAGAAGGTGCAGCGTGAAGGTTCGGCGAAGGAGGTTGCCGAGGCATTACGGCAGGAGTTGGAAGCAGCATTTGAACAATAGCAGTGGTCTGTCCTGCCATTGAATCCAGTGAAGGTGATGAATGTTTGGCATTCAAGTGTCTGATCAGGCGCAATCGTATCTGTTCTTTTGGATTGGAACGATCAGCACTTTCTCGCGAATAAAATTAATTGCTGTTTAGGTTTATGCCTGTAGTAGATCCATAAAGTTGCAGACAGGCATTTCATCCAGCCGTTGGGGATCTTCGAACAGAGAACACAGCATTTTATTCTGAGATTCTTTTCCACTTGGGTTCAGGTTTGATTTGAACTTTTTTTTGAGTAGTGGAATACATTTATCACGGCGTCGCCGGTGTCCGATGGGATACTCCACCGAAACCAAATCCGAGACGGTGCCATCGTCAAAGAATATCTGGAGGCTGTTTGCAATGGATCTTTTGTCGGGATCAAGGTAGTCCTTCGAGTAGGCCGGGTTCTCTGCCACCTCCATTTTCTGGCGAAGATGATCGATGCGTGGGTCGACGGCGGTTTCCTCTTCGTAATGGTTGGCCGTGAGTTTGCCGTGCAGCAGTCCAATGGCAATCATGTATTGAAGACAATGATCACGATCTGCAGGGTTATGCAGTGGCCCAGTCTTATCAATGATGCGGATAGCTGCGGACTGCGTCTCGATTTTTATTTTTCGGATCTCATCCACGCGGTCGCGAATGGTCGGGTGTAGTTGAAAAGCGGCTTCCACAGCGGTTTGGGCATGAAACTCGGCAGGAAATGAGACTTTGAAAAGGATGTTTTCCATTACGTAGGTGCTAAATGGTTGGCTCACACTCAGTTGATTGCCGCCAAATAACGCATCACAGAAGCCCCATGTCTTGGCACTTAGTGCTGTTGGATATCCCATTTCTCCAGCCCGTGCCATAAACGCAAGACGAACTGCGCGACTTGTCGCATCGCCAGCAGCCCAGCTTTTGCGCCGGCCGGTGTTGGGCTTATGGCGATAGGCGCGTAGAGCCCCGCCATCCAGCCATGCGTTGGAAACCGCATTGACGGTCTGTTGATGGCTACCGCCCAGTAGATGCGTGGCAACTGCGGTGCTGGCTACGCGTACAAGCAGGACATGATCGAGCCCTACCCGATTAAATGCATTCTCCAGGGCAAGAATGCCCTGGATTTCATAGGCCTTGATCATGGCGCTAAGGACATCACGCACGATGAGCGGTGTATCTTCATAACGACAGCGGTAATCAGAACAAGCTAATAGGGCGCCAAGATTGTCGGATGGATGCCCCCACTCATCGGCAAGCCATGTATCGTTATAATCCAGCCAGCGAATCATGCACCCGATATCGAATGCGGCCTTGACGGGATCCAAATGATAGTTGGTGCCGGGAACCGGAACTCCGCCGGGGGGGGGCGTGGGATGTGGAGTAAGAGGCCCCATGAGTTTTGTGCAGGCGGGGAACCGCAGCGCCAGCAAGCCGCAACCAATACTGTCCATCAGGCACCAGCGGGCTGTGTCGTAAGCCAACTCACTGTCGACCTGATGATCGGCAACGTAATCAGCGATATCAGTGAGAAGTTTATCAGGGGTTTTTGGCTTTTGATCCAAGCGGCAACTACCTGCTCGACGGTCGTTGGTCGATCGGCACAACGGATCTAGGTTTGGGGCCAACATAATCTGCTACGGGCCGAATAAGCTTATTGTCACCACGCTGCTCGATCATATGGGCGGCCCAGCCGGCGATGCGCGAACATACGAAGATGGGCGTAAACATGGGAACCGGAATTCCCATGAAGTGGTAAGCCGAGGCGCTATAGAAATCGAGGTTCGGAAACAGCTTCTTTTCATCCCGCATCACCTTCTCGATGCGCTGGGAGACAGGGTAAAGCCGCGTATCCCCGGTTTTAGCGGCCAATTGTTGTGCCCATGATTTGATGATGTTGGATCGCGGATCATTATCACGGTACACACGATGGCCAAATCCCATGATGAGTTTTTTGTTTTCCAGCGCCTCGAGTGTGCCTTTCTCGGCTTCATCAGGTGTTTCAAAGCGGTCAATCAGGGCCATGGCCGCTTCATTGGCGCCACCGTGCAATGGGCCACGCAGTGTGCCAATCGCCGCGGTGATTCCAGAGTAGAAATCGGATAGTGTTGCCGTTGAGACGCGGGCGGCGAAGGTTGATGCATTGAATTCATGTTCGGCATAAAGTGTCAGCGACACATCCATTGCTTGCTCAAACATTTCATTAGGTGCTTGGCCGTGGAGCAGGGTTAAAAAATGCCCTGCGATTGATGGGGTATCGGATCGTGTTTCGATACGACGATTATTTACTGCAAAGTGATGCCAATAGAGGAGTATTGAAGGAAATACAGCCAGAAGACGCTCTGCAATGGCGTGTTGGTTGTCGAAATTATTTTCTAGCTCAATGCAGCCCAGCATGGAACAGCCGGTACGCAGTACATCCATCGGATGCGCAGTTGCTGGAATATACTCCAGCGTGTCTGCTAGCGGTTTGGGTAGACCCCGGCTATTGATTAATCGCGTTCTGAAATCATCTAATTCTTTCTGTGAGGGCATTTCGCCATAAAGTAAAAGATGGGCTACTTCTTCGAAGCAGGCGTTTTCTGCTAAATCTTCGATATCATAGCCAAAATAGGTTAAGCCAGCGCCTTCTTTGCCGACGGTAGAGATGGATGTTTTGCCGGCGACAACACCAGCCAGGCCCCCAGTTTTTGTGTCTTTAGGTTTATCTGTCATTGTTTTTTTCGGTTAAGGTGCGATCGATTTGAAGTTCATGCTCATAGTAATCTAGTACATCGTAGAGCTCCTCGCGAGTTTGCATTGCACCCAAGAGGCTGGATTGCGTACCGGAGTTTCGGATTGTGTGGTATGCGTTTTGAGCTGCTGCGCTCATGGCGCGAAACGCGGAGAGTGGATAGAGTACCAAACGAATACCCGTGTCCCGTATCTCATCTAATGAGAACATCGGCGTTCTCCCAAATTCGGTTAAATTAGCAAGCACCGGCGCATTAATTGCTTTGGCAAAGCACTTCATGTCCTTCAGACTGGTCAACGCTTCGGCAAATATCATATCAGCGCCGGCGTGAACGTAACGATCTGCGCGGCGTATTGCTTCATCTAGGCCTTCAACCCCCACGGCATCAGTTCGTGCCATGATCACAAATTGGCTGTCTTTTCGGCTGGTGACGGCGCCAGCTAACCGGTCAACCATGTCATCAATTGGCACCAACACTTTACCTGGGCGATGACCACAGCGTTTGGCCGGGATCTGATCTTCAAGATGGAATCCAGCAGCGCCAGCATCGATCATGGATCGAGTGGTTTTATGGATCCCTGCACTATCTTCCCAGCCGGTATCGGCATCAACAAGAACGGGTAGCTTGGTTATGGAGGTGATCCGCCGTACATCCGTTAACACGTCATCAAGGGTTGTGGTTCCCAGATCCGGAATGCCGTATGACGCGTTTGCGACTCCAGCGCCTGATAGATAGAGCGCCTTGAAACCTGCTCGTTCGGCAAGTCGTGTACAGTAGGCATTGATCACACCTGCAACCTGTAGTGGGCGTTCGGATTCAACTGCACCACGCAAACATGCCACCGCTGCATTTTCAGATGGACTATTCAAATTGCCTGATTATCCTTAACGGTAATGGTTTTCAAGATGTCGCCTCATCGTTTATTTTAATCAGCCATCAGTCGATTATATCGGTGATTTTTAGTCGTTACGCGAGTAAGGAACAGCAGCAATGGCTTTGCTGGTGAAGTGTAAAAATATGTTTAGATCCAGGCAGGCACTGTTGTACGCATATAATCAGCGGTGCCTATATTCAACTGAAACAACATCGTTATCGCTATAATGACAGGGTCGTGACTATTAAACAGTTGGAAAATAAGCGTTATGGATCAAGCTGAACCTAGACAGCCAAGCATTTGGAAATTTGCGACAAAGGTTGCCGCAACGGCGGGTCTGACGGGGATTATCTGCTGCGTGGCCCCCGCCGTGCTATTCATGCTTGGGCTTGCTGGGGGAGTCTGGGCAATCTCATTTGCAGACTTCTTCTACGAGGGGTCGGGAGGTATCGGCAAATGGATCCTCCGCGGTATGGCGGTGGTGATTGGTCTCGTTGGGCTCGTGATCTACAAGCGCAAGCAGGATCAGTGCTCGATCGATCCCAAGCGTAAACGCATGAATTTGATTCTGTTGAGTACCTTGATTGCGGTCTTGGGAGTAGGGTTGTTTTTTGTCCTGGATCGTGCAAGTACCTGGTATTTCAACAAGTACATCGTCCCTGCCCAGGAGGCAGAGCTGGCCGAAAAGTCGTCATAGTAAAGTGACCACCATGTCTGAAGCCCGAACTCTCGTGATGATGAGGATCTCCAGTATGCTCTGAAACCGGAGATGTTGGCCAGCGGGGACTCCAGTGGCCTCGGTAGTGGCGTCTGCATGAAGATCTGTTTATGGGGCGCTTACTTTTGGCCAAAGTGGAAAGTCGGTAAGCTTGGAGATTGCCGCGGCATTACCATGTGGCTGATGTGATGGTAGGCAGATAAGAGGCCTGCGGGTAATTGCAAAATGGATGAGACACGGGTTTTTATAAATACGACCAAAATGGATAAATATCACTAGGTGACGGCAGTGTCCGGTTCCGCCTTCGGATGAGTCACGATGTGGTTCGGACGAAAAAAAATTGATGATGTGTGGGGATATGGTCACCAGAATGCCCCATGGTGGCGACATGAGTCTGAAGGAATGTATTCGGTTGGAATCGGATTGGTCAAACCGTCATCACGGTGGATGCGTACTGATCCATAATAATGAAGCAAAGTGAAATGAGGTATTTCCTTGTCTAATTCGGTTATCCATGATGTGGTTATTGTTGGTGGCGGTGGTGCAGGTTTACGTGCTGCGATTGCAATTTCTGAGCACAATCCTAAATTTTCTGTGGCCATGGTCTCCAAGGTCTATCCCATGCGCAGTCATACGGTGGCAGCTGAAGGTGGTGCTGCTGCGGTGATTAAACCAAATGATAGTCTTGAGGATCATATCTATGACACAATCAGTGGCTCGGATTGGCTTGCCGATCAGGATGCAGTTGAACTGTTTGTCAACGAAGCGCCACGCGAGATGATCCAGTTGGAGCATTGGGGCTGTCCTTGGAGTCGTGATCCCGATGGATCCGTTGCGGTACGTCCTTTTGGCGGGATGAAGATTGAGCGAACGTGGTTTGCTGCGGATAAAACCGGGTTCCATATGCTCCATTCATTGTTTCAGACCACCTTGAAATACAAGAATATTACACGTTACGACGAACACTTTGCCACAAAACTTCTGATCGACGATGGTCGGTGTTGTGGTGCGGCAGCGATAGAACTTCGTACGGGCCAGATGCATGCAGTTTTGGGGAAATCGGTCATCATCTGTACCGGTGGGGCGGGTCGTGTATTTCCATTTACCACAAATGGCGCGATCAAGAATGGAGACGGTATGTCAATGGCCTACCGTGCTGGCGTGGCACTCAAGGATATGGAGTTCATCCAATACCATCCAACGGGCCTGCCCGGGACCGGCATCCTGATTACAGAAGCGTCACGAGGTGAAGGTGGGATCTTGGTGAACAAGCACGGTGATCGATATTTAAAGGATTACGACTTGGGCAAGCCAATTGACGTGAACGATCCAAACCATCCACAGAAGCGAACCATGGAATTGGGGCCGCGTGACAAGTTGAGCCAGTGTTTTATCCATGAGATGGAGAAGGGGAACACAATCGAGACCAAATATGGCCATGTGGTCCATTTGGATTTGCGGCATTTGGGCAAAAAGAAGATCGATAAGAAGATTCCGTTTGTCCGCGAGCTTTCAACAAATTATGCCGGAGTGGATCCTGTTTACGAACCCATTCCGGTTCGGCCGGTCGTACACTATGTGATGGGGGGGATTGATACTGACATCAAAGGTGCCACATCAATTGGCGGATTGTTTGCAGCGGGTGAATGTGCCTGTGTATCACTCAATGGCGCTAATCGCCTTGGGTCGAACTCTTTGACAGAGCTGTTGGTGTTTGGCGCCCGTGCTGGCCATGGGGCGGCTCGTTATGCCACCGACAACCCTGAAGTCAATGTCAACGCTCTTGAGAAGCAGGCCGACGATGAACAAAAGAGAATTAACCAAAATTACATCAATAACACAGGTGGAACCGAGCGGATAGTAACAATCCGAAATGAAATGCATGAAGCAATGGAGAGTGGTGCGGGTATTTACAGGGACGAAAAGTCCTTGACCGCAACCTGCGACAAGCTTGCAGAGTTGCGCGAACGGTTCAAGAAGTTGTCACTTGATGATCATACGCTCAGTTTTAATACGGAACTTACGGCGGCCATCGAGTTGGATTACATGATCGATGTTGCGCAGACAATTTCCCATTCGGCATTAGCCAGAACTGAGTCACGCGGTTCTCACCAACGTCTCGACTATGCGGGCCGTGATGACGAGAATTTCTTGAATCATTCGATGGCTTATCACGATGGCGACGGCGCCAATCCGCGCATCGATTACAAACCCGTGACAATTACGAAGTGGCCACCAGCAAAACGCACCTATGGTGCTGACTCAGGACTTAGTAAAGAAAATTCTGCATAGTAGGTATGCATTACATTATAAGAGCGGTTGTCTCATGGGACTCAAACCGGCAAAGATTACCGATGTCAAGTTCATTGGTATAGCCATTAAACGCGATAATTTGGGAATTGTGAAGATCGAGACCGACCAGCCGGGCTTGTATGGTTATGGTTGCGCTTCAATGACAACACGGCTGCTGGCAGTCCAGGCGATTGTTGAGGAATATCTACGGCCGTTTCTCATGGGGAAAGACCCCGATTGCATTGAGGATATCTGGCAGTCAGCATATCTGAGCAGTGTGTATCGAAGCGGTCCAGTTCTCAATAATGCTCTTAGCGGTATGGACCAGGCGCTGTGGGACATCAAGGGACGCCGGGCGGGAATGCCGGTATATCAGTTGCTGGGAGGAAAATGTCGAAATGCCGCAGATGTCTACCGTCATGCGGCAGGCCGAACACCGGAGGAGGCAGCTGAATCTGCGATTAGCTTTATGGATCAGGGATACCGGAATGTGCGAGTCCACTTGCGTGGTACAGGTCAACCTGAAAAGACAAGTGCCACCGCAGATAGCACTGTGTTGTTCGAGCCTCGCATTTATATGCGTGAAACAATTTTACTGATAGATACGGTGAGAAAACATTGCGGTGACAAGGTGAATCTTCTGCATGACATTCATGAGTGTGTGTCACCTGCCGAGGCGGTGGTTCTATGCAAACAGCTGGAGCCCTACGACCTTTATTTCATTGAGGATCCATTGGCGGCAGAGGATCTAGGTCACTTTGATATTCTCCGTAACCAGTGCTCAACACCCATTGCCATAGGTGAAAAGTTCCATAGTTCACACGAGTGGATGCCGCTAATTTCAAACCACCTGATTGATTTCATTCGGGTTCATATTTCATTAGCCGGCGGATTAAGCGTGGCGCGGAAAATTGCTACGGTATGCGAAGCATTTGGTATCAAGACAGCATGGCACGGGCCCCGGGATGTATCGCCGATTGGTCATGCAGCGAATCTTGCATTGGATTTGACGTGTCCCAATTTCGGTATCCAGGAATGGCCTGGGTATGACGAAGCTGCGCTCGAAATCTTTGACGGTGTTCCACAGGAACAGGATGGATACTTGTGGGCGAATGAGGCACCGGGATGGGGGATTGAAGTTGATGAGGAATTAGCGAAAAAGTATCCGGTGACAAATTCTGTATCCAGGCAGCTTGGAGATATGCGCAGACAGGATGGTTCTGTAATGCGGTGGTGAGGTGGAAATTCCGCATACATTTTTTGCCTTCTGGGTTTCGTATTGCTGCAGATGGTCAAGAATTGAAACTCATGATCGGATCTAATCAGGGAAAATATGGGCTTCATTAGAAAATCACGTTCAACAAACATGCGTCTCTAGAATCTTGGTACGACTCTTGTGTCAGGCAGGTGAAGTGATTTTCTTGCACGTTCTGCTGTCGCAAAAGTGGAGAAGTGACCGATCTGAACGAGCCATAGTGTTAATGGGCCACGATCAGCCTGTACAAGTCGTGCCGTACCGATTCCCCGGGCCGACGCCTGCTGGTTGACGCGTTTAACCTGGTCGTGGGCACGTGACTGTGAACTGAACGCGCCAGCCTGGACCGTGAATCCGGTCTGGTTTTTTTCAAGGTTGATCCGTTGTTTTAGGGTGTGGTCACGGGTTAGGCTCTTAGCTAGCGTGAGGTAGGTCATCGCCTTTGCCGTCGAGCCGAGTTTGTTTTCTACGACCGCGGCGAAGTAATAGGATTTAGCTCGGTTCTCTCCGGATAGTCGTTTGCTGGCGGCAATGAACGCATTGCTTGCCCTGTGAAGTCGTCCAAGCCGATGATGTATTAGCCCGATTGTGGCATAGGCATCTCCGGAAAGATGACGGTTGCTGCTGCCGGTCGCCGACTCAAGATATCGTTGTGCTGTTGTGTATTGTTCAAGACGGTAGGCGGCTAACCCCGCTGCGTAGGCGGCCAGGTGACGGTCTTTGCTACCTATGCTGGAATTAGGCGTGTGGTACACCTGCTTGGCAATCCGATACGCCATCTCATGTTGGCCGGCGTCCAGTGCCTGATAAGCATCTGGCAGCGGAACGCGTGTTGTGCAACCGGCAAACAAGCACAGGAGAACCCATAGAGCGTGGTTGGCGACAAGGCCCCACATTCGCATTGTCGGTTGGTATGGTTTTGGGATATCCGTGGTCAAGTTTAGTATCATCAGGTGTACTAGTTTAACGCGATAACATTGATGAGCATCCTTTTCTCAATCCTCAGCCAGTCATTACGCCGAATGCATCAGACTGCTGTTATTGATGACCAGCGGGAATATACCTATGGCCAATTGATCGGTGGCGCTATGTTTGTTGCCGATCAGATTGATGGGACAACAGATCGCGAACACATTGGTATCTTGTTGCCAACCAGTGGCGCATTTCCCATAGCATTGCTTGGCGCCTGGCTTGCCAGGCGCGTTGTAGTTCCACTTAACTATATGCTCAAGCCCGATGAACTTGGGTATGTGATTGCCGACAGTGATATCGACACCATTATAACAATAGGACCCATGTTGGATTATTTGGGCCAACAGTGGGGAACTGCAGGCAGTGGGGAGCAGGCTCCTATCCCGGAAGACATGCATCGCATTTTTTTGGATCAGCTCGACGTGAGGGGTATACCACCTTTGCGTTGGCCTCCAATCTATTTAGACGACGACCTGGCCGTGATTCTTTATACATCCGGCACATCTGCTCGTCCCAAGGGTGTGATGCTCAGCCACGGGAATTTTAAAGCAAATGTAGACGCGGCCATTGAGCACGCACAATTAACCCAGGCCGATATATTTTTAGGGGTCCTGCCACAATTTCACAGCTTTGGATTGACAGGATTGACGTTGTTGCCACTACGTATTGGCTCGTGCGTGGTCTATACCGCTCGTTTTATCCCCCAGCAGATTGTGAAGTTGATAAAACGTTACCAGCCGGATGTATTTATGGCGATTCCATCGATGTACGGTGCGTTATTGAGTGTGAAAGACATCGAGTTAGGGGGCTTTGCATCGATCCGTCTGGCTATTTCCGGTGGCGAGCCCTTGCCGAATGCCACATTTGAGGCATTGCTGGATCAATATGGGCTTCGTGTGTATGAAGGCTATGGTCTGACCGAGACCGCGCCGATTACCAATTGGTGTACGCCGGCACAGAATCGCATAAATTCAGTTGGTCCAGCATTGCCCGGCGTTGATATCCGTATTGTGGATGACCACGATAAGCTTTTGGATGCCAACCAAGACGGGGAGATTCTAGTTGCGGGGAAGAATGTAATGGTGGGCTATTACCACTTGCCCAGAAAAACAACGCAAGTATTTGTTGATTTGCGGGCGAATAACCGTAACGGGGAGAAGTTGGCGCCGCGGTATTTCCGTACAGGTGACATTGGACATGTCGATGATGATGGTTACCTGTATATCACAGGTCGCAAGAAAGAGATGCTGATCATTGGTGGAGAAAATGTGTTTCCGCGGGAGATTGAAGAGGTGCTCAACAAGCATGAGTTGGTTAAAGATTCGGCAATCATCGGCAAGCCAGACCCCATTCGTGGGGAAGTACCCCTGGCATATGTCGAGGTAAAGGAAGGGTCGCATGTTGATGACACCCAACTACGTGCATGGTGTCGCCAACACTTGGCTGGGTATAAAGTCCCCCGGGAGATAAGACATATTGATCAATTGCCTCGTAACTCTACGGGTAAGATTCTTCGTCGAAAACTTAGGTCAGACTAATATTTTCAAGTGGGTTGCCGCTAACTGTGCCGGTTTCGGGTTGGACGGATCGCAGAAAATAACAGTGCGATCATGAGGGCGGATGAACTTGGTTCCGGAAGTAGGTTATCTGATCCTGAATCTGTCCAGGCACCTGTCAAGGAAAGTTCATTCAGGTTAGTCCAGTGAGTCCCTAGGATTGCCAGGTCTTCGACATCAACTACACCATCAAAATTAAAGTCACCGTGCATCCATAAGCGATCATCGATATTTATATTTGCACCAAGTATGGCCATGTCCGTATTTATATTTGCGCCAAGGATGGCCAGATCCATGATGTCGACCATGCCATCCGAGTTGGCATCACCGAGGATGGCGGAGGTGAGAACACGCAGTTCAATGATTTCCTGTGCGGTGGCATTCAGTGTCAACGTAAGTGTGCGAAGATCGTCGGACAAGGCCAGCGTATCATTCTCCAGATCTGCATTACGATTGGCAATGGGATATTGACCAATGGTACCAAGCAATGGATCAGTCTTTTGCAGGGATTCATCTGTGAAAATAATGCCGCGGATCGGGCGATCAAAGGTAACCGAACCAAGTGTGGTCTGTGTTGTGTTGGGGTCAGACTGTGGGTCAAAATGCAACAGGTAGCTGGTTAATAAAATGCCCGCGTCCAGAGTACCATCAAATCCAGTAGTCAACCCGCCTTTTCCGTACGTCTGGCTGCTGTAGGGTGAAATATCGACTGGCAATGCATCGTTCAACTGATCAGTTCGTTCCTGGAGCACCGAAATAACTTGATCACCAGTATGGGCTCCGGGGCGGACATCGCTGGGTCTTTCGGTGGGCGAGACAACATCACCGGAAGTGGACACGATTCCCGCGTCCACATGGGCGAGCATCAGGTTGTAATTGTTGAGTACTTCATGGGCGTCGATAGCCTGGTTGTAATAACGCATGAAGGCAAGATCGCCATTGAATCCACTTGCAGTGAAGGGTAGCTCGCCGATACCGCTATCGCCACCCACCTTGGAGCCACCCGCAAGACCCAATCCTGCTTTATTTGTGTGGTCCCAGTTGATGTTTGCAAGACCTTCAGTGCGTTCAAATAGAGATCCATTGATATATATTTCTGCATACCGGTCATTTAAATCATTGCTGATGACCGCAACAACCTGGACGAAATCGTGTGTTGGATCAGTGAAGCGGTCAAGTTCTGAGGTCGCCGTAATAACACTCGAGCCTGGCGCCTTTGCCCGAAAATGAATATCATCGAACTCACCGTCACTGTCGGCATCGCCAATTGTAACCGATAGGCCTTGGGCGGTATGACCTGTTTCAAAGAGCATGTGCTCCTGGTTAAGCGAATCCAAGCGTAGCCAGAACTCAAATGTTGCCGAGTGATCACTGTAGGGTACGGAAAAATGCACGCGTTCCATGCCGTCATCGCCATCAAATTGAAATGCTTTTGTTGGCAAAAATGGTTGATGAGGATGAATCATGACATGTTGGGGTTGGCGATCTATGTCCTTGCTGTTATCCAACTGATACCAGGTTTCCCGATTTTTGTATTCAACATCAACCGTGGATCGCCATGTAGCGGAAACATCATTTAGCTTGATTTTTCGATCCAGTTCATCAACTATTCCATCAGAATTAAAATCACTTTGTGGCCGTGTTGTGCCCATGCTGGCTTCTAGGATGGCCAGTTCCACGTCACTTTGTTGTCCTGGGAATTCGCCGTCCCATACCAACTGGGTTTTTACGGATATGTCGTACATGAGTGATGCGTCAGCGTCTCGTTGCCATTTATTTAGTTTCTCTTCCAGTTCTGCGGTCAGTTCAGGGAATTGCGAGGCAAGATCCGTGGCTTCAGACAGGTCATTGGAAAGGTCAAGCAGGCGTAGAGTATAGCGCCGGCCAAGATTGCTATACGTATCGAGGCCCATTGCGACGCGCCACTCACCCGTTCGGCTGAATTCGGCATCCTGTCGTTCAATGGTAATGGGCATTGCTCGGCCACTGACAGGTACAAATCGAACCGCGTCAGCAATAGATCCGTCAGGCGTGGCGTTGGAAACTGCAAGCGTGACACCGTGCGATTCATGAGGATTTAAATCAAACGTTCCCAGAAGATTCCATTGTCCCGAAGCGGCGTTTTGATCAATCGTTACAAGTGATTGTCCGTCGGCATGCTCGATGGTGTAAATTGCTTCAGAATCTAGCTCTAGTTCATCTGAACCATCTTTTGCGCCAAGCCATGTGTAGATTTCATAACCACCACCCATCTTCAACTTGGGTGTCCAGGTGGCAGTAGCATTCGGATCGGTACTCGTAAGCAATGTGCCGATTGACATGCCATATTTCTTCACCAACTTGTAATCTCCATCGATAATGGCGGAATGGGGGAATATGCCCTCGGTACTATGAAAGAACAGCTCTCCATTTTCGGCGTATTGGCGTTTTAGTGTTTGGGTTTGCTGTGGAAGTTGTCCGCCATTCATTAAAACCGGGACCAAGCTTGTCCCTTCTATGCCCTCATGTAGCGGATAGCTGGCGCCTGCCAGTTCGCTGATTGTTGGAAATAGATCCATCACGATCGTCGGGACATCGCTGACGGTATTGGGTTGGATGCCAGGTCCTTTAATGATCAGGGGCACCCGAATACCCCCTTCTTGCAGGCTTCCTTTTTTGCCAGAAAGTGGATAGTTCCATGCTTGATCAGGTGTATTTGATCCACCGGCACCTCCATTATCCGAGGTGTAGATCACATAGGTGTTATCCGCGATATTCAACTGTCGCAACTTGTCAAGTGCCATGCCCACCGTGGTGTCTAGATCTTCGGTCATGGCGGCATACGATGAGCTTTGGTGACGGATGCCTTTGGTCAACCCTTCGTATTTGTTAAATGTTTCAGGGAGTGATCTTGTCGGTGACTTAACCCCATTGTGCGTAAACTGAATGTAGAAGGGCTTGTTTTCGTTGACACTTGTTTCAATGAATTCGTTTGCGCTTGCAGCAAAGGTGAACATGGTCTTTGGGTCTTGCTCTTCTGGAATTTCACTATACCGTCGATCCACGATCGTTTTATCAACATGACCCCAGCCCGCAACACTGGCGGCATACTTGCCAAAATGACCTGTTTGGTAATTAGGGTTGGCTTCCAGGATTCGTTGGCCAATGGATACTTCATGGCGTGGGGTATCTGCTGGTCGGGGTGCCATCAGAGAAAATTGTGTATCTTGACCATTGTCGGTGATTTGTAGCTGGGCCGGACTCTTGCCTGTTTGCAACGCCATTTGTGACGGGCGACACAATGGTGATACATAAGCTTTGCTGAAGCGCATGCCTTCGTTGGCAAGTGATTGGATATTTGGTGTCTGATGGTAATCACTTCCGGAATGAGGAATGTCGGGGTCCATGGGGACCGATGTCGAGTTCCATGATTGATCGTCAGCAATGATGAGCACAATATTTGGTGCATTGCTGGCCAGTCCAATGGCGGGACCAAATGTTAAGAACAAATAAACAGCTAGGACAAGTGGTGTATATCTGAGATACACATGGTCACTTCTGGCTTTGAGAAATCCGGGCGGTTCTTGTTGGCGGGAGTTAATTACTGGCCGCATCAGGCTTCTCCCTGATGTACTGTCCACAACAGCACCTTTCCCCGATAGCCCAATTCGATTGATCTTAACCTCACCTTTTTATACCCCACCTTAGATCGTGATGCCCGCTCGCTGACATCGCGCTCGAGACGCCAATAATGCACTTAATTGTATTTTCGTGTGGCGTCACCAGGTCCCGGATGTCTTTTTCCCCATAAAAACATTGATCATTTTTGGTTTTCTATGAGGTATTATATCCCTGTAAATTTGCTGAGGCTAGAACATCTGTATTGTGATGTCTTTACGCGGCTATTAAAGGCATTGCGGTCGTTAAGATCCGAGGTTTCGTGATCTGCAGGCATCATGATAAGCGGTTATTTGGCTTGTTTTAGATGCTGTTAAGACATATAGGTCCAATATTGGAGCACGGTTCGCGTGAAGTTAATTTTATCCGTTGCAGTCCTACTGACCGTATATGTCCTTATATTCGTTGCGATCGGTGCAGGCGATAAGCCGGTTGCTCCTGGGATGGGAGTGGTGGATGCGTCAGTTACGTCGTCAGACCATGGGTTAAAAGTTGCAGATGGGACCGGGATCCCCACCTATGTGGGTGGTGTGAAATGTGCGAGCTGTCATCAAGAAGAGCACGATCATTGGGATGGGTCCCATCATGACCTGGCAATGCAGGAGGCGACGGAACAGACGGTTCTAGGTGATTTCGATCAGGCGCAGTTCAACTACTTCGGTGTAACTTCAACCTTTTTTAAGCGGGAGGGAAGATATTTTGTCAATACCGAGGGACCTGATGGGGAACTTCACGACTATAAAATTGCATACTGTTTTGGTGTTTTTCCGCTCCAGCAGTATCTGATCGAGTTTCCCGGTGGAAGATACCAGGCGTTAAGTATTTGCTGGGATGCAAGGGCAAGACAACAAGGGGGGCAACGGTGGTTCCATCTTTATCCAGAGGAACGAATAACCTATGACGATGAATTACATTGGACCGGTCACAACCAAAATTGGAACTTCATGTGTGCTGAATGTCATTCAACAAATCTACAAAAGAATTACGATCAGATAACGAATACCTACCGCACAACGTGGTCAGATATAGATGTTTCGTGTGAAGCATGCCACGGTCCGGGTTCTGCCCATGTGTTATGGGCAGAACGAGGACTTACGTCAACTGGGCTGAATTCCCCTCGCCTGGACGATAAGGGCCGGCAAGACGGCCACGATGCTTATCGGCCAGGCTCTGCAGACAACTTGGATGCTGAGAAGATTGGCCTGGTATTTCAGCTTAAAGAACCGGTGGATGGCCGCTGGGTTCTTGATGCGGGCACCCAAAAGTATCGTCGAAGCCGACCACTTGTTTCCGACATCCAATTAGATACCTGCAGTCGTTGTCATTCTCGTCGTCATGTGGTTGATGATGATTACCGTCATGGTCGTAGGCTTTTAGATCAACACCAACCTTCGGTCCTGGTTGACCCGGTTTATCACGCCGATGGACAAATTCTTGGTGAAGCATACGTTTATGGATCTTTCGTGCAGAGCAAGATGTACCATGCGGGTGTCCGTTGCACGGATTGCCATGATCCCCATCGTCTTGATGTGTATGTGACCGGTAATGCACTTTGTGCAACATGTCATTTATCCGATCAATTTGATGATCCCAGTCATCACTTTCATCCAGAAGGGTCCACAGGCGCAAGTTGCGTGGCCTGCCATATGCCTGGACGCCATTACATGATTGTAGATCCACGGCGGGATCACAGTATTCGAATTCCGCGACCAGACCTGTCGGCCAAATTCGGTTGGCCCAACGCTTGTAACAATTGCCATGCAGACAAGGATGCGCAATGGGCAGCCAGTGCCGTAGATGGATGGTACCCACCAGCTCGCCAACATCCGGAACATTACGGTGAAGCGATTGCCTTTGGACGGAGAGGTATGCCCGGAGCAGAAAAGAAGCTCAATCGCCTGATTGGCGACGCTACTGCCCCCGCCATTGCCCGCGCGACAGCCTTTTCGCTTTTGGCCCAAACAACCTTCGGGTCCTCAACGGCCGACATGATTGCTGCGGGTATTGGTGACCCGGATCCCCTTGTACGGTTGCACGCATTAAGTACGTTGGAAACACTTACGCCTTTGGAACGCCTGCCCATCGGAGGGGCGTTACTTGGTGATGAAATTAAGGCGGTACGTGTCGAAGCGACACGGGTATTGGCTGCTGTTCCACCGCAAGCCATAAGCGAAGACGAGGCGTTTAAGTTGCGCCAAGGGATTGAGGAATTCATTGGTGTTCAGAACTCCAATGCAGATCGTGCGGCTGGGAATCTGAATCTGGGGAATTTATATCGTGATCGGGGTCGTATCGAGGAGGCGGAAGAAGCTTATCGCATCGCGATCAGGATAGAACCCCACGCGGTACAACCATATGTCAACCTGGCTGACTTGTATCGGGATCAGGTGCGAGAGAAAGAGTGTGAGGATATTTTGCGACAGGCCATTGCGAAAATCCCGGATGCGGATGCCGCTCATTATGCCCTTGGTCTAGCATTGATTCGCCAGCAACGTGTTTCAGATGCAGTGGCCTCACTAAGGCAGGCGGCATTATTGGCACCTGATTCACCACGGCTAAATTATGTTTACGCACTGGCGCTTAACAGCACTGGTCGATTCGAGGAGGCGATGGGAGTGCTTGAGGCGGCTCACCACCAACTGCCTTATAATCGCGACCTGCTGTTGCTGATGGCCACCATCAGTCGAGACCGTAACAAGCACAGGCAAGCAATGGTATACGCGCGAAAGCTTGTCGAAATGTATCCACAGGACAAGTCCTTATTGCAACTGCTAGAGCAATTAGAAACTGTTGAGAAAAATCAGCCTTGATGTGTATTGCTTGTCAAGATTGGTTAAGTTAAATGGTCATCTGTTAAGGAGAACAGTGTATGACGGATCAGGGTAAAAGGGATCTATTCCCGACAAGTGTCGTCGGTTCTATGCCACGACCAAAGTTTGTTCAGGATTTAATTGCAGATGATTCACCATTAGACGCCGACACATATCGCCGGCGTATGAAATCAGCAGTACGATTCGTTGTTGCACTTCAGGAGAATGCTGGGCTCGATGTGGTTACAGATGGTGAATGGTGGCGCAAGTCCTATATCGGCGTGATTGCTCAACTGGCTCATGGGTTTGAGCTCAGCCAGGCTGACGATGGTCGACCATGGACGATTGTCGTTGACAAAATATCGCCCAAGCAACCGGGGACGATTGCCCAAGAGGTCCGATTTCTTAAATCTATTACAGATCGTCAGGTTAAAGCGACATTACCCTCGCCAGCTCTTCTGGGAGAGCGGATGTGGGACCCAGCCCGTTCGTCCAGTCCCTATCCCAGGCGCGAGGATTTCGTTCGCGATTGTGTGCCAATTTTGCGTCATGAAGTAGAACTGCTCATTGAAGAAGGTGTTGCTGTAGTTCAAATCGATGATCCACATTTGTGCTTGTTCGTCGATCCACAGGTGCGTGAGAAATATGATGACGCTGAATCAGCATCAGATTTTGCCGTAGATATGGTTAACCAGGTGGTTGATGGGCTTAAGGGAGTGAAATTTGCGGTCCATTTATGCCGACGGGCCGGCGCACGCGTGCGAGGTGAATTGCAACATGAAGGTGGATATGGGCCAATCATCAATCAACTTAATCGTCTCAGGGTACATCATCTTACGATGGAGTTTACGGCTCCCGGTGCAGGCGATATGGTAGTCTTCAAGCAGATTCGTGAGGATTTCGAGATTGGCCTAGGTTGTGTGAGCTGCACACCCGGGCAGATTGACACGCCGCAGCAGATTGTCCAACGGGTGAAACCGGCGTTGGAATATCTTGAACCCAGTCGAGTCACATTGAATCCTGACTGTGGTTTTGCGCCAGGATCTGCTGCAGATGTAAGTATTGACGAGGTCTATGCAAAGCTTCAACATGAGGTTGAAGCAGCCAGGCAATTGCGGGATCAATATGGTTGAATTCCTTGATCCTCGTGGACTGGATGTCTGACCAAGCAATAGGCCGGTATAATGATCCGGACGCAGTTTATGCTAATTGATTTATTAGGGGTCTAGTGTGCACCAGTCATACACGCCGGGACCCGTGTTCTGGACCATCTGGCTGATAAGCGCCATCATCTTACCTGTTCGATGGTTTTGTGATGGTTCATGGATCAGGTTGTCGATTTCCACCGGATCCTTTATCAGGTTGTAAAGCTCATCCAGTTCAGATTGATTCCAAACAAACTTGTGGTCACCATCTCGTACCATCACTGTGGCAGCGAGGTCGTCGGGTGTATCTGATTTGAACTTGAGGGCATCCCATGTGCATATCTCGGAAATGA
>CAUZIY010000013.1:0-33419 GCA_963579995.1 Phycisphaerae bacterium
AAAATTTTCCTGTGCATGATGTGTTTGCAATGCCGATGTGGTTGCCATTGCAGGTAAAGACAGTTCATCAGTTCTATGATGACGTAAGTGTTCATAGGCCAGGCCGCCAATCATGGCGGCATTATCCAGGCAAAGTGGTAATGGGGGAAGAAAAACCTGGATATCACGGTGTTTCTGGGGCAGTTGTTTGACTCGTTCACGCAGGAGTGAATTGGCACAGACGCCGCCACCAATGATCAGTGATTGTGGCCTGCAACCAGCGTGATGCATCTGATGGATTGCACGTTCCAACTTGGAAATAATCGCGCCGGTTGCAGCATCCTGGAAGGATGCTGCAAGGTCATTGCGTTGTTGAGGCGTTAAGCTGCTGGCATCTCGTTCGAAATTGGCCCTGCCATTACGCTGGATTGGTTTGCCACGGACTTTATACAGCAGCGCGGTTTTGAGCCCACTGAATGAGAAATCAAGGCTATCTTTGTTCAGCAGGGATCGTGGCAATGGAGTGGTCGGCTGTCCGCGATTTGCGGCTTTATCCACGTTGGGCCCACCAGGATAACCTAGGTCAAGAATGACAGCTGCTTTGTCGTAGGCTTCGCCCACGGCGTCATCGATGGTTCGGCCCAAGATGTGCAGTTCGGTTGGTGATTCAATTCGATACAGGCTTGAGTGGCCGCCGGAGACCACCAGTCCCAGTGCCGGATACTGGGGCCGGCCAGTTGTGGTGTCATCGGTTTGACTTGTCACGAGGGATGCAGCGTAGAGATGTGCTTCCACGTGGTCTACACCGATCAGTGGTTTGTTCAGTGACCAAGCAAGTGACTGGGCAGCGCTGACACCCACCAAAAGTGACCCAATGAGTCCGGGGCGGTTGCCAACGGAGATTGCGTCGATCTGGTCGAATGTGGTCTTGCTTTGTTCCAGTGCCTGTTCAATTGTTGGATTGATACGCTCCAGGTGAGCGCGGCTCGCGATTTCTGGCACGACACCACGGTACTTTTCGTGAAGGTCATGTTGCGACGCCACGATATTAGACAGCACGTGCCGCCCGTCTTGAACGACCGCGGCAGCCGTTTCATCGCAGCTTGTTTCGATACCAAGGATAAGGGTCACGGTGTTGGTGAAATCGGGGTTGGGGGATTGGGTGTTTCTGTTGATTCAAGTGACTGGTCAGAGATCGGTGATGCCTCGTCAACCAACTCTGGAACAATCCCCTCATCGTCGTCTGGGTCATCCAGTTCGGCAAGTTCTGTTTCTGTCTGTTCCAGACGTTCCATGAGCAGGTCGCGATGACGAATGAGGGTCTGGCGGCGGGTATTACGCAGGATTTGATCTGCGCCAGATTGACCCACCTGGGGCCAATCGTCTGTGGCCAACTTGCCAATAATTGCTTCAAGGCCGGCAGCAAGTTGCAGGTCAGCCAGGTTATCTTCGATCCATTGCGGCGACATGGTTTCGCTCTCGTGACGGCGTAGGATGGTATTGTCCAAGCGTACCTGTCGCATCTGGCGGATCTGCTGGGGCGTCATGGGAACAAAGAAGCCGTCTTCTGGATCAACACCCCATTTCTCAGCTTTCCGCCGACGGTGAATAAGACGGCCGCTAGGCAGGTAGTAGTACGCAATTGTAATTCTCAGTGCGCGTTTTTCTTCCAGGAGTCGGACCTGTTGCACGCTACCCTTGCCATATGTTCTCATGCCGATGAAGAGAGCTCTTCCATTGTCAGTCAAAGCGCCCGTGACGATTTCGGCTGCAGATGCACTGAACTCATTGGCTAAAACAACAATTGGAACTGATGGGAAAATGGGTTCGGTTTGTGATTTATATTCACGTGCTAGGCCCGTACGACGCTTGACCGAAACGATCATTTGGCCCACGGGCAGGAACATGTCAGACACGGCAACCGGAGCAGGCAAGACACCACCAGGATTGAATCGAAGATCCAAGATTAAACCATGAGGTTCCTGTGTTTCAAGGGTTGCCAAAGCTTCACGCATTTCTTCAGCGGTTCGCTCGCTGAACTGTCGGATCTTGATATACCCGATTTTTTGTATGGGGTCGAGCATATACTGCCATTGATTGCTGTCGTTCCGTCGGAACCCGCGAACAGACCGAACGTTAATCACTTCACGCGTGATGGTTATGGTTTCTTCTTCTCCTGTTTCGTGCCGCACATGTATCTCAACTTGGGTGCGTTCCGCACCGGTCAAGCGGTTCACCGCTTCACCAAGTTTCTCACTTGAGGTGGTCATATCCTTGAAAATATCACGTGTTGACACACCGTCGATCGCCAGAATTGCATCGCCAGCCATCACGCCGCTACGCCAGGCAGGTGAATCTTCGAGCGGCGTAACGATCTTTAGTCGATCGGCCTGGCCATCGATGGTGATTTCCGCGCCGATCCCCGTGAACTGCCCCCGTACCTGTTCGTCCATGTCCTCAAGGTCTTCAGGAAGCAGGAATGCGGTGTGTTGATCGTTGAGTGATGCGATCATGCCTCGTACAGCGGCTTCAGCCAGATCATCTTCGTTGATGTCGTCCACGAATTGTTCCAGGATCTCGTGGCGCACATCTACCAATAGGTCAAGGTTTCGGGCTGTGCGGGCAAGTGTGCCCCGCACGACGAACGTGAGCAACAACGCGAGCAGCAGCCCGATGATGAATCGTGATCTAATCATTTTCATGGCTTTAAAGACTTTCTAGGGGTGATTCTCATGAATAGCTTGATTGTAGGGGGCTGGTCTGCGGCCATCAACGGATTCGGTATTGAGATTGTGGTATCAATGGGGTTGTCATGAGCAGGAGGGTATAGAAAAATGCTGGTTGCGGGGGGGGCTGGCTGGCTATGGATGATTGAAAAAAGGGCGTGTTACCTAATTTTACCCAACATGATGATGCACCATGACCAATTCAGGGAATAGTTCGCCCCGCTTTCCTCTGCTGCTTAATCGTCATGATGGTTTTTGAACATGACTATTGAGCAGCCGATTATCCCCAAATGTGTGAGCTAGATGCCTGCATGTAGCAAGTTTTAGGTCCGGTCGTATGCTGGGAAATAATGGCGCAGCAATTTGATGTCATTGTGGTAGGTGTAGGGGCCATGGGGTCGTCTGTTTGCTATCACCTGGCGCAACGTGGTGTGCGTGTGCTTGGTTTGGACCGGTTTGATATCCCCAATGAGATGGGTAGTTCAGGTGGCTACTCACGAATGTTCCGTTTGGCCTACTACGAGCATGGGAACTATGTCACGCTTCTGCAGCGAGCATTTGAGCTCTGGCAGCAGCTGGAGTTGATGGCCGACCAGAAGCTATTTTACGTGACTGGCGGTCTCTACATGGGGCGTGCGGGCAGTGAGTTGGTTGGTGGCTCGTGTCAAGCAGCCGTTGCTCATGGTATTGAGCATGAAATTCTAAGTCACAACCAACTTGCCAATCGATTCGACCAGTTCCATTTACCCGATGATTTTATTGGATTCTATGAGCATAAAGCAGGTATTTTGTTGTCACAGCCAGTTATAGCCACCCAGGCCGAACTGGCAAGGCGCAACGGTGCAGTCCTGCATGGGTGTGAACCGGTGATTGAATGGCAGTCGGATCGGGACCGGGTCAGCGTGAGAACCGAACAACGGACATACCAGGCGGACGAACTGATTTTATGTGGCGGGGCATGGACATCGAAATTGCTCGCCAGCCTTAATATCCAATTGAAGGTCACAAGGCAGGTCATGGGATGGGTTGAGCCATCAAATACTTGCGAGCCATCTTCAATGAGCCGGTGGCAACTTGGCCAGTTGCCGGTTTGGGCAATTGAATTGGGTATTGAGGCCGGCTACTCAGGATTACACTATGGGTTTCCGATGACTGCGGGTCATCCCGGGCTCAAGATTGCCCATCATTGTCCGGCCCAATTGGCTGATCCTGATCAGGTGGATCGACAGCCATTGCCGGGTGATGAACAAACTTTCAGATCTGTCTTGCGAGATTATCTGCCTGATGCTGACGGCCCATTACTGGCAATGTCAACTTGCCTGTACACAAGCAGCCCTGATTCGCACTTTATTGTCGATCGTATTGCCAATGTGGCACATGATCACGACCGTGTGACCATTGCATGTGGTTTTAGCGGCCATGGGTTTAAGTTTTCCAGCGTCATAGGCCAGGCATTGGCGGATCTGGCGCTGAACCATAGGACAGATCTTCCCGTGGATTTTCTGGGTCTGTCACGTTTCAAGGGTAATTAGATACACATCTGTTTGGACGGTTGTTGGCTATCAGCCGGACCCTGAAATCCAACCCGTTGCCGATCCTGGAATTGCGATTCATGCCCGTTGGGCGGCACCGTGAGGATCACGATGTGGCCATAAAAAAGTTCAAGAAAGTCGTGAAATGCTTGCGGGGACGGTCTGATCAATCAATGCGTTGAGGAGTATCCAGTTATTGTTCGACTCCAAAATACGCCTCGTACAACAAGCTGACAGGATGTACTACTTTCAACTCGACACCCAACCGCTTGGCTTCTGATTGAATGTGCATGGCGCAACCCACATTGCCCGTCACACAGGTCTTCGCGCCTGTTTGGCGGATATGTTGCAATTTGCGCTCAGCCAATTCTCGGGCCATGATTGGTTGCGACAGGTTGTACGTGCCGGCGGCACCGCAGCACATGTCTGATTCGGCCAGGTCCATCGTCTGTAGTTTTGCGATGGTCCCCAACAGTTGGCGTGGTGGCTTCGTGACTTTCTGGGCATGTGCCAGGTGGCAGGCATCATGATAGGTGACAGTCTTTTCGATGGGATAGGGAGGTTGTGGCATCTCTAATTGTGACAACAGTTCACTGATATCGCACACACGATCTACAAAATCACTCGCCAGTTGTGCATAATCAGGGTCGTCACGTAAAAGATGGGCATAATCTTTGAGCATAGCGCCGCAGCCGGCAATATTATTCACAATATGGTCGGTGTCGAATGCATCGATGTTTTTGCGCGCGTAATATTTTGCCGGTTCCAATCGTCCGCCGTGGTGGTCAATTGCGCCGCAACAGGTCTGTAATGGTGCAACCTTTACATCGCAGCCGGCATGGTTTAGCAATGCAATGGTCTGCCGATTCACCTGCTGGAACAGGACGCTGCCCACGCAGCCAGCAAAAAACCCCACGGTGCCGCGCTTTACACCGTCATGAGGTGCAGCTGGGTAGAACTTATTAAGGTTGGATTCCCACAGCGGCCCATCGGGCGGTAGCATCGACTGCATCTTTTCCAGTTGGACGGGCAAAAGCCGTCCAAATCTTTCAATCATTCGCCCTAGGCCAAGCTTCTGTGCGATGCGTGCGGGTAGAAGGAGGAGTTTCAGTCGGCGGCGTTTGGTGAACACGTGAAAGAATACACCGTGTACGAGCCGATCCACCAGGCTGGTTCTTCTTTTGGCAGAGAGCTTGACCCGTGATTCTTCAATCAATTCGTGGTATACCACGCCGGATGGGCATGCTGTTTCACATGCTCGGCAATCCAGACAAAGGTCCAGGTGGTTCATTACAGTTTCGGTGGGTTGGATCTTGCCGTCGGCGAGTCCTTTTATCAGGTAGATGCGTCCTCGTGGCGAGTCGGCCTCCAGCCCATTCTCGGTATAAGTTGGGCAAGCAGGCAGGCACAGTCCGCAATGGACACAATCAAGGGCGCGGTCGTATGTCTGTTGCTCTAATTGCAATGCACGTTGGTGGGATTCACTGTCCGGCGGTGGCTCGGAAAGCCCCATGATGATGCGTGGTGGTGTGGTGGTTGGTGTCAATTGGGCGAACTTTCTGTTTTCAGGAACCGTCCTCGATTCAAAAGGGCATGTGGATCCATTGTGTCCTTGAGTTTTTTGAGGATAGGCCAGTCCGGCTGGACCGGCCCGAACGGGTCAATGGATTCGGTGCCCGGGGGCCGAGCGTGCCACTGCCGGACGCCTCCAACTTGGGCAATTATCTGGTTGATCTGTTTGTCTAGCGTGATGGCTTGCGCCGCGGGCAAATCGCCACCTACCAGGATGCAGCCGTGGACGGGTAGAACATCGAAATGTAGTGCCGCGTTGATTCTGGTAGACGATACCAAGTCAAGGCAAGTTGATCCTGTTCTAGCCGGTGGCACTATGATCTTAACCAGCGTGGATACCTGTCGACGCCATGCCCGGTATTTTCTGCTTTCGTCTAGGTATTGATCCAATTGCACCGTATGCGGCTCGGGCACGGGTGATTCCCAAAAGGATTTGAGCGCACGGTATTGGATATTACAGCCGGTTGCAGTTCCAAAGTAAGCTATCTGAAGCGTCCAATGATTATCTTCATAAGCCAATGCCAGTGTTGATGGTGCCGATACATCAAGCAGCCAATTTGATAAATGGGTATCCAGCCATGCAGGATCGTTGACCCGTAGCATCAGCCTGAGGATGTGTTGCGGGATTGCATAGGTTCGTATGGTTGCTTCATAGACAACCCCCATTTGCCCAAGGCTGCCAACCATGAATCGAGTCAGGTCGTACCCCGAAACATTTTTGACCGTGCGCCCACCGGCATGGATGTCACGGCCTATGCCATCAATGCAGCGCATTCCCAGTAGGAGCTCGCGAGCTGCACCATATTTGACACGCAACGGCCCATAGACATTGTGGTTGATTACCTCACCAAGGGTCAGGTCAGCATCTGCATCAATAGGTAAAAATTGATTTGTCGGTTGAAGTTGTGCTTGGATATGACCGAATGTGGCGCCAGCTGCGACCCGCACCGTCAGATCTCGCTCGTAGTGTTCAATGATCTGCCCGTGCTGCTGGAGTTTGACATGTTTACCTGGTGCCGGATGTCCCAGTTTCGTATGGGCAAACCCATAATCAATGATTGGCAGATCCTCCTTGACACACTGTTGGACCAGTGCATGAAGGGCATTGGGGTTTTCTGCATTGTTGATTTGAACAACGTTGTTATCCGTAACGGCTTCGGACATGATTTTCTCAATACGGGGTCTGCATCACAACGCACCACCGGGTACATTGGCGGCAATGGGTTTGAGGAGTTCGATCGTTGTCTTGTCGCTTGGGATTAGCTTGGCATCGTTAATCCGTTGGTCCGGGTCAAATGTTTTCTTGATGTCCAGGAATAGGTCGAGAGTGTTTCGGTTGAACATTTTGTCCATCAAGTGCAATTTCTCGACACCCACGCCGTGTTCGCCGGTTATCGTTCCGCCAATGTCGACGCAGTATTCCAGCAATTCCTTTGACAAAAGCAGGACCTGCTGGACCTGGTCCGGATCATCTTCATCAAAGAGCATGATGGGATGAATGTTGCCATCGCCGGCATGAAATACATTGGTGATGGTGATGTCGTATTTTTCACTCAACTTGGCGACATATTCCATTGCCTCAGGGAGTTTTGACCGTGGGATACAGGCATCCTGTGTGCAGTAGCTGTGACTCATCCGTCCAACGGCGCCAAATGCTTTTTTGCGGGCGGTCCATAGCTCGGCCCGGCGGACAGGATCTGAGCATTGCTGGATGTCGCCAGCATTATTATCCCGGGCTAGTTGCACGATACTGGCCAACTCCTCATCCAACACCTGGTCAATCCCGTCAACCTCCAGGAGCAACATGGCCGCAACGTCCGACGGAAATCCAAAATGAAACGCACTCTCGACCGCCTGTATCATTCCTGCATCCATCATTTCCATTGATGTCGGCACGATCCCCGAGGCAATGACATCGCTAACGGTCTTGCAAGCGTCATAAGTCGAATCAAAGACCGCGTACACCGTACGGAAATATTTCGGATTCACGACCAGGCGACACCAGATTCGAGTGACGATTGCCAAGGTGCCCTCACTTCCACAGATTAGGCTCGTTAGATCTGGACCAATACCGTCGCAAATTGGTTCGCCCCGGCTGGTGCAGATCTCGCCATCCGGCAACACATACTCCAATCCCAGGATATGACACACCGTCACCCCATGCTTCAGTGTGTTAATTCCGCCGGCATTGGTCGATACATTCCCGCCAATTGAGGAGGCGCGTTGACTGGATGGATCCGGGCTGAATCGCCACCCGGTGTCGGCAATGGAATCGGATAGAGCTAAATTGCGGACGCCGGCCTGCACCACCGCGACACGATTGTCCAGATCAACCGATTCGATTTTGTTCATCCGGCTCAAGCTGACCATGACACCCCGGTCATATACGACTGCACCGCCAGCCAAACCAGTACCACTGCCGCGGGGAACGATCTGCAGGTTGTGTTGGTTAAGTACCTTGACGCAATCTGCCACCTGTTGTGTGCTGGTGGGAAAGATGACGGCCAGGGGAATACCCTTGGCGATAGGAAAGCCGTCACATTCGTAGACGAACAACTCATCTTGTTCGTACAGGATGCCTTGGCTTCCGACAATTGCACGTAGCTGGTCAATAACCGGATGCATTGCCACCATAAGGGTTCATTTTAACTTGCGGACACGTTTTTGGCGATTCGGCTGGCATGGTGGTTTTGATCGTCTTGTATTTCCAAATAGGTCAATTGGGAATAGGGATGTGTTAAGGGTCCATCGGGAATGGTAACGGAGTCAACATGCGGGTGTAGTCTTGGGAATTCCGTTTTGCAAACAATAAATGATGGTTTGTAATAGCCCTGGTGTGGCGGCTGAAAACACATGTGGTTTTGGGTTAGGATCGAATGCGGTGTTTACCGCAAGGACCGCGTTGAATTTGAACGGTGTGTTCGGATGTTAAGATAATCATATACGCGGTCGGCGACTTGGTATTGCCGCTCATAATAGAATGTCTTCGATTGCTCGACCGTTACAGACTGGTTGCCCCAATGGGTTGCCAGTCTTTCATCATTCCGGGTCGCATACCATGGAATCGTCTGTTTCGGTGCCGTATCACGCAACTCCTGCAGTATTTTCGATCCCAGGACCAATGATCGTGGGGGGGCATAGTCCATGGCCTGTTGGCAACCAAGGTTGATCGTCATGGCGCCAAGCAAGCCAAGAGCACAAAGATGTCGCGTTCGTTTCGTCATTCTTAGGTTATGGGAGCAAACTTCATGCCGAGAAGTTTCCATCCGTTAAATTCTGATTAAGACAAGCCTTAGTATTGGCTCGGCATTGACTTGTGATAACAAGTGTCGGTGGGTGAGATTGATTCGGCATTTCCGTTGGTGCCATCTGTTGCGTCTGTACGACGTTGGCGGCTCTCGGTGTTTGCCGCACACCCTATGAGGTGTGACGGTAGATCTAGGCCAACGGTTGAATGAATTCATACATCTGCTCTACGTTTCATGGGGTGCTGGCATTGGTCTTCATGAGGATGGCCGTCGCCATTTAACCGGAATATTTGACGATATCAGTACTGGGGTTGGATGGTTAGGGCATTGCCTGCATTCGGATTTATGCCTACGGGGTGCTTGTTCTGGCAATCTGCTTGGTATCCAGTTGTTCTTGGTTCGTATCCATCAGTTTGACTCGGCCGGTTCCTTTTGAGGATTGAGCGTGGCGTTGACGCTGGTATTTCCTCGGGGCGGTAGTATTGCTGTAGGATGTTGGCAATAGATTTCCACATTACATGGCAAATCTATTGGTCATGATTTGACGCCGCCTATCCGAATGCGCACACTAAGGCGGTTCGCATGGAGGTGAACCTTATGCCCTCTCGGAATGGAATCCACTTGGCTCATTTAACACCCAACACGGAAGTATTCCCACAAACCATTTTGGAAGATCCTTCAGTATCTTCGAGCCGTGCCCGCAAGGTTCATCTGAGTCGTGACCAGATCCTTAAGGCCACGGAAAGATGTTTGATGCAGGTGGGTTACGATGGTACGACAATTCGTCGACTGGCGGCTGAACTTGGTTGCGCGGTTGGGTCAGTCTACCGCCACTTTAAGGATAAGCGTGAACTTCTATATGCGGTGACACAACGCCCATTTGAGCAGGTGGTACAACTGGCTCAATCAGGACGGAGTATTACGCAGTGTGAAAAGACATACACGCGGTTAGCCCGTCGTTCACCACAGATGTACCGACTGATGTTTTGGTTGGCCAGCGTGAATTCAACAAAAGGCAATGAGGAAAACTTACCTCAGGTCGTGCAGAGGATTGTGACTGTATGGGAGACCGCACTAGGTGATCGGCAGGCTGCTGCGGCACGCTGGTCTGCGGTGCACGGCCGTGTCATGTTGTGGCAAGAAAACCTCCCGGGCCAGTTGTTGCCTGATCAAACAAAGCCAAGCCATCAGGAGTCGGTTCTTGCCAAGCTTCGACCACTTCCAGGAACCAACGCGGCAGGTCAGGTGCATGCCACGCAGACCGAGCACCATGAGGCGGCTGCCATTACGGCCGAACCCCAAGAAGGCTCAGAAGACGTGTGCTTGCTTTGATGAAAGTCATCAGTTGTTTTTAATGCCAGCCCGCGGGGGTGATCGGCAAACTTCCGGGAATTAGATTGGAGTCGGTGCGTGGTGGCACGATGGTCGATTGATTTTGGTCATCAGGTGAGCAAGCTTGGGGATGTGTCCTGTAGATCATTGTTGGGCTGGCTGGTGATTTTTATGATGGGTGTTTCACGGGGACAGGAAGGATCGGCTGGCGCATTCGAATCAACAAGCGAATCAAACGAAGCGTTGCTGGCGATTTGTCCGGGGTGGTGGTATAGCGGTGGGTCCGGCCATGCGCGGTAATCTGTACCTGGTAGCGGATGGGGCTGTCGGCACGATTTGTCGTATGCCAACTTGTTCCGCGACGTTCGGGCTGGGACATTAAATGCAAGTGGTAAATGTGGTGGTACAGGGTTTGTACCTCCCCGAAGGTGAGCTTCCGGGCCGGCTTGGGGAAATAGTTGTCGGTGGCGGCTGCACCAAGTGCCACATGGAGTTGCCGGTTGGGTTCAAGGATGTACTGCGATCGCTGACGGTGAGGTTCGTTGGCGTCAGCTTGGCCGTCGATATGGACCTGCAGGGCGAAGTCGTTTGGGACCGCAGCAGATCTTGCCACAGGGCATGAGGTGGTACAGCCACTGAATAGGGCCCACGTAGTGGTCAGTAACAGCGTGGTGAATCTGTTCATTGCCAGTGAGTGTACCTGCGCGGCATAGAACCTGCATGGTGAGCGAAGTTGCCGCAACTTGGTGTCTTGTTACCCTCTACCTCGATGAATACCAGCCTGAACTGGCTTAATGATTACCTCGACCCGCCCATTGGTACTGAGGAGGCGGAGCGGCTTTTGGGCAACCAGGGGTTACAGGTTGATGGGTGTGATGCTGCGGGTAGTGATGTGGTGCTGGACGTTGAGGTGACGAGTAATCGCCCCGATTGTCTCAGTCATGTAGGCATTGCGCGGGAACTGGCCGCAGGGTCGGGTAGGAAACTTCGGGTCCCATCCCATGAACTACCGCCTGATGATACGGACTTAGAAGGTATTGAGTCTCTAGCCCAGGTTGAAAACCTATCTCCAGGTCTATGCCCGATCTATACCGCCCGTATGATCCGTGATATTCAAGTTGGTCCCAGTCCGTCGTGGCTGGTCGAGCGGCTGGAGTCAATGGGTTTGCGGTCGGTGAACAATATTGTTGATATCACGAATTTTGTACTTCTGGAGTTAGGTCAGCCGCTTCATGCCTTTGACTTCGAAAAGCTGGATGGTCAACGGATTGTGGTGCGGACTGCTACTGAGGGCGAATCATTCACCGCCATCGACGGCTCAAAACACCAGTTGCAACAAACCATGTTGGTGATCGCCGATAGTTGGCGGCCGGTAGCCATTGGTGGGGTGATGGGAGGGCAGGAGACCGAGGTGAGTGACCAGACCACATCGGTTCTTCTTGAGTCCGCGATGTTTGATCCATTATCCGTTCGGCGGACAAGTCGGGCGTTGAAACTTTCCAGCGATTCAAGTTATCGCTTTGAGCGCGGTGTTGATCCCTTGGGTATCGAGAGAGCCAGTCGGCGAGCTGCAGCACTGATGGTTCAGTTGGCAGGTGGGACAATTATCCCCGGTGGGATTCGGGTGGGACTTGATGAACCAGCTCCCCGCAGTATTGCGATGAGATCCAGTCGCTGTCGAAAACTGCTGGGGACGGATGTTTCGGATGGTAGGATCGAGGAAATTTTTGATCGCCTGGGGTTATCTCCATCCATTAATGGGGATGAAGCTCAAATTATTTGCAAGATTCCCAGTCACCGCTTGGATCTGTATCGTGAAGTCGATCTTATCGAAGAGGTTGCACGTTTGGTCGGTTTAGACCAGATTGTAAAGCAGGATACAGTTGAAATCACAGTGCGCCCCAGCCAGCCAGACGTTGCGGCGCGTAGTAATCTAAACCAGGTGCTGGTCGGTCATGGTTACCATGAGACAGTTGCCTTCAGTTTTCTGAATCCAGAGTTTGGGCAACCATTCTGTAATGAAGGTGATACGGCGGTCCTGCTTGACGATGAACGTCGCAAGGCCGACCCGATGCTTCGACCATCGCTTCTGCCAAGTCTGCTCCAGTGCCGAAAATCGAATCAGGATGCGGGTAATCCTGCTGCTGCGTTCTATGAGGTTGGTGCGACATGGGTTCGTCGTGACGGCGATATTGTCGAGAGCCAATGTCTGGGATTGCTTTTGGATGCATCCGAAGCGACGATGTCGTTCCGGTCCCTTCGCGGAACCATTGAGGAATTGGTTTATCAACTTGGTAGTGATGCAGAACTGAACTGGGGTTCTGGTGGGCCACCTTGGTTGTGCCATGGCCTGACAGTAAACAATGGAGATGTTGAACTGGGTGTAATCGGTTTCTTGACTACCGAATTACAGCACCAGTTTGGCCTGCAGGCATCCGTTGTTCTTGCTGAATTGAACTATGGGCGTCTGATTGCGGCCTATCCACCAACGCGAAGCGTAAAAGCTATTGCACGATATCCCGGTATTGAGCGTGATCTGTCCATTGTTGTCGACCAACAGACGCCTTGGTCCAAGATTGAGGATGCCGTCGGGAATGTGCAACCTGATTTTCTTGATCGTATTGACTTTCTAGGAACCTATCGCGGCAAACCCATCCCTAAAGGGCGCAAGAGCGTGAGTCTGCGCATGATATTTCGACATCCAACCCAAACACTTCGACATGATGAAGTAGACCCGCAGGTCAATGCCGTAATCGGCCAACTCAAACAGGATTTAGACGCAGATTTGCGAGAGTAAACCAGACCGCAAACGCTGGACCGCTGGACTCAATCGCATTGTCGGCCTGATGTTAGGTCGATCGTGTGGTGCCCATGCAGGTGTAGGTACACATCGAGAGAAATCGGCGGCTTAGTTTTGCCGTAGTTCCGGGGCGTTAGTTGCTGACCCGGGGAATCCGTATGGTGTATAGGAGCGGGTGGTTGGCGTAGGCCAAGCACAGCCTCCGAGCACCTGGAATTGATCCTGGCAGCCGCAAAGCCAGTAGAACATTTCGGCTGCATCTCGCGCTGCACGAAACTGCTCACCATTTTTTCCGGCAAATGGGTTGCCGGTATGCGCACCACCCTGATAATCTGCGGTTGCAAAATCAAAATCCGGGTCAATGACCCAGTCGCGTTGCGGAGGTGTTGTGCGCCAGTAGAAATACTTGAAGAGATTGCGGGGACGATTTACCCGAACCATACCCACGCGATGCCAGATATGATGGATGGTTAAAAATATTGATCCCGCAGGTGCAGATGTTTTCTTGGCGCCGAGAATATGGTTCAAATGCCACATGGCACGGGTTTGATTACGCCAGAAATGCGATCCGGGCACAATTTCAGTCGGCCCCAGTTCAGGTGGCGTGTCCTGTGGGTAGTAGAACACCTGTAGATATTGTAGTTCATGGTTAAACCGGTAGTTTCCGTCTACATGCCACTTACCGGGAATGTCACTGGTGTTGGTGATGCGATGATTGGTTAGCTGGATAGGTAGATGAAACTCTCGCCCCAAAAGGCTGCGAATAGCACCCATGGCGGCCGGGTTGCAGATCACGTTGTCAAAGAACCACGGTAGTTTCAGGAATTCTACGGGTTCTATTTCCGCATTCTCCTCGGCCACATCCATGGTTCGTTGGTTGATTTCATCGGGCACGACACTCTCGAGCATCATGTATCCGTCTTGGCAGAATGATAAAACCTGTGAATCAGTTAGGGTGGCATCACATTCATGCTTGGAGGACAACATGGGTGTTATCTCCATCTTTCCAGGATATACTCGAAACCCAGACCATGGGTTGTGGTGTCGTCCATCATCAGTGCGGAGTTGGGAAATGAGATGACACGCCAGCCATCCTCGATCGCGTCGGCAACGGTTTTGTAAGGCCACGAGCTTGCATTATCAGTTACCTGTCCATGGGGATTCAGTTGTTCTGGACTGGGTTCATTTTTGCCGCCGCGGTAAATCGAATAGCCCAGGAGTTCCATGGTCAGTGATGAACCCTTGGCTTGTACGATTAACAATTCCTGCTTGCGGTCAGGCGTTTGCTTTGGGAACTTATCAATCACCTGCTGTAACCGTTGCGGTGTCAAGGTGCCGCCTTCTAACTGCTCAAGGCAATTTTCAAGTTCTTGTTTGATGGCTTGGGTTGTCACGCTGGCGGGATCCTTCTTTCTTTTGATATCCACTCCTCTGTGGGCATTGGTTCTTTAATTGTAGCAAAAAAAGTCCGGGTTAAAAATATTGTTTTGTTGCATCCTGGCGTTGGTTTATGTTCCTGCCAGATGTGTCTAGTGGGTTTGTGTAACGGACATGCAAATGTCTTTAGTGTTAGATCATATGTTTTGTTACACTGGATGGCACATGAAAAATCCATCACTAAAAAGAAAAGTTGGAGTGAAACGAGTCGCGGTCCGGGATGTGAACCATATCCGTGTCTTCTATGATCCGAATATATACGCCAGTCACCCAAACCGGGGCGGTATCTGGAATTTTGGTGATGGTGAGATTGCAGTGGCCCATCGCCTCAAGCCGGTCGACTACAAGACCGGTGAAGGTGTCAAGTCGCCGTATCATCATGATTTTTCCCACTCACCTTGGGGAAATGAATCGGGCATTTTACTCCATCGTTCCTACGATAACGGTCAGACCTGGCCGGAGAGTGAACGGGTATGGATTTGGCGCAATAAGGGTCTGACATTGGATCAGACGCTCGATCGAGTTCGGCCAGTCGACCGCTCGCAGCGGGAGCGGATCGATATGGGAAGTGCCGATTCGATCATGCATTTCTGTTACGCCGGCGAGGTTTTGAAATACCCATTTGGTGGTCAAGGACCGGAGATGGAGATCCCGGCAGATCCCATCAAAGGTTTTCACCTTGGCCGGGTCTCACATCTAAGTGATGACTATGACAATCCTCCGACATTCTCCATCCGTAGTCCTGACCGTGGCCGTACATGGGAGCACCATGTGTCATTGATTAACGGTCCGGACAAAGGAGGTGGGGCACAGATCGTCAATCTGGGTTACGTCCGTTTTGAGAGCGGTGTTTTGGGGGCCATTGGTCACACCAGGCGGCTGGGCCAGCAGATCGGTGCGTTCTTTGTGAGCTATGACAATGGTATTTCCTGGCGTTACCTGTCAGAGATTGCGCGTCAGCCCGAGCCCACGACCGCGATGACCCGGTTTACTTACGACGGTGTGCACTTATTGCCTGATGGCCGCTTGATGGCATGCATGCTCAAGATGCCTGGCAATCTGCCGTGCGTATCTTATTCTGAGGATGACGGCATGAGTTGGTCACCGTTGCAGTTCATTGTCGGCCCCAGTAGTTGGGATTGTCCACTGGCCGATCAGAAAACAACACGTGCTCTTGATGACAACGAAGGTCCGTTGCATCGATCGCCACATGCACTGGTTACCCGTGAGGGGCGAATCGTTGTTGTATTTGCCCGGCGTTGGGCAGTGCCTGGGGCACGGGGTGTTTTGGGTGTTGTCAGTGATGATTTAGGTGAAACGTGGAGCAAGGAATTCGTGATTAGAGGTGATCAATACGCATGGGATGGCGGTTATCCCCTTGTCACAGAACTGCCCGATGGCGGTTTCCTGGTGTTTTACTATTTCACCGAAAATCCAGGTGGTCAAGACATTCCGTCCCACAGTTGTGTGCGTTACATTGCCGGAACCTTTTTTAAATTAGATTGAGCCGATTGGTCAGCCATTGGCGATTGTCGGCAGCGTTGGTACGAAGTAGTAGTCCGGCTCAACCTTCTGCCGCTTCACGGTGGCGATGATCTGCCGCCAGGCTGCAATCAAGCCACGGGGGCTTTCAGGTAATTCGTGACGAATGGCTGCGTGCAACTTCCCCAGGTTGTAACAGGGCACCGCCGGGTACATATGGTGTTCGATGTGGTAGTTCATGTGCCAGTAAAGAAAGCCAACCAAGGGGCCCAGGATGATCGTACGCGTGCACAGGCGAAAGTCTTCCACTTCGTCGGCCAGGCCGGCATGCTGAGTCTGGTTGCATAAGAATCGCAGCCATTGACCGTAGAAGATCGCGAACGTGGTGAGCACGGGAATCATCCAAAGACCGAAATAAAAAGAAACTACAACAATGCTCGCATGTCCAAGAAGGATGAACCGGGCCCAGTGGATCAAGCCTCGGCGCTTATCTGTAGCCATCATGTCCAGCAAATATTCGTTCCACCGCGTATCAACCTTGCCCATGCTGAGGGTAAGGGTTCGCCATATTGAATCCCGTATGCCAAACATGTCCACGAAAGCCGTTCGGAGAAAGGTCATCAAAGTTAACTTGGCGGGCAGTACGACTTCCAAATCATCCGGTTGGTGCAAAGTGTATTTGTGATGCGCTCCATGACTCGATGAGAACAGTACATAACTACGCCAGCCAAAGAACGAAAGAAGACGCAGAAAAAAGCCGTTGAGGAATTTGGTCTGGAATACCGACTGATGATGAAGTTCGTGGGTGGCGTTCATGATAAACGCGAAACATGTGCCGTAGAGGAACAGCACCGGTAGGAGCACCATGAGGTTGGTATGAAACTGCCATGCCACGCTTCCCAGCAGGCCGATCAGTCCCAGGTGACCGAAGATCTGCAGGGCGCCTTTCCAATTGCTGCGTTGGTGCAGCCTCTTTAATGTCTGTTTATCGACGGGTACCCGGTACCAAGAAATTGATCGCGACTTTTGCTCCATTGATCAGTGGTTCCCGGTGTCAGTAGGGCTGTCCCCGGATTCACTTGGGTTCTTGGGATCTGTGAATGGCCTGTTGAGATATGTTCATATTATAGTCTTCCATGATCGGAAATCATCATTCGTGTTTTCTGTCCACTCACATAGCAGACGCCGGTGATGCGCCAGCGTTTGTGTGCTGGCAGAATCATGGACCATGTTTCGCGTTTCACCGGGGTCGGTTTCCATATCGAATAACATTTCCGATGGTTGGACCCCGCTGTAAGCCACGTACTTATAGCGAGCCGTTCGAAGCATACGCCCCTGCTTGCTCAGATCCTTGCGATCGGCTGTAAACTCGCAAACCACGAAGGGACGGCCTGGCGTTGTCGGGTTTTCAATCCACGGACGAAGACTGATCCCCGTGCACGGTGCCTGCAGTGAGACCTGGGCGTAATCACAGAGTGTGGGAAGGATGTCGACTCCCGAAACCAGATGTGTGCCGTCGACAACGCCTGTGGGCGTAACTCCGGGCCAACTGACAATCAAGGGCACGCTGACCGGGTTCTCCCATAGAGCCAGTTTGGCTACCCACCGGTGTGCGGCCATGCCTTCACCGTGGTCACTGGTGAAGACGATGATGGTGTCGTTTTCAAGTCCCCGTTCCCGCAGAACCTGCAGGATACGCCCGATCTCGCGGTCAGCCCGTTCGACCATGCGGTAGTAGGTATTCAAGTATGCTTGCCACTGATCGGCGTCCCAGTCCTTTGTGTACAGGTTCTCTTCGCCATACTCCGTGCGTTCGCGACACCATTGAATGAGTTCGGGTTCACTCGGATCGACATCGAAATTCTCGGGTAGAGGTGGGAATTTATCAACGTTTAAACAATGTACCGGTTTGCGGCGGACCCACCAGGTAATGTCATGCGGATTGACCAAGGAGACCGCCAGCAGGAACGGGCGATCATGTTCACGCTGGAGAAACCCGATCGCTTGATCGGCAATTAGAGAATCCAATTGATTACCGAGCCAGCTTTCCCACATGGGACTGTGCCGGTCCGGGCTTAAATCTTTGAACCCGGGCAAGTCGCCGTCAAGCCTTCCCCATGCCCCGGCCCAAGCGGTGGTGTAGCCGGCACCACCAAAGATTTCACCCATGGTCGGGATACCCGGTTTTCCCTTTTGCATATTGACGTTGACCCCGGTCTCGTGTGGCATGCGACCAGTCAGTAGGCTGCTCCGAGACGGTCCGCAAACGGGCGAGGTGCAATAGGCAAGTTCAAACCGTACACCATTAGCCGCAATGCTGTCCATGTGAGGTGTGTGCAGATGGGGGTTGCCGCAAGCACTGATGGCACTGCGCGACTGCTGGTCGGTAAATATGAAAAGGATGTTGGGTTGTGCTGGCATTGGCCTTTCTGTGATCCCGCTGTACACGGAATTCAGGAACTGTCCTTGCAGAATTTGCAAGTGTATTGATTGCTGTGTTTGGCCTCTATCAATTGTCGTCGGTCACCTGCTTTGCCCCTTGTCCATTTTCCTGTACGTCCTTTATTACGCCAGCCGAGCGATGTCCTCGGCCATAGCCCGCCCGCCGGGTTTATAGGCAATGGGCTTCGGGGTCAACCAGTTGACAATTGCGTCTTTCACCGCGAACGCGAAGAAGTGGTTTCCCATGGGGTTGTAGTGTCCCACGTAGAAACGATCGATGTACTGCTGTGGTGTAATGCGGAACGATTGATAATCATCCACGTGAGATTGCATTGAATCAACGTACAGGATCTTGTTGCGATCTAGGTAGTCGATCAGCGATTGATCGAAACGTGGTTCGCCCGTAACCGCCGCACGGACTTTCGCGTAGCCGTAGCTCAGTAGCACCAAGAGTTTTTTGCCTTCGGCTGCGATCCATTCCTGGACCAGATCCAGCACATATTCAGTTGACCTCAGTGCGTAGGCCATGTGCAGTGTCTTGGCATCGTTCTGGGCGCGATCAACATTGGCCAGGTCGACGTCTAGCCTCAGTACTTCGGCCAAGATCTGAAGGTCGTCGAGCTTCTGAACTCGGCCCCCTTGCATTAGCACGCAAAGGCGAATGATCTGGTCGTTCTTAAAGGTTTCGTACATCCGGATGGGATTACATAACGCACGCAGTGAAGCAGGTGTTGGACACAGGCTCGGGCACTCGGTCCATTGACCTGCTTCCAGGTTATAGCGTACATGTGCCCAAGGGGTGGCGTGGAACATAATTTCGTCTTTGACGTGCATACCCATCGGAAAGGTGCGAACGCGTCGAGAGGCATCAATACTGCGCACATGATCGTCGTAGAAGATATTGAGAATGATGTATTCGGATCCCAGAGTGCCGCTCTCAATCCGTCGTGCTCTACGGTAGGCTTGATACACACCATAACCGCCGATGCCAAAGTTACGGATCGGTTCACCCAGATGAGCGCTCAGGTATTCCTGCCAGGTTTCGCCGTCACTCACCTGGTGGCACTGGGTGAAGCTATCTCCATAGGTGTTGATGCGGCACACCTGGTCAACAAACTGGAGCATGCGCCGTTGACCACCGGATTCATAGTGCGCAAGCGTGTAGCAGTCATCAAGACCGTCCTTCATCATGATGTCACGAAGAACGTAACCCAATTCTGGGTCGTACCGAGCCCACATGGGTGCATAGTCCGGGTCGAGGTAGTGTTCAACCTCTTGGGGATCAAATACTGCTTGGACAAGAAAATCACGAACATTATCTTTCATGTTCAACCTTTCTGGCCTGCGCCCGGACTTGTGGCCGGGAATACAAGGTCTGGATCAACGACAGATTGAAACCCCTTGGCATTCTCAATAGTTTTGCCGTGGGAAAGAGCGGTCACCGTGTCACCCTGTTTCAAAAATGCATGCTGGTCCTCGATATACATCGCCTCTGCGATCCGGGCCGCGTCGATGCCGGTAAACAACCTTCCGATTGCATTGCCCACAGGTCCGATTTGAACCTTGTCGGCAGCCTCGAGATGCTCACCGAACCGGTTGAAGTCACTACCAGGGTGTGATTCGGTTCGGTCATGGACACGGCTGATCAATGGGGCCAGACTCCCATCCAAACACCGCATGCGACGCTTTACGTCATATTCTCTTCGGTAAGCAACGGCGAGCGCAACCTCCCAGATATGAATGGCTGTCAAGTTGCTGTATGGAACACCAAGAAGTAAGAGTTGACCATCATTCTTGCATATCCATGCCATGGGACTGTTTGAGTCCCAAGCCGACGAGCCACCGGTGGTTGTGATCGTGTTTGCCAGCGGACCAATCGCCGCGACGCTGTGCCACAGGTGAAAACTACGTTGGGCTTTCGGGCGAGTACGGACAGCATTTGTGATGGCACCCATTGCCGAGGGTGTTCGGTCTGGATCAAATATCCAATTGGGATCACGTGAAGGAGGATAGTCGCCTGGATAGGTGAACGTGGGTACCACCAGTGTTCCCTCGAGGCCCAGCACCTTGAGCAATGCATCAACGACCGTTTCTGCGCCCCCATAAACATTTCCGATTGAGCTGAGCGAGCTATGAACCATTAATAGGGATCCGCTTTGAACGCCCAGATCGGTCAAACCACGGATGATATCTTCGCATCTGGTTTGTTTTGCTCGTGCCATCCCAGCGTCCTGTATGGTTGAATATTCTTCATTGAATAGCTGCAAATGTATGATACTGTTGCAGGAAGATGGCTGTCGGCAAAAGATGATGATTCAAGGTTGCAATGCCACATTCCAGCATTCTCCTGCCGGTGGTCGACCTGTACCCTATGCATTGCGTATCTTGTGCCGAGGAACTCTCGCTTGCGCGGGCCAGCATGGCCCATATGTTCTGGGAAGATGTGCGATACGCACGGGTTTACGTCAATTCCGCGTACTATAGTCTGCTCCTGGTTTTTGGCCTGAATGAGGGCATGGGGGATAATTGGGTGTGAGTTGCCGGTCATGTGAAACGATTGACGTGGACATGTTTTCAGCAGTTACTCTACATTTGCCAACAGATACCTGGAATTAATCTTGGGTTCATTGCAGTTCGGTATGGTGGGCTTCGACATTACGCCGCGGTTGCACCCGCAGTTTGGTGCATGGGGGACAACGGCTGGCTTGACGAAGATCGATCTACCCCTGTTGGGCCGTTGTGTTGTATTGGATCAAGGTGGGCTACGGTTGATATGGTTCGGAATGGATCTCATTGGTCAGACAGTTTCAGGCACAAACAAAATTCGTGGTGAACTGGCTGAAGCACTCGGTCTTAAAGTCAGCCAAATTATCTGGTCTACAAGCCAGACACATTCCAGTGGTGCACTGCCTGGTTCAAATATCACCGGTAGTTCCATCGCAGACTTATCAAGGCAGGATTCTGTTTTCGCCAATGTTGAGCACAGGCGTTTTTCAAACAGGTGCATCGATGCGGCCCAGGAGGCGATCAGTCGATTGCAAGCTGTGAAGATCTCGTCAGGTGCCGGGTTCTGTGATTCGATGTGTTATAACCGGCGGCTTCCTACGGCTGCTGGTGGAGTCAAGTTCAGCCGTGATTACAAAGAAGGGATTCGGAATCCCAAGCCCTTTGATACCACGATCGGGCTGTTACGTTTTGAAAACAAGCAGGCAGAAACGCTCGGTGCAATCTTCAACTTCGGTTGCCACCCGGCAACAATGATTGATGACTGTTACGTTTCGCCCGACTGGGTTGGAACCGCTCGCCAGTACGTGCAGGACGCCATCGGGGGGGCGCCGGCCATGTTCGTGCAGGGGTTTTTGGGTGATGTGCTGTGTTATCACATCTTCGGTGGACCTGCACAGGCCAAGCAGACCGGTGCCCGTCTAGGACAAGCAGCGGCTAAGGCAATGGACACGCTCGTTCCGGTGAAAGGTGAACTGTTGAGTCATAAGGTTCAGGCAATCGATTTGCCGTGTCGCCCGATGTATGGTCGACGGGAGTTGGATGATGAGCTTAACATGCGTCACTCTTTTATTAAGGATCTTCAACGGGATCCGCATTTGACTTGGTGTGGTGGTATAAATTTTCCGGAACAGTTCAGCGCTGAACAAAAATCGGCATCGGTGAATCTGCAAATCGATTATCTTGAGAAGGGCTTAGAAATGCTTGCGGTCGATCAGAGGCCATCACCGGCCCTGTCGCTTGCCCTCGGTGTGATCCGAATCGGTAATCTGGCTGCCGTATACGCGCCGGGCGAGATCTTTACAGCTGTGGGCATGCAGATCCGGCATTTGTCATCGTTCGATCACATGCTGGTTTGCGGGGATACCAACGGATTGTTGGGATACATCGGCAATGATGAAGAGATTGACCGTGGCGGTTACGAAACGGATACATTCTGGAAAATGGTTAGTCATGATGGGTTTCGCCTGGCCCCGGGCAAGGGAACGGCGGATCGTATTGTGAAAACGAGCCTGGAACTCCTCGAAAACGGGTAGCAATGGCAATATGGAAGTAAACTGGCTTTTGATTCATTCTTGTCACCAGGTCGTATGGGCATCCATGCCTGCCCAATGACCATGAGCCAGGTGAGGCAACTTCGCCTTCGCGGCCTTACGGGGAAATATCGTGACTGATACATACAGACCAAAACCATTGAATGGCCTAACGAAGTTTGATAACGCCGAGGTGGGCGCAGGTTCATTCATTGAGCCAGATGTCACAGTTGGATTTAGGTATCACGAGGACTGTGGCCCGGCCCGGATCGGCAAGCACTGCATGCTGCGGAAGGGCACAATTATTTATGGCGACGTAATGATTGGCGATTATTTTCAGTCCTGTCACTATGCAGTCATTCGTGCCAAGGTGCAAATGGGTGATTACTGTAACGTCATGAATCACTCGACACTCGAAGGTTTGATCCGGATGGGTGACGGCGTAAGGATCATGTCACACGTCTATGTCCCGTCACGCACCTGGTTTGGTGATCATGTGTTTGTCGGTCCGGGTGTAATATTTTTGAATGATCGGTATCCGGGTCGCATCGAACCCGACCCGTCACCAATGGGCGCAACGATTGAGGACCATGTCATGATCGGTGGCGGTGCCACGGTATTATCGGGAATCACCATTGGTCGGCAGAGTTTTATTGCTGCAGGTGCACTGGTAAACCGTGATGTGCCGGCAAAGAGTCTTGTGGTGGGAGTGCCCGGCCGTATTGAGCCGTTGCCGTCAAAACTTAATAAGCCCAATGCCGAACCGTTGACCGTACAGCCAATAGATATTTGGCATCCGGGTGGAGATGATGCAAGTCATCTGGAGTGGCCGGAACATTGGCCACAACGCTGAATATACGACTTTCAGAATATTCGTGCCGCCGGTCTGTCGAGGCGAGTTGGGAAGTGCCGATGTTGTTGGTGGTTCTGGCCCCATGGAGGCGATGGTTTGCCTTCTGAAAGCTAATAGGGCGGCTCAATTTCCTGTGAACATCTGGGCAATTATCGAACGGGGTGTGGGGGGTGACGTTTGCTGTAGCAGGCGATTGCCGCAAGGATCATCATGAAGGTCTGTGGTTCGGGAACGTTCGATAACGTATCGACTGTTGTGGTAAACGGTATACGAGTTCCAGAACTTGCCGACCAAGTGGCGCCAAGGATTCCTAAATCCGTGATGTTTACGCTGCGATCTTCATTGAAATCCCCATCCGTAAATTCCATGCCCACCATATTGTAGTTGGATCCCACGATGCCCAGGTCACCGACATCAACCACCCCGTCCAGATTTGCATCCCCCGGCACCGCGGGTGATTCATTGAGCAGGGTGCTCAAGGTGACCTCTTCGCCTTCGAGGAAACGAATGACATCCAGCCAGTAGAACCCGGTCTGTCTCTGGAGGGCTTGGCCTCCATCCTCCTGGCTTTCGAACAGGGTGTGTCCTGATGGATCATGCGGTGGTCCGTAATCCCAGTCATTAAATATTTTAAGCGTGGATTCTACGGGGGTTCCGGTCCGGTTGGTTAAACGTTCGTGAACAGTTGATACAAGGTCAACCAGATTATTGTTTGGGTTGTCAGGTGGCTGATCATTATTGGCTGCGAGCAGGAAGAACTCCGAAGTGTTTTCGTCAATGTCTGCAAGGGCGGATTCTTTAAGGTACTCATCCATGGTGGTGTAATCCTTTAAAGAAGTGGCGCCACCTTCTACCCAATGTCCTGCCTCGCCGATTTTCCCGGGTGCTGCAGCCATGATGACCACCTTGTCAATGGTAACCTCTTGAGTTTTTGTGGTCTTGAGTTCGGCTATTTTCAAAGCCAGCAGGCCACCTCGTGAATATCCTATCAGGGATACTCCTTGGCTTAGATCAATGGTCTGTTCAGGCCCAAGATTGTCTGCGGCTAAGTCCAGCAAGTCGTCGATGCCGTTTTGTACTTCGGTGAGCGTATCAGGTACTGATATTTCCGTTCTCCGCTGCGCGTAGCCGATCATGCCTGCTTCAGCCAGTTTTCGTGCAACCAGTTCCATATCACCGCCGACCAGGCTTCCCATGCCCCCATGGTTGTACAGGACCGGTCGAAAGGCTCCGGGGCTTTCTGGTAGTCCCAGAAAGGAACCATTGCCTTCTGGGTCGCTGATCAGTACGGCGTAGAGGTCTGTGGTAAACAGATGAAAACTTATTACGAACAGTGCCAGGAAGTAGAGCCGCATGGCGGGCGATATGTTCATGATTGCTGATTCTCCCAAAAACGAGATGCGCGAATCCGAGTAATTATAGCATTTTGGTCTGCCGACCACACCATTTCATCGAGGTGATTGTGGTGGATTTGTGGTCCTGGATCTGCTTTTTGTTGGCCCAACCTGTGAAGGCGGGCTGGTGGGGTTGTCTGGACCATCGGGTCAGTTGGAACCTGGTTCTTTCAGCCGATATGGTTTGTCATGAGCAACGACCTTTTTATGTTGCTGGTGAACCTGATGTGTCCTGTGCAGTTAAGCGTGAGGTGAAACGAGGATGATCTGGTCTTTGGGTGTCAGGGCCTCATTGTTTTCTTCTAACACCTGTTCGCGGAGTTCCTCTAGGACAACATCCGTGGAATCAGCTTTTAAGAGTAGTTGGTAGTTTCCATCTAATCCGGCAGGGAGTAGCCTGGTACGCAGGTTGACCCGTTTCATCTTGCCGGGTCGCAGGTTGCTGATGGAGACATTTTCAATTCGTTCGACGGCAATTTCATCGCCCCCTGCAGTTGGGATGGCGATGATATCAACGGCGATCCTGGTGCCGCGTTCGATGGCAATATTGCCCAGGTTTGTGATTTCCAGTGGGACCGTGAGCCTGGTGCCGTCCCCGGCCACAACCTGGTCGGGCAGTTTGATCCTGGATCCGATGGCCGCTGAAAGATCGTGATAGGTTTCTATCCCATACGCAATGACAATGTCGTTTCCATCCTGGAGGACATAGTTTTCGTACTGGTCGTTGAGTTCGCCATTGACATACATGCGGATTGTGTTCTGGTCATCAGCGACATGCTCCATGATCTGCGACTGGTTAAAGATGGCATTTGGATTATCCCCAGCAATACTTGCATGATTCTGCCAGGTATTAAAAAAGTTGCCCAGAGTGAGATATTGCGAAGGGGTCTGTCCGTTGAACAATGGGTGAATATGGACTTTGTTATCCGCGTCATGCGTATGGGTGAATGATGTGACGCCCTGTGCACTGACGCCAATGTGGGATGGAATTACGACGGTTTGACCATGAATACGGATGTCCAATGACTGGTGCACGTGTCCATTACTTAGTGAGTAATTGCCCACACGGACGGGGACGACCTGGTAATCAACCGCACCAAGTGCTACGGCCGTGGCAACAGAAACCCCATCGTATGTGCCCTGCAATGTTTCGTCAGCTTGGAGTATGATCTCGCCGGAATTGAAATCAACTGCATACTCGATGCCGTCGGGCGCAATGGTCGGAACTGCCATCCCGTTGGAATTAAGCATATTCTGGTCAAAGTAGAAAGCGGGGTCTGCTTCAGCATCCAATACGCCCAGTTGGAATGAGGCGGTGCCGCCGGCGGGTACGCTAAAGGCTTCAATGTCGGCAAGAAATGGCGCGGCGTTATGGGTGTCAGGTGTTACATCAACGATAAATGATTGAGTTTTTTGGTCACCCGATGTATTAGTGGCCGTAACATTAATCTGGGCACTGGTTGTCGTGTCTTCAGGCGCAGATAACATGAGAATGCCATTGCTGTCATCGGTAAAGATTTCAGCAGAACTGATGACTATGGGAGTGGCGGGGCGGTCCTGGCTGTCGGTTTGAGCATTACTGATTGCTTCGCGGACATCATCACCTTCCACGAGTTGGCCAAAAATCGAGTGGTTGAAGTCCAGGTATCTCGTTGGTACCTCGGTGATAAAGAACTGGGAGTCGTTGGTATCATCGGCGGTCTTGGCCATCGATAGGACACCAACACGGTTGTGTTGCAGTTCAACATGAAAATGATCGTCAAAAGTACCGAGTTCCGACCCACCCTGCCCGGTTCCGGTGGGGTCGCCGCCCTGGATCATGAATCCATTAATGACGCGGTGAAATATGATGTTGTTGTAGAACCCGCTTTCAACCAGTTCAATGATGTGTTCGGTGGCCCGAGAAGCACGCCCTTCATATAACTCAAAGACCATGGACCCATAGGACTCAACGTTGATTCTCAAGCTTCGGTTCCCAGTCAATATTGTTGTATTGACTGTTTCATTGTTGCTTTGGGCTGTGAAAGTAAGGGACTCGCCATTTGCATCAGAACCATTCAGTGGCTGGTGATGGGGGGATCCTGACAGCAGGGAGATATCGTCGAGTGGGTTGAGCGAGACGGTTTGCGCCTCCATGCCCGAAGAGGTGGTGCCCTCTGGAATCGTAATGCCAGGATTGGCTGACAGCAGGGTGCGTGGTTCCAGTGGTTCTAGGCCAGCAAGAAACGGTTTTGGGCTTGGTGCTTTGTTCAAGTCCACTTGCTGTTGAAATGATTCTGGCCTGAGTAGTTTATGTATTTGTTTGGCAAGCATTGGCGTATATCAGGTTGGGGTGATTGTGTGTAAATAGTTGTTTTTGAAGAAGAGTTCTATCTATTATAGTGCTTGATAAGCTCCAAATGGGGACAAAATAGCGGGCGTCTGGTTTGGTTAACCCCTTTCAAGGCCGGTTGGGGCAGGGATTGAAAATGAAACATTAGGATATATATTCGCATAGTCAATAATTTTCAAAAGTTGGCATCCGATTAACCTACATCGAGTCCAGATATTGAGTCCAAATGCAATAGAAGGTCGAACACTCGGTCCTGACAGGTGCCCTCCACGAGGGTGGATATCGTCATTATTCATGCCCGGTATTGTCATCAAGCCGCAGTGTTCGTAATGATCCCGATGATCTGAAGAGGCGGGCAAATCAGGGCCGCATTAAAGGAGCAGCAATGCAACTGGCATGTGAAGGTCATCCTCAAATTGTTTCAGTCACACCTGGAATGCAGTTTGTACAGAACCGTCCCACGGTTCGTCCAGAGCCAGTGCTGAGTCCCGGTTCAGATGCCGACGGTATTGGTACGATCATCTATGGCGCGGTGATTCGCGATGGTGGCCTGTTCCGCATGTGGTATCAGGCGGTTCCCGCTGATTGGGACGGTACCGAGGATAGTGCCTGCGTGGGTTGCGTGGAAAGCGATGACGGCCTGGTGTGGCGCCGGCCGAATTATGGTTTACGCGAGGTGTGTCGCTCCAAGAACAATCACCTTACGGACCTCCCTTTTCATTGTCCTTCAGTCTTTATAGATCCCAGTGCGCCTGATTCAATGCGGTACCGGGCGTTCGGATGGGCCAAGCCTAAACCGGATGCCTACCGGAATATCACCCGGCGAGGTTACTTCACGGCCCATTCGGCGGATGGAATTCATTGGGAGTTGGATCCTGACAAACCGGTGTACGAGGGGCACGATGTGATCACCGCGACATGGCACCCTTACACGAATGATGCTCTGGTAATGATGAAGCGGCTTCAGTGGGTTGGCGGGTTGCCACGCCGCACATTCAGGACCTCGCGATGGACACGGGAGTCGGTTACGCAGCCGGAGATCGCGCTTGTGCCCGACGAGTTTGATGATGTCGTGGCTGTATCACGTGGTTTTAACAGCGCTGATTACTATGGTGCTGGATTGTTGCCAACACCTGGTGTGACGGTTGGGTTTCTGTGGCATTTCCGTCATACGTTGCCACTGAGCGCGGGTGTTAATCAATACGGGGTTTATGGCAGGATCGACGTCAGCCTTATCTACCAGCTTGGTCATCGGGGCAAGTGGCTGCACTTGCCGGGTCGTGCCGATTGGTTGTGTGGTCCCGAGATGCCCCCGTGGGCAAGGCATGGAATACATACGGCGGACTATCCCATCGAGGTGGGTGACCAAACCTGGTTTTATGTAACGGGCGCCTGGCATCGTCATGGCGCATATTTAGATACATCATGGAAGCCGGATCCGCAGCGTACGGAAATGTTACAGAAGAAAGGTATTGGTTCGATTGGAGTGGTGACTTGGCCCACAAATCGCCTTTTTGGCTTCGAGGCACCGTTGGCTGAAACGATTGAACTGTCTCCAAAGGAAGTCATCGGCCCAGGCGATATCGGCAAGTCATCCAGTTTGACGCTTAACGTGACGACTGAGCAAGACGGTGCTGTGCGCGTTGCTTTGACGGACGCTCAAGGTACGCCCATCAGTGGTTATGCAGCAGAGGATTGCGATCCAATCATTGGAAAGCATTCGAGTGCAAAGGTGACCTGGAAAGGGCGGTGGCAAATGCCCGATCAACCCATCCGAGCAAAGGTTGAGATGACACGCGGTGCCATCTGGGCATTTGATTTCCGATAGGCGTCATGACAGTTGAGACTTTTGATTGGAAGGATCATTGATGAAAGGCAATCGGCCCAATATTGTCCTGATCATGTCGGACGAGCACCACTCGAGGTTCATGGGTTGTGCGGGAAATTCGATTGTGCAGACCCCTGCCCTGGACACATTGGCCAGCCAGGGTACGCGTTTTAATAATGCCTACTGTGCCTATCCACTCTGCGGTCCATCGAGGGCTGCGTTCCTTACCGGCCAGTACCCCAGCCAGTTGGGTATTTATGACGGTGAAGAACTTTCATCTCACGTTCCCACATTTGCCCACAGTCTTAATATGGTCGGGTACCACACGGCGCTTTGTGGCCGTATGGGTTGGTGGTGGGGTCCTGATCAGTTCTATGGTTTCCAGCAGCGTCTTCACGGCGATGCCATTCCAGTTGACAATGTGCTTACGGCAGAATTGAAGGGTAGTGGTTTCAACAAGACCTCAGGTCAGACACGCTACGCAGTGCAAGTGTCTGGTTACGGTCGCCAAGGCAACCAGCTTTTTGATCAAAGCGTAACCGATACCGCGTGTACATTTATCCAATCGCAATTCGAGTCCGCGGAACCTTGCTGTCTGGTGGTTGGTCTGATGCTGCCACATTGCCCACTGATTTGTCAAAAGGAACAGTTTGATTACTACATGCAGCAGATCGAACCGCCTCGGCCGGTTTCCAAAGAATATTTGGAAACCCTGCATCCGGCGATGAAACGGTGGCGGCAATGTCGAGAAATGGATGAGATTTCTCCGGTGCAGCACCAACGGGCTTTGGCCGCCTACTACGGGCTGGTCACGGAAATGGACAGCAGTGTCGGGAGAATTGTTGAAGCGGTAAAACAATCCCCGCAGGCCGATCGCACCGTGATCATTTATACCTCGGACCATGGTGATATGGCCGGTGAGCAAGGGATGTGGTGGAAGAGTAATTTCTACGATGCATCCAGTCGCGTACCGTTAATTATTTCATACCCCGAGCATTTCCCACAGGGGCAGATGACTGACTCGATCGTCAGTCTTATTGATGTCGGACCTACCATGCTGGACATTGCTGGTGGCCAGCCACTACCCCATGTTGAGGGACGATCCCTGCAGGGAATTGTGGATGGTGGCCAGGAGCCTGCCGACTGGCCCAACGAAATCTATTGTGAATACCGTGGCCTTCAACTCGATCAGCCGGCCTATATGGTCCGCAGTGGCCCGTGGAAACTGAACTACTACCATGAGTTTCGTTCGTGCCAGCTGTTCAATTTGGAAGAGGATCCACAGGAGATGAATGATCTGGGTCGTGATCAGACCTACAAGGATGTTGTTGACCGCCTGTATGGACGGATTGAAGCACGCTGGTCAGGTGACGAGTATTTGGCTGCAGCCAAGGGGCAGGCACAGCAGCGACGGTTTCTCTTAGATGGTGCGGCGGGCGGTGCTCCCCATGTTATTCCTCATCCGGTAACCCATTTTTCTGCGCCGCCTGGATACAACCAGTTCGATTATTCGCAGTTGCCCGAACCACCGAATCTTCGGCGGTAAAGATTAGATTATGGGGCTAAGTGATTTGTTTCCAACTGGGCACGCCGTTCTGGTTAACTTGGTATGCTCGACCGTGATTTCACCCAAGAATAAGTCATCCTGTGTCTTTGAAATGATTGGAAATGGCTGGCTTGGTCCATTGATAAGCCAATAAGCAAACAGGTACAAGGTAAGGAAAAAAATGCCCCAAGATACCTCCAAACGAACTGTTGGAACTGGCCATGTTGAACTGCGTGATATCGAGCACATTCGCGTTCATTACGATGAGAACCTTTACCTGTGTGCTACGAACCGTGGTGGGATCTGGAATTTTGGTGACGGCGAACTTGCGGTGGCCTATTTGGCATATCCAATGGACTACAAGGCGGAATTGCCTGCAGGATTGACGCGTCATGTCGGTGGTGCCCGTGCCTTTCGTGGGCGCCACGAACGATGGGGCGACCAGTCCGGCGTCATGCTCAGTCGCTCGTTGGACGGCGGTCAAACTTGGCCGGAAAGTGAGCGTCAGTGGATCTGGCATAACAATCGATCGGTGGATGAAATCATCGATTGGCTAAGGCCAATGCCTGCCGTAAAAAGAGAGCAGATCGATATGGGTGATCCCAATGCAATTATTCACTTTTGCCACGGTGAATATCTCAAGCACCCCATTGGCGATTATCCATTCGAGGCATTGGGTGAAGCTTTTAATTTCCACCTTGGCCGCAGAGACCATCATGTCAGTTTGGCCCTGCGCAGTGCGGATCGTGGTCGTACCTGGGAGAGCCACGCATCGGTGATTGATGGCCCCCAATGGGCGGGCAAAGAAGCGGGCATGCTCACGGTCAACATGGGTTATGTTCGGTTTGACAATGGCGTACTGGGCATCGCGGGGGGGATCTATCGGCGGAACATTATTTCTTTCTATGCCAGCTACGACAATGGTGCGACTTGGGAATACATCAGTGATATTGCCCGCACGAAACACTGCGAACCTGGGAAGGGAAGTCGCCTGCTTGGCTGGACCTATGCGGGGTTGCACCGCTTGCCTGATGGGAGGTTGATGTGCTCTATGCATCAGTCTCCACCGGAAATGCCCTGTGTAACGTTTTCTTGTGATGATGGAATGACGTGGTCTGAAATACAGTATGTGTGCAGTCCAGGCACGTTCTGTGGTTCCGTTACCGGGCCATTATCAGAGCGGGCTTTACTTGATGATACGCACGGCGACTCCGTACGACAGCGGTCACCTGTAGCCATTGTGACAAGTCAGGGACGTATCGTTGTCATCTATGCCCGTCGGAGACCGGTACGAGGTGCCCGCGGTATCATCGGCGTGGTCAGTGATGACTTGGGGGCGACTTGGAGCGACGAATTTGTGATTCGTGGTGATGCCTACTGTTGGGATTTGGGGTACCCGGTAATTACTGAAATGCCTGATGGGCGGCTTTTTGCGGCTTATTGGTTCAATACCAAGGAATCTGATCAGCCAATTCCCGAGGCCCAGGTCGTGCGTTATATCGCAGGTACATTTTTCAGGTTGGACTGACCCGCAGTCCAAGGTCGGTTGTTTAGGGTGGTAAGGGCCAAACACATCACCACAGCCGCGCTGGCTGTTGACAGTCAAAAGAATTGGGAATCAACTGACCCATGGTCCGGCACTCATTGGGTTATTGCGGCCGTCATGGATGGCCGTATGAAACTGCGGCTGGTATTGCTTTCGTGCATCGTCGACAGCTGCGACCAGGTTCCGGATTCGCTTGCTCACCAGTTTGGTGGTGATTCCAGTTCCTGCATCAGTGTCCTCCTTCAGAATCAGGTCAAACCCAGCACTTGTTAATACGGCACCCGCCTCGATGAGTTGTGCTGTCCGTTCAGCAGTCATTCCGCCCACAACAAAAAATGGCAGGCAGAAATGAGTTGCCACCCGGCAGTTTGTCACCATGTTGTCACCCGCGGGGCTACCGACCCCAACTTTAAGAAAATCAGCACCCAACTCCAGTTGCTCGATCCCTTCATTGGGTGTTGATACGCCACAGATCATCACAAGTTGATCGCCGTGGCGTTCAAATGTTTGGGGGCGAAATCGGAGAAATGAAACCAGTCCATCAACGCCAAGGTCAACCATTTCGTTAACGGTCATGAAGTTAGCATGGCGTTTACTCAAGAATACCGCAGTTCGTGGCGCATCGATCATGGTTGCCCCCAGGACGGCTACATGAGGGAATTGCTTTTTAATCCATGGGATCATTTGACGTGCGTCATGCCGACGACATGTGTACTCTAAAACCATGCAGCCAGCTTCCACTGCGCCTTCAATCAATGTTTCGGAGTCCTGGTCGTCGTGAACGTAGATGGGTATGTACCCTTGGCGGACGAGATTGTCTTTTACCTGTTGCTTATTGGTGGTATTGGTTTTGGTCGCAGTCACGGTCGGTTTCCTCGTCACCCATCGCATTTATCTATCTGTAAATCAGATCATAGTAGTGGGTATTTTAGCCGGCTAGCTGAAAAAATCATGTTGGTACTGACTTGATTAAACAAGTGCAGGGTGATTTTGATATTCGAACCTGGCTGATCCCGATATGTTGTTGATGGCAATTGGAATTGAGCCAGTGAGGTTGCAAATGGAGGCAATGGCTGCGGATCGCCACATGTGATTGGGGGCAATAGCGTTCATGGGCTTTATTGTCACAAAGATTGTGTATGAGCCGAGGATAAACTGTTATCATAAAATAGTTAAGCATAAAGTGTCGTCGTATGACACGGCCAAGGCCGCGTGCCCGAGTGGACTAAGGGAGCGGATTGCAAATCCGAACGCAAATCAATCCCAACAAGAGGTTACGACGTCAGTGCAGCAGGATTGCAGCACTATTCTGGACCACTTCACGCCGCAGCAG
>CAUZIY010000014.1:0-33281 GCA_963579995.1 Phycisphaerae bacterium
GTAAAGATTGACTCTGCCCTGCGTGGTTACCCCGGTGCCCAGGTTGATGCCGCGCTGCAGGCCACCGGCCGTAGCTCGGCGATTATTTCTCCGGCGTTACCTTCCCATGGACGGCGTCTTGTTGCAGGTCGGCTCGAGTCGGATTCATGTACAGAAAACAACAATATGCACTTGCCAACCGTCCTGGAAGATCAAGGGCTGCATTCAGTGTTGCATATCGGGCAAGAATGCGTTCGTGGTGGGGGGGGGGACTTGTTGCGACGCTTGCAAGACGCTCTCAAAGGGGCAGTTCAAGCAATTGTTATTGATGCATCATGCGATGAGGATCTGAAGAACATTGTGGCGGTATGCCAGTGTCTTCAACCCATGCCCTTGTTGGTTGGTTCAGCCGGTCTTGCAGGTCAGGTGGCTGCGTTTCAAGAGCCGCGAGGTCAGGAAATGCCGAATAAGGTTCCATGCATGCCCAGGTCCAATGGTTCGTGTGTATTCGTTGTTGGATCAGATCACCCAACTACCGTTCAACAATTAGACCGATTCATATCTGAACGTGATCCAGTTACGACTGATACGGACTCAAGAGACTTACGGTATGTGGAGTCTGGATTGCAAAGCGGCGACGATCTGGTGATTCGTGTCCTCTGGCGCAAACCTGAAGAGGCATTGGCTGGAATCATTGGGAGTGATCACTGGCCTGGCATTGGGGGGGTATTCGCTTGTGGAGGCGACACGGCACAACTGGTTTGTGATGTGCTTGATGTCGAAGCAATCAACCTAAAAGGAGAGATTCTGCCCGGTGTTCCATGGGGGATATTGAAGGGTGGTAGTATTGCGGACGGATGCCATATGTCGATGAAATCAGGTGGTTTTGGCGATGAGTTAACACTTGAGCGGGTCCGGCAGTTTTTTTGTGGCCAACCATCTTGTCGAGTGTAAAAGCCTATGTCCGAGCACTGTACAACGATCGCCGTGACTATTGGGGATCCAGCTGGAATCGGACCGGAAGTTGTCGCCAAGGCATTGGCTGATCCGCATATTGCGTCATTGGCAAGCTGGATTGTATTGGGGAGTCAGCAGGTGATGAACCGGCAACCAGGCTGGCTCCCACCTTCAGCCCCTATCTATCTCGAGGATATCGGACAACCTGGTGACGGTAACTGGGAGGTGGGATCGGTAAATTCCGCCTGTGGTAGAGCAGCATTAGAATATGTGCGTTGTGCTACCCAGAAGTGTATCGACGGTCATGCAAATGCGATGGTTACGGGTCCAGTTAATAAAGAGGCTGTAACCTTAAGCGGGGAACTATTTTCGGGGCATACGGAATTTATTGCGCAACAATGTAAGGCTGATTCGCCAAGAATGCTGCTGGTTAATGACCAGCTTCGCGTGTTACATGTCACGACGCATATTTCGTTGCGCCAGGCATGCCAACTGACGATGAGCCGTGTACTACAGACGATTGAACTGGGTGTAACGGCCTTGCAGCAACTTGGTGTCCAGCGATCACGAATTGGTGTATGTGGTTTAAATCCTCATGCAGGTGAGAATCGGATGTTTGGTGATGAAGATGATCTGGTGATCGCGCCTGCGGTCGCTAGTGCTTGTCAAACCGGCATTGATTGCCATGGACCATTGCCAGCCGATACGGTATTCCACGAAGCCGTCCAAGGGGCCTATGACCTGGTGATCGCAATGTATCACGACCAGGGGCATATTCCCATGAAACTCCTTGATTTTAAAAATACGGTTAATGTATCACTTGGTCTGCCTATCATTCGGACGTCCGTGGATCATGGCACCGGTTTTGATATTGCGGGTAAAAACCAGGCCGATCCGGCCAGCATGAAACAAGCATTGCGTATGGCCGTTCGCCTTGCCGAGTCACAGCGTAATGCACGCTGTACTGACGACTAGGGATTTGCTGAAATATTGGCTTTTTCTCTTATGCTCCAGTTGCCGAACCTTTCTGAAGGTAGTTGTCATATATCTGGGACTGCAGGGGGTAAAGGTCGAAAGAAGATGGGCGTTGATGGAGATCGGATCCGTAGTTGGTCGATGCGCTATTGGTGCATCTTTTTGGCTTGGTCCAGGAGGCATTTCGTGACTGTCTGCTTCAAGTCGTCGTGTCCCATAAACCTGCTGGGTGGGGTGTTATCTTACGGACATCATGCTTGGATCGGGGGCAGAGCACGATCGGGGGTTGGTCGATGAGCCACCTGGAACATGTTTTGCCGGCAATTGTATTTCTGCCCTTTGTGGTAGCAATCTTTACACTTTTAGTTGGCCGACTGATTGGCAGGCAGGCAGGGTGGCTGATGGTCCTGTCATCGGTGACGGCATTTGCCGGTTCCCTATGGTTATTCATCCACCAGCAAGTCCAGGACAGGGTGGCACCGGTATTCACCTTTGCCTGGTTGCCGGATCTGAACATTCATTTAAATCTTCGGGCTGATCCGTTTGGGCTATTTTTCGCAATGTTGATCGCGGGTATCGGTGTGCTGGTGGGTATTTATTCACTCGGCTACATTCCCCGATTGGCCACGGGCCGCATTGGGCGATATTACGCCGCCCTCATTGGATTTATGGGTTCAATGCTGGGTATTGCACTGGCAGACGACCTGTTTCTGCTTTTTGTATTTTGGGAAGTCACCAGTATTACGTCATTCCTTTTGATTGGCTTCTGGTATGAGCAGGGCAAGGCACGCAAGGGAGCTTTGACGGCTTTGCAAATTACAGCCCTGGGCGGGTTGGCAATGATGGCCGGCTTTGTGCTTGTCGGGGAGGCGACCGGGACATATCAAATCAGCATATTGGCTTCCCAGGAGGCGTTGCAGCAACAACTGGCAGCTTCGCCATTGTTTACGCCAGCGCTTCTCCTGGTTTTTGTGGGGGCATTCACAAAATCAGCTCAAGTACCCTTTCATTTCTGGCTGCCCAATGCCATGGTCGCTCCAACGCCGGTATCAACATATCTGCACGCAGCGACGATGGTGAAAGCAGGTGTCTTTTTGGTCGGTCGCATGTTGCCGATCTTCAATCAGTCCGCGTATTGGTCGCCAATTCTGATCACTGTAGGTCTGTTTACTTTTTTCCTTGGTGCATACCAGGCGTTCAGGGAAAACGATTTAAAAGGGATGTTGGCTCGTACAACAATTTCATCACTCGGGTTGGTGATGATGATCTACGGTCTCAATGCTGCAAGCCAAGATGCATTGCAGATTTTTAATCACGCCGCATACAAGGGCACACTGTTTTTGGTGGTTGGTATCGTCGAACACGCCACACACACACGGGACATTCGCAAGCTTGGTGGTTTACGAAAGAAGATGCCGATCGTTTTTGTCCTGTGCCTGCTGGCAGGGTTGTCGATGGCAGGGTTGCCCCCATTTTTCGGTTTTATTGCCAAAGAGACCCTATATGCCGAGTTGCTTCACAATGACGTCCTACATAACTGGCCGTATTTGCAGTGGTTTGTAATTGGCACATGCGTATTAGCCAACGCCTTTATTTTTGCGGTCAGCTTCAGGCTGATCTGTGGTGTATTTCTGGGGCCATTGAGCGACAAGGCTCGGGATGTGCACACCCCATGTGCTTTTCTTTGGATTCCTCCCGCGGTTCTGGCTGTCGTGATGGTTGCAGTTGGGATCAGCAGTGCCTGGCCACTGACACAGAACTTGGTGAACATGTTGTCATCAGACGTACATGCTGAGGCCCGTGTTTCCCTGTTCCCATCAGCAGATCACTTGGGTCCACTGATCCTCTCGTGTTGCACGATTGGAATTGGCATTCTGATTTTTAAAGCCCGTGAAGTGGTGGGCCAAATCCAGCGTCAGTTCGATTTTTTTCCTGAAATGCAAACTGTATGGGATGAGGTTCTTAACGGCGTGACGTGGTTTGCCGAATGTTTTACCCGCTATTGGCAAAATGGTTCAATGCGCTGGTACTTTTCCGGGATTTTACTTTTCTTTGTGGGTTTGAGCATTCTGGCGATCTCCTATTTCCGGTTGTCCTTTGATCTTGTGCCGATCAGTCTGAGTCAGATGCCATGGAGTGGCTTTGGTTTGTGCATTTTACTCGTTATCACCGTGGTTACGGTCGTGGTGGCACGGACACGATTGGGAGCGGCAATTGCCTTGACCGCTACCGGGTTTCTCGTGGCCCTTATCTTTGTGGTCTATCGGTCGCCAGACATCCTGCTGACACAGATCTTGATCGAATCAGTCTCGACGATCTTCATTTTATTGATTCTGTTTTATATGCCGTCATTTAAAAAGGATCGCCTGCGACCGGCTCAGAAGATGTTGAACCTTGGGATTTCTTGTGCGGTTGGAGTGACGATGTTCATATTCGTGCTTTTTGCCACGAGTTTACCGTTTCGGGAGACGAAGAATCTGGCGGGTGAATATCTAAGTCGAGCATTTCACGGCGCCGGTGGTCAAAATGCTGTAAATGTCATCATCGTGGATTTCCGTGCAGTTGACACGATGGGCGAGATCACGGTGCTGGTCGTGGTTGGTTTGTGCGTTTTTGGCCTGTTGCGTACGCGAAGGAGAATGCGGTTATGAATAACTCTCCTATTCTTCGGACCGTGGTGCGGGTCGTCGTGCCGATCACGATAATTGTTTCACTACGGATTTTTTTCCAGGGCCACAGCCAACCAGGTGGCGGCTTTGTCGCCGGTGTGTTGGTTGCCGCTGCGGGGGCAATGTACTTGTTGGGATTTGGAATTGAACGTGCAGCACGTTGGGCATGGTGGAAGATATCCGTTGTCGGGTTGCTTGTGTCAGTTTTTACCGGGACAGTGCCATTGTTGCTCGGGCGATCATTTATGGACCATGCGGTTTGGCAGAGACATGTTCCCGTCATGGGTGACATTCACTTTTCAAGCGCAACATTTTTTGATGTTGGCGTGTATCTAATTGTATTCGGCACGTTGATGACTATCTTTGTGGAACTAGGCCAGGAGGGCCATTGAATGGAAATGCCGATTGCCATTGTGATTGGCGTCCTGTTTGGTGGTGGAACCTATCTGATTCTGCGGCCAAGCCTGATCCGTGTCGTGATGGGATTGGCCTTGTATTCAAATGCAGCCAACCTTGTGATGATTGCCTGTGGTGGCTATTCATCACATAAAACTGCACCGTTTGTGGATTCAACCACGAACTCTATTTCAACTCTGATGGATCCGTTGCCGCCAGATTTTATTCTGACGGCTATCGTGATCAGTTTTGCAGTGAATGCACTGTTTTTGACCACATGCTATCGCGTCTATCTAGACTATGGTACAGATGATCCGGAGCAATTGCTGGCCAATAATTTGGAGGTGGAAAATGATTCGGTGGAGTAGATGAAGGTGTTATTTGGTAGCCAAGTGGCACAACCTGATTCTGCATTGGTTACATGTAGAACCGGTAAGCATGGTCATGAATCAAAGACACCCTGGCCTGGCCCGTTGAGGATGGTTTAATGAATCTTCTGGTGTTACCCATTCTTGTCCCCCTGTTCACGTCGCTGTTGGTTGCGTTGTTGAATGGTCGAGGAACGTTGCAAAAAGTAGTCAGTTTGGGTTCATGTCTGTGGCTAACCGGATTTGTATTCTGGCTGTTGTTACATGTGGATCAGTCAGGTATCGAATCGATGTGTTTTGGGGGTTGGGAGGCTCCGTTTGGAATTGTATTTGTGGCCGATCGGCTGGCTTGCATCATGCTTTGCCTGTCAATGTTGGTTGGTACTGTGGTCCTGGTTTATACCTTTTGGACAGTGACGGACACGCAGCAGAAGTATTTCTTTTACCCCCTATTCCAAGTTGTGTTGTTGGGTGTGAATTGGTCATTTCTGTCCGGTGATATGTTCAATCTCTTTGTGGCCTACGAAGTCATGCTGATTGGTTCGTATGGCATGATGATGGTTGGCGCTAATAAAGTGCAGGTCCTTCAGACCATGAAGTATATTGCCATTAACACAATCGGCTCAACGTTGTTCGTGGTTGGTTGTGGATTACTTTATGCGACGGTGGGAACCTTGAATTTCGCCGACCTTGCACAGAAGACGGCGGCATTGAGCGGTAGCCGTGCTGGACTGGTGACAGCCATATCGATGGTGTTGCTGGTGGTGTTTGCAATGAAAACCGCAATATTCCCCTTGTTCTTCTGGTTGCCTGATTCCTACCCGGTGGTGCCCGTAGGTGTCAGTGGCTATTTCGCCGGCCTGTTGACAAAAGTGGGAGTCTATTCGCTGCTACGCGTTTTCATCATGGTATTTCGCCAGGATGGGCACCTATTTGCCATTAACGTGTTACTGGTGCTGTCGGGCTTTACGATGTTGCTGGGTGTTTTAGGTGCGATGTGCCAATGGGATATCCGGCGGATTTTATCGTGGCATATTATCAGTCAGGTGGGTTATATGGTGATGGGGATAGGCCTGGCGGCAAATCCCAGGATCGCCGAGATTGCTATTGCCGGTACGATTTTCTACATCGTCCATCATATCATTGTTAAATCCTGCCTGTTCCTTGTTGGTGGAATCGTTGAGCGGGTTAGTGGTACCCAGGAAATAAGGAAAATGGGCGGGTTGTTGGACATGGCGCCCGGTGTGGCACTCCTGTTTATTATTGCTTCATTATCCTTGGCTGGCATGCCGCCTTTTTCGGGGTTCTTTAGCAAGTTGGTGCTGATCCGTGCCGGATTGACAGGTGGCAATTATCTGATTGTGCTCGTGGCACTTGTGACGGGATTTTTGACGCTTTATTCAATGATGAAAATCTGGTCCTATGCGTTTTGGCGCGATCAATGCCACAAGACCGTTGGATTCAGCTATCACGGCATGATGGTTCCCACGGCTGTTTTAGTTGTCATGACAATCCTTATGGGTTTATGTGCTCAACCAATCCTGTCACTTGGTCATCGCACGGCAAGAAGTGTACTTAATCCGCAAGGGTACATTAGAGCCGTGTTGGGCTCCAATGGCCGGGAGCCTGTTGCGGACACATCGCCCGAGGTCGGTGAACTATCACGGGACCCGATGCGGATGGTTTGGGATCAACCGAAGGAGCATCGCAGATGAAATGGTGCTTTTATTTCTTTCGATACGTACTGGTGTTTGTTAGAGAACTGATCTTCGCCAACATTCAGGTGGCCCGGTTGGTCATGAGCCCCCAGTTGAAAATTCGACCAGGGTTTCTAGCTATTCCGATGGAGGCGCAATCAGATTTTGAGGTGACCAGCTTGGCGAACTCGATCACGCTGACGCCCGGAACGATTTCCGTACACGTGCCGGAGGACCGTCGCGTAATCGTGATCCACGTATTGGACATAGGTGAAGATACTGAAGAAGTCCGACAGAATGTTAAACAGATGCTCGAAGCCAACCTGCTCAAATGGACGCGAGTAAAAGATTCTGTTGTAGGAGCCTAGGTATGCCTGAAGTTGCAATGAGTGCTTTTTTGCAGAACGTGTGCGCGATTTGCCTGACGGCTTTGTTGATCAGTGGTGGTTTGTGTGTGTATCGCATTGTCATTGGCCCAAAGGCTGCGGATCGTGCTGTGGCCCTCGATACGCTTACCAGCGTATTCATCGGGGTTATATGTGCGTTGTGCATTATGTGGAAGCAGACGTTTTATTTTGATGCGGTTTGGATTCTGACGCTTGTGGGCTTTCTCGGGTCTGCGGTCATTGCCAAGTATCTGGAGAAAGGTCGGGTATTCTGATGCCATCTATCATTGAAATCATTGTAGCCGTACCGATGATCGTCGGAACATTCTTGATGGTCGTGGCGTCGATCGGCTTGTTGCGCTTTCCGGATATATTTTGCCGAATGCACGCGGCGGGCAAGGCAGGGACGCTGGGTGTTTCGTTGATTATCCTGGCGGCCGTTTTCTTTTTTGTTCCCACCTCGGTTGGGGTGGTGATACGTGGTCTGCTTGCGATTGCGTTTCAGTTTTTGACCACTCCCGCCGCGACCCACCTGTTGGCCCGAGCCAGCTATATCACCGAGTATCCACTTTCGGAGCGTACAGCCGTCGATGAACTGAAGGCTTATCTGCCATCGCAGTCTGATCAAACCTACGGTCACGAGTAGATGGCTGCCAGGCCGCTTGCGACGTGATCGGGTTTGGCCAAAGGCCTTGTCGGGTGTAACCTGACTTTATGAGTAATGAGAATCTATGGGCGCCGTGGCGGATGGATTACCTCCGTCAGTTGGAAGCATCAGGTGATTCGGATGCTCCACAATTAGGTTCCGGAAATTCCAGTTCAACCTGCTTTCTTTGTGATGCGGTTGCTGGGAAGGCGGATAGTGAGCATGCCAGGCAACGATTAGTTTTGCATAATGATGAGCGCGGCGTCATTCTTTTGAATCGCTATCCGTATACCAATGGACACCTGTTAATTGCGCCGATTGCACATGTGATGGAATTGTCTGACCTGGAATCGATCCATCGCACGGGGTTGATCGATCTGGTGGCCCTGTCGGAACAACTGTTGCGCGTAGGGTTAAATCCACAAGGACTAAATGTCGGGATTAATGTCGGCCGTTGTGCCGGGGCAGGTTTGCCCGGTCACTTGCACGTGCATGTGGTGCCACGTTGGGGGGGCGACACGAACTTTATGCAGGTGACAGGCCAGGTCCGCGTCATCCCGCAGGCGTTGGAGGAAAGCTTCAGCCATCTTAGCGAGACGCTGAAAAAACTGACAGGTGTATTGCATTGAGGGCGACAATCAGGGTTCGGCAAGGCTATTGATTAATAATGGGTTATGCCGCGATCTTGTTCTCAAGGAAGACGCCGATCTGGTGCCCTGTCTCCGTCGGATCACAGCGAACCACGCGGCCCCGGAGGTTGAATCCCCGTTCAGGTCCGTGGGGCGGAAAGAAAATAGTGATATTCGAATCAATTGGAAGTGGCTCAGCCACCTGGGCCCCCACGCCGGCATCAGACATGTCCATTAATTCCAATGAGCAAATACAATTGCGGCGGTCCCCTGCGATCTGTTCGCTACGCAATGCCGTTACCCGACCTGACATTGTATGTCGTTGCGCCACGCGGCGTTCCGAGGTTATCACATCGCTATTATTTGGGTGGGCCAGCTTAAGCGTATTCTGCATGGACATGGGCAACTCCTTGAAACCGTTTCAATTGTCAAAGCTGCTATTTCCTGCATCGGCGTTATAACCAACAAGATTTACTCGCCATGACCATATCGAAAGAAAATCCAACCGGCCGGGTTTGTCTGATTGGTGCCGGTCCTGGCGATGAAGGGCTGATAACTGTTCTGGGATTACGCATGCTGCGGCTGGCGGATGTGGTTGTTTACGACATGTTGGCCAATCCCCGCCTGCTAAACGAGGTTCGTCCAGATGCTGAATACGTGCCGGTTGGTATACGTGGAGAGCCCGATAAGTTATCGCAGGACCAAATTAATGCGTTGTTGATTGATCGGGCCAAGCAAGGATATTTTGTCGTTCGGCTAAAGGGTGGTGATCCTTATCTATTCGGTCGTGGCGCAGAAGAGGTGGCTGCAGTCACACGAAGTGGGATTGGCTGCCAAGTCGTGCCGGGTGTCACCTCCGGCATTGCGGCGCCAATGGCCGCGGGTATTCCGGTTTCCCGACGCGATGTGGCAAGCACCGTCACATTTGTGACCGGTCACGAGGATCCAACCAAGGGGCAGGCACAGGTCGACTACCGGGCACTGGCAGAATTGATCCAGGCCGGCGGGACGGTCTGTTTCTTTATGGCTGTTGGTCGTTGGCAGGAAATTACTGATGCGTTACATGGGTATGGTGCTGTTGCACAGACGCCGGTGGCCGTGGTTGAACGTGGCTTTACGCCACTACAACGTTGTATCCGCAGTGATCTGGCCAAGGCAACAAAAGCCATGAAGCAGGCCAACTTGAAAAGTCCTGCAATCATGGTGGTCGGACCCGTGGCGGCTATTTCTGAGCCAGGTCTGGAGTTTTATATACAGCGACCACTATTTTCACAGCGGGTGGTGATTACACGTACCCGTCATCAAGCATCAAAGTTGTACGATTTGCTCTCTGAGTTAGGTGCTCATGTACTTGAGGCACCAACCATTGAATTTAAGCCTCCGAAAGATTGGGGCCAGATCGATAAGGCGATAACTCATCTTGATCAGTTCGATTGGCTTGTGTTAACTAGTGTCAACGGTGTCGAAGCGTTGGCGAAAAGACTTGGATTCCTTTCGCTTGATGCACGCGACCTGGCTGGGGTCAAGGTTGCTGCAATTGGTGATGCAACCGAATCTGAATTGCAAGCCCGACTCGGGATTCAAGCAGATCTTGTTCCACCGCATTATGTGGCTGAATCACTTGGCCAGCAACTAATTGACGCTGGTTTTGTGAAAGACAGGAAGTTTCTACTCCTTCGGGCGGACATTGCCCGCCCGAAACTGCGTGAAATGCTCAACCAGGCAGGTGGTCATGTGAAGGATCTGGCCATCTATGAGACGAAGCGTGCTGAAAGATTGTCCAGTGATGTTCTGGCAGCGTTGCGTTGCAAGGAGGTTGATTGGATGACATTTACCAGTTCTTCAACCGCGACGAATATGGCGGAGATGCTTGGGAGCGAGTGCGATTTGATTCAAGATCTTAAAATTGCCTCAATTGGGCCAATTACCAGCCAGACTGTGCGTGATCTGGGATGGACGCTCAACGTGGAAGCGGACCCGTCAAACCTCCGTGGGCTGGTTGCTGCGATGGTTCAAGCAAACCAAGCCAATGCCAAGTGTTAAAGTGTGGTCTGTTATGGCGATTGAATTTAACTGAACCAACCAGCGGTATTCAGGACGTGATGTTTACTCTTTGATCCGCTTGGTAAATGGCGTATTGAGTTCGCGCCAGCGATGATCAGCATCCGCTGCGTGCCAGTTTTCCTGCTGCATCCAATCTGCATGCCCATCCAAACACACCGTGTTGGCCCCTTCTAGGTGCCGCTCGCCAATTGGATACCGTAGTTCTTGGCGAAAATCAGGCAGCATATCAGTTGTACTGGGGGTCTTGTCATCACGGGAGTTTTCAATGGGAGCGGTTCGATTAATCAGTCCCCAGTAATGGAAAGGCGTATTGGTTGCAGGAAAGGAGTACGCATTATCGCCATCGGTGATAATATTACTGGGATATTGAATGTACGATTTCTTCCGATAGAACCAATTTTTTGCATCACTGCTGACGCTCCACTGTGCGCCTAGATAGAAGGTGTTGTAAGCATAGGGGACCAGGTGTTGCCCAATGGCGATGCGTGTGATTGTACGGACTTTTGTGGCGTATTCACTGTCTCCACTTAGTTCCAGTTGTCCAATCCAGGAAGGACACGTCAAACCTCGATCCGTGTTGATTAGGTCCGAGTTGGCATCGTTTGAATAGTTGAGGTATGCAGACATAACCGCGCCGATGTCCTCCCAGCCCTTTCGCCAATACCAACTGCCATCAGGGTTGACAACTAATTTTGATTGATGGTGATCATCGTACCAGGCCTCGTAGTATGGCAGCCAATCATCCCACTCATTGACATAACCTGCCATGGCAATGCCCATCTGCCGCAGGTTGGTCTGGCATACAACCTGCTCGCCTGATGCGCGGGCCTTTTCGACTGACGGCAGGAGCATTGCAATCAGCAGGGAAATGATCGAAATCACAACGAGCAACTCAATGAGTGTAAAACCACCGGTACCATGCGGGTCGCGGTTATGACTTGACTGAGGGATTTGTCTGGCCGGACAGTGGTGGGTAGATGATGTAATGTTTCTTATTCTTTTTATTAGTAACAACAAGTTAAGTGATTTCATCTAATCAACCTAAATCTAGTTGCACCCCAAGCTTTTCCGCTAGCCTAATGTGCTGCGCGGAAAAAAAAGCAAATTTTAGAAAGCACCCACCAAAACAGATTGGGTAACATGCACCCGGACGACACGGATTATTGTCGACCTCGGGGGCCACCTGCTGGGCGTGGCCGTGCCTCGTTTACATTGAGCGTACGCCCTTCAAGTTCCGTGCCATTCAAGGCTTCGATGGCGGCGTTGGCCTGGCTGTCATCGGGCATGGTTACAAACCCGAAACCTCTCGAACGGCCGGTTTCACGATCGGAAACTACCACAGCTTCTTCAACTTCACCGTGTGCTTCGAATGTTTCGCGTAGCCCATTCTCGTCAGTTCGGAAGTTGAGATTTCCCACATAGAGCTTCATAACACATACTCCAACTTGGTGATTTTAACCAGCAGCCAGATTTGACTGTTGGTGGACGTCACCATCTTCTTTGTAGCTCGCAAACGTCAGCGGGCTGTAATCTTTGAGTTTCAATCGACATTGAAGTTACCAAGACCATTTCCTTAAGGCCATCTATTGGCACGTTCATTATTAAATTCACCAAGAATATAACCGGGTATGGCATGGGCAACAACACACAAGCCGTTTTATCTGTGCACTCTAGGTGGATTTCCGGGGGAAGAACCGGCTGATCTGGTCCGCCAGCGGTGTTACCCAGTAGCGTGATTGTTGCAAAGTATTGTTTTTAAATCACTTAAATACATCGTGGCGTGGCGGCTTGGTTGGCAGAGGTGCTAGGCGAGATCTTGCATCAACTCCTCGAGCACGGCATCAATCTTTTCTGGCGCCTCATATACCCCAGCTTCGATTTGCGATTTGACCTGATCGATCAGATTTTGACGCACATCCGGCATTTGGGATAGTTTGCTAAGTAACTGGGCTCTAACGGATAGATCCACTTGATCGGTTTTTCTTGCTCTCTGCGGGTCGGGTGCATGGTCTGGCGCAGCGCTATCGGTACGACCAATTGTGGGTAGTTTAGATTGGCCAATTGAGGCAATCGGATCGCTCATGGTTCACACTCCTCGCTTCTCCACCAGTTACCGGTTTATCCGAAACTATTAAGCAGTAGGGTACAGTTTAGTGGTTAGTCATCTGCTCGATGACTGTATGTGTACTTAAGATATCGCCAAACCGGTTCCGACTGCTTGAAGGTTTATCAAGACAGGCGTCAACATCATAAACTACTTTAAAATAACAAAATACATCTTAAATTCCTTAAAATCGTCCGATAAGAACCTAAAGAATTATAGTGGTATTGTGGACCCGATTTCAATTGGCAAGAGAAATTTCAATCCTCATTTCATGCTAAATTAAAACAGGTTGAATTAAAGCTATGGGCAGCATTCAGCTGGATCATTGGCGGAATCAAGGTGGTTTTTCCCACTGACCCGTATGGCCCAGGCGACATCAGATGCCTGTCGGTTGGGTAGGACATCATGGACTCGGCACATTGCTATACCAGCGGCTACCCCCAAGGATGTGGTTGAACAGGTCGCGCCCATTATTTCTTCAGGTCGTGGTGCTTGTCCTTGGGGGGGCTTGGTCAGGGAACGAAGGAACCGCTTGCGGCTTGTTCCCAGAAGAACCGGATAACCGGTTGCGACAAAATGCTGTAACTCGGCAAGCAAGGCAAGATTTTGGGCCTCAGTTTTTCCGAATCCAATGCCTGGATCGATCATGATCTGGTCACGATTTACCCCCGCCGCCTGGGCTCGAACTGCCCGATCCAGTAAAAATGTCTCCACCTCACCGACCACATTGTCATATTGGGGATTCTCCTGCATTGTCATGGGGGTGCCACGCATGTGCATGAGAATCAGCGGTGCCGATCGGGAAGCTGCTAATTTGAATATTTGCTCGTCATCACGACCGGCTGACACATCGTTGATAATGGAAGCGCCGGCGTTTAGGGCTGCTGCTGCCACTGCTCCCATCGTCGTGTCAATGCTGATGGCGACAGACTCAAAGTTGTACAAATCAAGTTGGTGCCGCAATTGCTTAATCGTTGTCTCAACGCGACGAATCTGTTCGTCAGTGTTGACTCGTTGTGATCCTGGCCGCGTCGATTCGCCGCCGATATCGATCACATTCGCCCCCTCACGAGCCATCTGTAGCCCATGAGCTGCCGCCACGCTCGGATCGATCCAACTGCCACCATCGGAAAAGCTGTCTGGTGTGACATTTAGGATCCCCATGATTCGAGGGCGATCAAGAGTCAGTGACCGACCGTTTTCAAACCGTAAAACATTCATAAGATTAGATCAGAATATCCGGTTTGGCCGGGAAGCTACAAATCGCAAAAAGGAAGTGGTAATAACTGGACATCGCACGCTTGCGGTTGTTCAATATCCGTGCGAGATTCTTGAGATTGATTGGCCGGCTGCTTAATCTGATTGATTCTGCCGTACCGCTTGGTGTCCTTGGGGTGCGAATCGGCCAGGAGATGCCTTGATGTCTGGGTTTTTCTTTGCTGGCAGCGACCCAGCCAGCCCTTCGTCCTCATCGCTTCCGCCGGAACCAGTCGAACCCATGGAAAATACTCAACGCTCACAAGCCATAGCCGGAAACCCAGAACCGTCGGGTTCCTCCCCAGAGGTGCGTGAGGTCCTGTTTAAGCTATTGCCGTGGACAACCTCATTACTACTGCATGTGGTGATTGTGTTGGTAGCTATTTTTCTTGTCTGGTCGGTACGGTACAAACTGGATGATGAGGAAGTGATTATTCCCGATGCGCGGCTTAGCGCAACTCCGACGGCACCACTCCGGCTGAACCCGACACCAAGAAAAACCTTCAAGCAAGAGACATCACGTCGCCAACCACGTGTAACTCAAAATACCCTGGCACGGCTAACAACCAGCAATACTCCGGATACCAGCCAACTGATTGGGACTCTGGGTGCTTCGGCTGGTCAGGTCAGTCCATTTGGCTCTGCTATCCGCAGTGGGACTGGACTGCAGACAAGTCTTTATGGTATCGGAGGCAATGCGCGAAAGATCGTCTATGTGATTGATGCATCAGGATCGCTGATTGATACATTGGATGACGCGATTAACGAGTTGAAGCGATCCGTCATGCAATTGACTGAAGAACAGTGGTTCACCGTGATATTCTTTCAGGGTGGGAAATTGCTCGAGTTTCCACCCGCCCGATTAAAAACGGCTGATGGGCCCAATAAGCAGCAGTTGATGGACTGGCTCGATCCGGAATCCGGCCACATAGTGGCTGGTCATGGCAGCGATCCGGTCAAAGCGATCAAGAGGGCGTTGCAGTATCGGCCCCAACTGGTCTATCTGCTTTCAGACAACATTACTGGTAAGGGGATTTATGAGGTTGACCAACGACGACTGCTTCGGGCCATTCGCAAGACCAACCGTCATAAGACAAAGATCAACACGATCCAATTTGTCTACCCGGATCCTTTGGTGGCTAAAGGATTCAAGGCTACGATGGAATTGATTGCAACGGAGAGTGGTGGTTTGTACCGGTTTGTTTCGGAAAGAGAGCTTCGATGAAACGTGATCCTATTGCATCCTGGACATGGCGGTGGCCGATGACGGTGCTCGTCGCAACTTTACTGGCGTCATGGGCGTTTGCCGACCAGATTAAAATAGGAAACCTTTGGTTCAAAGATGCTTTGGTTAAAGGCATTGAAGGGGGGCATGTCACTCATTTGAACGAAAGTGGTGCATCAGTCAACACCAAACTTGAGCGTGTTGGGGGGTTGAAGATTGATCGATATCCACGACTGGCTGCCGCTCAAAAAGCATTTGATGAGCAGGAAAATGAAAAAGCTTTTCGTCTACTGGCGAGTTTGGTGAAAAAACTTAAAGAATCCTGGCTTCGTGATTGGGTTCTGTACCGCCAATTTCAGGTGGCACAACGCCTTTTTCGAACCGTGGAAGCTACCGATATTTTACTGCAATTGATGAAGCACAGCGCGGATCCCTATTACTTTGTTCAGTCAACTCAAATGTCATTTGAGCAACTCGTCCCTGAAGATGCCGAACAGATAGAACAATTACTCGCCGAAGCACAAGAAAAACAGACCGGATTGGCCGGTCAACTTGTTAAAGATATGCGCAGCCGCCTGCACGCCTCGCCAAGGCTAACACGGACGGTATCTAAGCCAATGATTGACACCGTGGCCCCGGGTTCAACAATCAAAATTCAACGCAGATCATCCGTGGTTACGTTATCGAAGGTGTTGGACCTGGATGACGCCATCACCCGAAAGCTTGCTCAGGGGCAGTATGACGCTGCCCTCGTAGATCTGGAACGTGAACTCAATGGGTCCACAAAGTATATGTCTTTGCGACTCTATCAGCGTGCCATGGGGCAGCTTGCCCTGGCCGAAACTCACAATGATCGCAAGCGGTATATGGACTGCGCGCTCGACATGATGCGCATCATGACTTATTTCCCCACGAGTCGTTTTGTGGGGCCGGCATTATTGGAAACAGGCTATATCCACCAGAAGATTGGTAGGCCGGACCTGGCTCAAAAGTTGTTAGAGAGTGCTCGAACCTATATAGATCAGGAAACTGATCCGGCCTTGGCCCAAAGGCTTGAGCATCTCTCCAAAAGCCGCTAGGACATTTAATGGTTCTTGTGAACTGATAATAAGGAGGCACTATGCAACTATCCGCAAAGTTCACGTTGGGGACCGTGTTGGTAATGGCGCCATTGGCTGCAGCTCAGACAACTCCGCCCAGTGGTGCGGCAGATTCGAAGAGCGTGATTAATTATTTTCAGATGTTCTTTATCACCGGTGACCTGTTGGGTCAGATCATCATCATTGTTCTATTTCTCATGTCATTATTTACGATCGCTTATGTGATGAAACTCATGATCGACTATCGGCGGACAACGATGATCCCGATGGAACTCCATGATCAACTCCGGAAGATGTTGGCGGCCAAGCAATTCCAGAAAGCCATCGATCAGTCAGCGAAAGACCCTTCTTATCTGGCCAAACTTGTTAGCAGTGCAATCGGTCAGGCAAGCCATGGTTACAGTGCTATGCAACATGCACTTGAGGAACAGTCCGACGCCCAAACGAGCCGCCTGCTGCGGCCAATTGAGTATCTCAATGTTATCGGGAATATCTCACCCATGATGGGTCTGTTCGGCACCGTCTATGGCATGATCGTTGCCTTCCAAAAGCTTGTAGGTGCAACCGGTAGGCCTGAACCCCAGGAACTGGCTGCAGGGATTTCCACCGCTTTGGTGACTACATTTTGGGGTTTGGTCGTGGCGATTCCGGCCTTGGCGGGTTATGCCCTGATTAGAAATAAGGTTGATGCCCTCACTTCGGATGCTCTGGTAATGGCAGAAAAAACCATTTAAGCCGGTCCGGACACAAAACACCACGTCGTCCTCGACGGCTGGTATACGACAGCGTACGACGTCCAAGCCAGATGGATGATCATCCGTGTATCAGCCAGTAGTGTCGTGACGATGTGTTATACGTTTGAAACCATAGAGATGGAAACCAAACCATACCGCCCAGCCAAGCCGGAAATGAACATGACGCCGCTCATTGACGTCACATTTCTATTGATCATATTTTTCATGATCATCAGCAATTTTATTGCAGAAGAATCCGTGGAAATGATTGTGCCGGAGTTGAACAAGCCTGAGGTGCGGGAGTTAGATGATGCCAAACGGCTGGTAGTTAACGTGGCTCCTGCCCCATATGACAAGGTGGATCGGCAGCAGAACCACCTTGAATGGCCTGGGACTGCGGTACTGGTGCAGATCGGTCTAAAGCAATTTGAAGTGGATCAAATGGAATTGGTGACGGCGGACCTGATTTACGCCGTTGATAACGCGCCCACCGATGATGAGGGTAACAGCAAGTTGGAAGTGCTGCTGCGTGCTGATGCAGCATTGCATTACGACCAGGTCGAACCGGTGTTGGGGGCAATTTCAGCTGCGGGAATCGGAACGGTTCATCTGGTTTCCTATCTGCCCGATCATGGACCAAGTTTTCAGGTGGATGCACCGTAATGGTTGAACAACCGGTAAAAGTTGAGGCAGTCGACGTGTCGATGGCTTCCCGCCAGATCCGTTCACGTGAGAACCTGGAGCCGCCGAAGATCACATTGAATCTGACTGCCATGATCGACGTGATTTTCCTGCTGTTGATCTATTTTGTTGTTACCGCGAATTTCACACCCGGCGAAGGTATTTTGACAGCCAATCTTCCCCGCGGGTCAGGTACGGCATCACCCATGGAGCCACCTACCCCTCCGTTGGATATTTACGTTACCGCCCACCATGAAACACAATATCAGATCGAACTCGACCAATATGGGCTCGTGCGAGACTTCGATCATCTGTATGACAGGTTGGTGAGTCTTCAATACGACAAAGATGCCGGGCGGACCGTCGGAGTCCACAAACCCAGTGATCCGATTGTTATTCGGCCTGACCAGGAGGTTCGATGGCAGCACGTGGTTAATGCCTTTAACACCGCAGTACGAGCTCATTACAAAAACATTGCGTTTGCCCAAACACAATAGGCGCTGACTGATCCGTTCATTCTTCCCCATGAAGCGATTCACCTTTGTATTACTGATATGCCTGCTGGGGATGATGTCCCCAGCGACCCAAGGGCAGGTGTCGAGGCTCGATCAGTCGATGCTTATAGATGTGCTGACTCGCGAGGGCATGAGCGAGTTGTTGTTGCATCTGGTCAACACTGAACCTCCCGATGACCCAGTCATTACCAAGAAAATCCAGATTGCCCAACACAAGATTTTATACGGGCGTGCCGGGCAGATGCCGGGGCAGCGGCTCGAGTCATTTGACCGGACACTGGCCGGTTTGCGTGAGCTGATTAAGCAATATCCGGATCATGAACAGCGTCCCATGTGGCAGACGGATCTTTCTGAACTCCTGTTATTTGATTATCTGCAGGCAGTAAAACAGAACGCCGCTGAATTTTTTGAATTCGCCGTCCCCACAGAGCAACAGGTGCGAGCGTTCAAAACCGCAGTTGTTGAAGCATATGAACAGCTTGCCGATGCGGATTATCGATTCAGTCAACTTCAAACCCAGCTGCCCCGGCAAGCAGATCACATCGCCAAGCGGATCAATACTGGCTTGTGGAACCGCATGATTAATCAGTATTACGCGTTACGGACCCAGTTTTTTTTGGCGCACGCTGCACATTACGTGGCATTGTTAAATGACGAGCATCACTACTATCAGAATCTCGGTCACAATCCATTCGTACGCAACCAGCACCAGGATGCGGTGGCCGAACGCCAACGTCTCCACGAACTGACTGTTCAGCGGCTTGAAAAGTTTGTTACGGACACTCGGGACCCCAATGGGATTCGGTATGCAAGTCTTTGTTTAACCGGGCGGGCTCAGGTCCTTTTAGGTCATTACGATGTGGCGCTTGATAACCTGGATAAGGTTATTGCCGTAGGTCAGGCGGATCTTAATACGCTGGTCGCGAAACTTGCCCGGGCCAAGGCAATGAACCTTGTCGGCCAGCGTTCGGCTGCCTTTGGCCTTCTGGAGCAACTTGCTGACGACAGCTCCCTCGTGAAAACACTGCTGACACGCCTGTTAGTGGTTGATCTGAAACATTTAATACTTAAAACATCAACAGCTGGGACAGGTGATCCAAACAACAGCGAAGCTTACAGCGTGTATGAATCACTGTTGTCACGTCCGTCACTTGCAACTCAGGCTGAACCACTAAGGTTTTATATCTATCGGCGGTGGGCAGACAGTATTCCCATCGACGTCAATCTAAGCCGGCTACCTGCCGTGGTGGTGTTGGGTATTGGTCAGACCGCCCGTGCTGACGCCCAAGATCTTGTCAACCAAGCATTACAAGCAGCAGCCCGTAATGAAAATGACGAAGCACAAGGTTTTATGGCGCAGGCCAGGCCGAGCGTTGATCGTGCCATCAGATCCCTCCGCAGCCTGTTGGAACGAAAGGATTTGCCGGGTAATTTGCAAGCTGCGGTGCTGTACAACTTGGGGATGGCGGTTTACCTCGAAGATAGCTCCAATGTCGACAATACCATTGAAGCTGCTCGTTTGTGGATTGATCTGGCAGAAAGCATGCCGGATCAAGCAGATGCCGAAAATGCAATTGGCTTAGCCGTTGCTCAGTTGAAGCGATGTTATCAGGATCCCCGGACGCACCATGTGGTTGCTGAGGATTATCAGCGAGCTGTGCAGGTGTTGTTTGCTGAGTTTGGAACCAGTACCACTGCTGACCAGGAACGGTATGACTATGCGATAGATGTATTGCTTCCACAGGGTCAGCAAGAAGAAGCTATTAGGATGTTATTGCGGGTGCCGTTCGGCCATACTTTCTACTTTGAAGCGAGGCGGCAGATTCTGAGTTTGCAGGTCAAGAGCCTTCGCGGAGTGCCGGCAACAGAACAGATCGCAAGCGTCCGGCAGATCCGGTCGGATATTGCCCAACTTATTGAAGAAGCTGATCGTGCCATGGCGATGGCAGACAGCAGCCCACAACAGCACAATGCTGCCAGTCATTATCGGTTGCTTCTCGCTGACCTAGCATTGGCCATGCAGAGGCCAACGGAGGCTCTTGCGATTATTGATGATGTGGTTGCCGCCGCCGGTGAAAATCGTGATCTGATGGCTCGGGTATGGAGTAAACGCATCTTTGCTCTGGCCAGTGACAACCAGTATGAGCAGTGTGCTGATCAGGCAAAGAAGATGATGGACCAATTTCCCGATGCGGCGGCTCGGGTGATCAACGAGAACCTGGTTGCCTTGAATCAAAAGGTGGATGACCTAAACGGTGTGGCATTTGTTGAAATGGTGACAGATCGTAAACGGTTACTGGAACAGCAATCGGCGACCATGGCCCGGACGGCTTCTCATCTGGCTGACCTTCTACTTCAATGGGCCAAGCGACAGGCTTTGAGTGAACAGGAAATGTTGCCCTATCAGTTGATTTCGGCGAAATCTCTGCGGCTTGCCGGTCGCGGTGCTGATGCTCTACGCATACTTGATCCGTTGCTTGGGACCTTCCCTGACGATGCTCAACTTGCACACGAGGCGGGGGAGACATTGTTTAACCTCCATGAAGCTGAAAACCTGACAGCCTCCGGTCAGCATTTCAAGCGGATTATCATGAGTTTCGATCAGCCGCCTTATCCGGACCTGTGGTGGAATGCCTGGATGCGTTGGTTTCAGATCTGCGAAGCCATGGATCAATATACACAGGATATCCCGTTGCGGGTACGCAAATTACGCCTTTCGGATCAGACTCTTGGCGGTGATCCTTATCGCAGTGAAATGCAGCGGTTGGCAAATAAATACGGTCAATGAATTCACTTGAAATGACAGCAGAATTGCAGAAAAGAAATAATAAATCTAAATGTGTTTATGATGGTATCCGGTTTGATGTGCACCAAGTGGAACTACCCGGTGCAATCGGGACCGACCATGTGCCATCTACGGTCAAGCGTGATGTCTGCATTACGTCGGATGCCGTGGTTATTTTGCCACTGCTGAGCGTTGATTCAGTTGTATTGATTCGCAACGAACGCTTTGCCGTTGGTGAAACACTCTGGGAACTTCCTGCCGGTACCACCGAGCCAGGTGAATCGCCTCTGCAGACAGCGCGGCGGGAACTCATCGAGGAAACTGGTTATCAGGCCGAACATATGGGGCACCTGATCGACTTCTTTACCTCGCCTGGCATTTGCACGGAGACAATGCACGCGTTTGTGGCCCGAGATTTGTCTCATGTAGGACAGGATCTCGACGAAAATGAGCGTATTACGCCACAAGTTGTTGACTTCAAGCAGACGATGAAGATGGTGGCGGACAATACCATTCGTGATGCCAAGACCATTGCCACGCTCCTTTACTATGCGGCGAATTGGAGTCCAAACAGCTGATGGCCTGGGACGAAAGAGATTACAACCGCGATTCCTATGAGCCCAGTCGGCCATTTGGTGGTGTGTCGAGTGGATATTCAGTTGTAACGTGGTTACTTGGTATTAATTGCGTGGTGTTCGTGTTGGATTCAATATTTTCCGGTAGCACCCGTGGGTATGCCATCTCTCCGGAAAGTCTTGGGTCGTTTTCCATCCAGAAGGCAATTTATGATCTACAACTGTGGAGATGGGTGACCTATCAGTTCCTGCATTGGGATTTCATGCACCTGTTGACCAACATGATTGGTCTATATTTCTTTGGCCGCCTGATGGAAAGTTGGTGGGGAAGTCGCCGCTTTATGGCGTTTTATCTGCTTTGCGGGATGTGTGGAGGGGTTCTTTTTGCCCTCATAGGGTTGATGTCACCAGAACTGATTTTCGATGTAGGAGCACTTAGTCATCGTGGGATACATCCAGATGAAGTGCAGATTGTTGGGGCTTCCGGATCAATATTTGGCATTCTTGTCGGGTGTGCTGTCCTGTATCCACACCGGCGAGTGATGCTGTTATTTCCTCCCATACCGATGTCAATGCGAACGATGGCACTTGTGTTCTTGGGCTTTTCAATTCTTGCAGTGATTGTCGGGTCCACCAATGCTGGTGGCGACGCTGCTCATCTCGGCGGTGCCGCACTGGGCTTTCTCCTTGTGAAAAAACCACAGTTACTCAATTTTGTTCAGCAGGGGCGTTTCACGCAGATTGCAGCTAAGCACCAGCAGCGCAAGGCACAGCAGCGGAGGGCACAGGTTTCCAAGGAGGATACGCAGGTCAATCGCATCCTGGATAAGGTGCGCGACAAGGGAATGCACAAGCTCAGCCCTTATGAGCGACGTATTCTCAAACAAGCCACTGAACGCCAGCGTCGAGTCAGCTAGTCCTTTTTATTAAGGCTGCGAACCATGAGCATGATCTGGAAATTTCGTGGTTCACCGGGAAGCAATCTGGTTGATGAAAGCCGGGATCTTTTCATTTCCCGCCTTGGTCTTGATCTGATCAACTTGACGTTATGATTGTCGTCATGTCGGCCCTGACGTTCGACATTCTCGAAGGTTGCAAGAATAGCGCTGCGCGAATTGGCAGGGTGACGACGCCGCATGGTACGTTTGATACGCCGGCATTTATGCCGGTGGGAACTCAGGCCACGATCAAAGGCCTGATGCCCGGCATGGTCAGTGATCTGGGGAGCCAGATCATTCTTGCCAATACCTATCACCTCATGTTGCGTCCTGGCTCACCACTGATTGAAGCGCGGGGTGGCCTGCACAAGTGGATGCGATGGCCTGCCCCCATTTTGACTGATTCTGGTGGCTATCAAGTCTTTAGTCTTGCTCACATTAATACCGTTTCTGAAACGGGCGTCATCTTTTCCAGTCATATCGATGGGGCGACAATCAAACTGACACCGGCCAGAGCTATCCAAACGCAAAACGAGTTGGGTGGTGACATTATCATGGCGTTTGACGACTGCCCGCCGGCGATGACTGGCCTGCGGGAACAAGAGGACCAGACCCAGCTACGGGGATCTTCTGGGCCAGGCGCCAGTACAGAGTCCGTAGCTCGTGTACAACAGGCCTGTCAGCGTAGTGTCCGTTGGCTGGATCAATGTGTTGATGCGCACAAGCGGTCACATGACCAGGCGCTTTTCGGCATTATCCAAGGGGGGGTCGATCTTGATCAGCGTGATTGGTGCTTGCAGCAAGTTTGTAGTCATGATTTGCCGGGTTTTGCCATTGGCGGAGTGTCGGTTGGCGAGGGGCATGAGGGGATCAAGAAGGTGGTTCAGCATGTGGCACCGAAGATGCCCCAGGCCAAACCACGCTATCTGATGGGCGTTGGATATGAACGTGACATTCTGGTTGCGGTTCGAGCCGGTATCGACATGTTCGATTGTGTACTACCGACTCGAAATGGGCGCAATGCCTATGCATTCACCTCCACAGGCCGGATCAAGTTGCGTAATGCTCGATTTGCGGATGATCCGGCGCCGCTCGATCTGGCTTGTGACTGTCCGGCCTGCGGTGGCGGTTACAGTCGTAGCTATCTGCGGCATCTTTTCATGTCTGGCGAGATGCTGGGTCCGATCCTGACCAGCGCCCATAACATTCGCCATTTCCAGCGATTCCTGCTGGACATCCGCTACGCAATCGCCCACAATGCTTGGCCTTTGGTCCAACAGCGTTGGCCAACTGCGTTTGCTACTGACATCCCGGAACTCCCCCCGGAACTGTCCCCAGAAGTTCCCTCGGATTCCCCTTGAATACCGGAGTTGCTGACGGGCCCGCTTGGGCAATTGCATAAATAACCCCAATCGGCTTTGCCGTCCGGCAGAGGTCAACTCAAACCAAGTAATACAAGGTAAAACCAACCATGATCAATCAAATTCCACTCATCCTCGCCCAGCAAGATGGCGGCTCTCTAGGTGCTGACAAGCCGCTCAGCCTGCCAGATCAGGGCCCACTAGCAGGCCAGAACGCCGTGGAGGGGCAATCTGTCGGCACCGGGGGCACCGCTCCGGCCGGTTCTCAAGGGGGTGGGATGTCGTCTTTAATCTTTATTGTGGCCATCTTTGCCGTGTTTTGGTTCATCCTCATGGGTGGACAACGCCGAGAAAAGAAGAAACGTGCCAAGATGCTGGCTGCTATTGCGAAGGGATCCAAGGTTCAAACAGTTGGTGGCATTCTGGGCACGGTGATGGAGGTCCGAGATAACGAAATCGTGATCAAAGTCGACGAAAACGCGAACATCCGCATTAAGTTCGCGCGCAGTGCTATTCAGGCCGTGCTCGATGACCAAGAGGCCGAGAAATAGGTGCTAGGCAGTCGTGACAGAGAGTTTTCTACAAACATCTGGTTTTAACACCCCATGAATGACTCAGCCCGTTGGAAATGGTTGCTCCTGCTAATTGTCCTCATCCTGGCCGGGGCGTGCCTGATGGTCTATCCACCGGCGAAAACGTTGAAACTTGGTCTCGACCTGCGTGGCGGAACCACTTTTATTTACGAAGTTGATGTCCCCGCTGATGCCAACGCCCAGCGGGTTATCGAGCAGACAATCGAGGTTCTAAAGGACCGTGCTGACCCTCAGGGCTTGTTGAATCTGACTTGGCGTCGCTTGGCCGGTAACCGTTTTGAGGTTCAGATGCCTGCAGCGTCGCCGCGTATAGACGCGTTGCGGTCCGAATATCTTCAAACGAGAAAAGCCCTTATTGACACGAATATTGCGAGGGGGATTGTCGCCAAGGCCCTGCAGCTACCCAATACGGCACGACATGCAAGATTCGTACAGATTGCCGGTTCAAACTCGATTGTTATGGACCGTTTGGTGGCTTTGGCCAACGCACATGATATGAGCCAACCGCTTACGCAGGCCAATGCGGCTGCCCAGGCAGAGTATACCATTGCGGAGCATGCGGTTAATGAACTTGTAGATGAAAGTGATCAAACGGTCCGGGCGAAGTTGCAAGCAGATGTTGACGCAAAGCTCAAACTATTGATCGAAAAAGCTGGTGCACTGAACCAGGCGACTGATCAGTTCTCTGCTGCTTGGGATGCTTTGCTGGCCAACAATATTGACCTGATCACCCTGGAAAACAGCTTTAAACTCTCTAACGAACCTGGTCCCCGTGACGCGGAAGGTAATCCTGGTCTTAGCAAGCGGGGCATTGCGGCTGATGCCTTGGAAAACAAATATTCGGGACGCAGCGATGCGATTGCCGCAGTTTTCGCGGCGTATGCCGAATATGAAAAGGAGAAAGGGCCGCTCGATGATCCAGAGGATTTCAAGCGAATTATGCGAGGTTCGGGTGTTCTGGAGTTTCGTATTGCGCCGGATCTGCGTGCTGTAACCAATGCTGATCAATACCGGACACAGCTTGCCGAACAGGGTCCGCGATCAAGTACCAGTGAGCGATACCTTTGGTTTGAAGTTGATGACATTACAAAGTTTGCCGACACGCGGGCTGAGCAAACGCAACTGCTTGCCGACCCTGTGGGGTATTTTGCAAGCACTCAGGGTCTCATTGCCGGCCAGTTCGGCGATCAGATCTACCTGCTGTTGAGTAATGCCGACGATCAGTGCATTACACAAGCAGACGAAGGGTGGAAACTCGACACAGCACGCCCGGGTCTCGACGATGCGGGTTTTCGTGCAGTTTATTTCACGCTCAATTCAGTTGGTGGTCAGGAGATGGCTTCACTGACCCGGGCCCACCGAAGCCAGCCAATGGCTATTGTGCTGGATGGCAAGATCAAATCAGCACCAACTATTCAGAGTATTATCGCAACCAGCGGCATCATCACCGGTGGGCGTGGCGGTTTCGTGCTGCAGGAACAGCAGTATTTGATTCGTACGCTGAATGCGGGTTCATTAGAAGCTCGAGTGAGTGATGATCCCATCTATCAAAAATCTTTTGATGCTCGGTTTGGTCGGGATAACCTGGAAAGCGGACTTCATGCCGTAGTGTGGGCGATGGTTGTGGTTGCCGCCTTTATGGCGTTGTACTACATGGTCAATGGGTTGATCGCGAACTTCGCACTTTTCGGCAACATGGCGTTGATCCTGGCCGTGATGTCAACCAACTTTCTGGGGGCGACATTTACACTGCCAGGAATCGCGGGCATTGTCTTGACCATCGGTATGGCCGTGGATGCCAATGTCCTGATCTTTGAGCGTATTCGTGAAGAATTGGAACGGGGAGCAGTCATCAAAGTGGCGGTTCGTGCCGGCTACCAAAAGGCACTTGCGACGATTATTGATGCCAATATCACAACGCTGATCACCTGCATTGTGCTCGGATACACTGCGACTGCCGAAATTAAAGGTTTTGCGGTGACGCTGGGTATTGGCATTCTTGCCACCATGTTTACCGCACTATTGTGCACGCGTGTTTGGATTGAGATGTACATCCAATTAACGAACGCCAAGACTTTGGTAATGGTGCCAACCCTGGTGCCGGCAGTGCGCAAGATCCTGCACCCCAAGGTGGACTGGGTGAACAAGCGGGCGGCCTTTTTCGTGCTTAGTACGGTATTAATAGTGGGCAGTATTTCCCTGATTTATTCCCGCGGCGAGGAAATGCTCGATATCGAGTTTCGCAGCGGAACACAAGTGGGATTCAATCTATCACAGGGCAAGTCCCTTGAACTGCGCGAGGTTCGAGAGCGTTTAGATGCTGTGGCCAAGAGTCACGAGATCCCGCAACTGGAAGGTGATCGCGCCAAGGTGGTGATCACCGGTGAGAAACAGGGGACACTTGCATCTGGATTTTCCATTCAAACACTGGCCACCAATGAAAATAACCGGGTAAGTTCAGCAATTGTCGAAGCTTTCAAGGATGTGCTTGATGTAAAAGTGGCAATTGGCTTCGACGGTTCAGCAGCAAGTGTGATCCGTCATGCGCCAGCCTATCCAATTGTAAATACGTCGTTGGGCCAGAACATCAACCGACCGGAAGTGTTTGAAGATGTCAGTGACTATCTTGGTGGTGTCGGGCTGGTGATTGCCAACATGCAACCGAGCGCGACGACTGAGGATGTTAGTGAACGCATCGAGCGAACGCTTTTCCAGCCACCACATAATCAATATGGATACCGTAATTTCAAGGTGATCGGGTTGGAACTGGATTCAAACCTTGAAGGTGTATCCGAGTCTTCAGGAGCGGTGGGGGGTGAGGATGCCTCCGGGCAGGGGGGGCAAATCCTTTACCGTTCGGTCGTTGTGGTTGCCCGAGATTACACCACGAACTATGTCGATGAGCCGAATGCATTTCGTGATGCGGGGGGACTGGCAGATACGCAATGGTTGCTGGTTCGCGATGCCATTACCGGTGAGAGGAGCCTTGGCAGTGTCGCTAGTTTTTTACCGCAGGTATCGAATACCATGAAACTCGATGCTTTCCTGGCTATTGGGCTTAGCCTTCTGGCGGTTGTGGGCTACATCTCAGTCCGTTTCCGGTCGTTCAGATACGGTCTGGCGGCGATTGTGGCTCTGACGCACGATGTGGTGATCGCGTTGGGGCTGGTTGCACTGGCTGGGTTGGTGGCTGATCAAGGGGGGGCTTCTGCGCTCCTGTTGAGTGACTTCCGCATCGACTTGGCTATTGTGGCGGCGATACTCACCATTGTCGGGTATTCACTCAATGACACGATCGTTGTCTTTGACAGGATCAGGGAGAACCGTGGCCGTCTGGCATTCGGGACACCTACAGTGATTAACGATTCAGTGAACCAGACCCTGAGCCGAACAGTACTCACATCGTTCACCACCTCGATGGCATTGCTGACGATTTATTTCTTTGGCGGCGACGGTGTCCATGGGTTTGCATTTACGATGCTGATCGGCGTTTTGGTGGGAACCTACAGTTCAATCGCCATTGCCGCGCCACTGGTGCTGGTGCGTGAAGGCAAACAGCAGGCTGTATAGTCTTTGCTTGCGGTGATCCCAGGTTGTTTGATGCTGGGTTTATCGAAATTTCTGGTGGATATTAGTCCCACCGGAAACCTCAGAAAGGTTTGTTGCTGACCGACTCGTACAGGTTGCGCCACTGGGTTGAACCATCGTTGGGTAGCACTTCCATGTGTACCCCGGGCGAGAACACAGGTTTGCGACCCTGTAGGAATTCATCCCAATACTGTTGGCCGTGGGTATAATAGTCCTCTGCTCCGCTGGGCCAGGTCAATCGAATTAACAGATCCGGGTATGGATAAGGTTTTTCGATCGGTTCTATCCGATATTTTTCCACCGTATCCCAGCACAACTCGACCCCTAAACCAGGTTGTTGTGGAATCTTTGTCAGTCCGTTTGATACATGTATCGGTTCGGTCAAAAGGTTGTGCTCATAGATGGTGTGGCAGTCCACGGCCGGCCACCGGGCATGGCTGCATACCGCCGCAAGGTGTAGTGCGAAGGTGGCAGTGAGCCCCGTACCGGTCAACTGCAGCCAGAAAACCTTGTTGGCTGCTGCGATAATGTGACTTTCTCGCAATATTCGGCTCACACCACCGCAGACAACAAAGCCATCGCAAATGTCCTCTGTCAAGGCGGTCATGAGGGGCGGTTCGCCTACATGCATGGCAAGTGGGATACATGTCTGTGAGCGTAGGTGCTTGTACCCTGCGACATCTCCATGGGGGATGGGTGTTTCGTAGATTTTGACCTGGTTGTACTTTTCCATTTCACGCAGGATGCGAACGCCATGGGCCGAATCATTGCACATGGCGTTAAAGTCCAGATCAATCTCGAAATGATCAGGCGCCTGTTGGGTGACAGCGCGTAACTGCTCATGGAGGTCGAACCAGGGACGGGCCTTGAACTTGTAGTTGGTGTATCCCTGCTTGATCGCTTCGATGCATTCTGATTGTAAATCTTCAGGGGGCATGTCGATCGACCACCAGGAGATGAACGCATCATCCCGCAACTTCGTGCCTACAAGCTGGTGGATTGGGACTTCCAAGGCCCTGCCGACGGCATCGAACAAAGCCATCTGGAGTCCTGCCCCCAGTGAATCATCCCACATGCATTCTGTGGCAGGTTTTCCGATGATCCTTTTGACCGACTCGTCGGTTACTTTGCCCCAAGTGTAGAAGGCCATGGTCTCGCCGATACCCACCACGCCACATTCCAACGATACCTTGCACAGTTCGAAGATTGTCCAATGTGGTAGCTCGCGGATCATGTTGCGCCTTGGAACGGGGCGAAACGGTACATCGACCCAGATGCGTTCCACATATTTGACCTTCATGTTCATTCATGATTCCCCATTACGACCATTGTGCAGATGGCACTTCATGTGATCCTGTGCCCTCACGGCGACCGGCAATAGGACGAGCACTTCACGCGAGTTTTCTTATGTGTTCACCTCATCACGTGTAAGCTTGCACAGAATGACCGAGTATTTATGCGGCATTAGATTGATCTTTGTCGCGAAGAAATTGACCTTGATTGTACATTGCAATGGCGTACTCAGTATACAGTAAGATGTACATGAGGCTTTTGGATGTGACTTAATTCGTTTTAGATACGGAAGGTAAAAACATATGTCACAGCATCAATTGTCCTTTAGCCTGCTTGAACGTCTTCGGGCGTTCGACAGTCCCACGATATCCAACACGGTGGAACACTTTAGATTGCGCGATCAGATGACGGGATATGCGACGAATGAATTGGTATGTCAGTTCCCCGATCTGAAGCCTATGGTTGGTTTCCCCCTCACTTGCACGGTTGATACAACACGACCGGGTGATGATAGGCCCTCTCGTGTGGACAAACTTTTCGACGCTGTTGAGGCGGCCCCCAAGCCCTGTGTTATTGTGATTCAGCATACTGGGCATGATCGTGCACGTTGCTGCTATTTGGGTGATATGTTTACGTCCACAATGGAAAATCCAGGATGTGTTGGCGTAGTGACCGACGGTAACGGTCGAGACAAACCAGGGATCCAAAATCGTACACTCGAATTTCAACTATTTCCCACCGGCTAGGTGGTTTCTCATGGTTGGGGTGTTTTCTATGAATTCAATGTCACGGTGACCGTTGGGGGGTTAACCATCTCGCCAAGCGATCTGTTCCACGGCGATTGTAATGGTTTATTGACGGTGCCACAGGACATGGTTGAGCCTGTGCTCAAACAGGCTTAGGAGGTGGTGAAAGTAGAGCAGGAATACTTTGGATTTCCGAATAGCGAGGCATTCAATTTGGATGAAATGAAGCGAAGGTTTGTGCCGCACTAGACTGGGGTGGATATTTGATTGAACTGAAAGAGGGAATTCTCTAACAGTCTTTTAATCCTGTGGTTGTTTAGTGGGATGCTGTATCAAAATTTATGTGCAGTGCTTTAAGACCACGGAAATAGTTGTTTGGTTTTCACTTGATGGCAGTATTGTCGGCCAAATGGAAGTTAGGTATCCGATCAAGGAGTGATCAAATGGTCACTTGGGCTTCGAGTCATGAAAGCGGGGCTCCGAAGCAATAGTGCGGGCCGACCCCGAAGTTTATGTGCTTGTTGTTCTGATGTGTGATGTCAAACTGATTGGGGTTGGCGAAGCGATTAGGATCCCGGTTTTCTGCACCAAGTACGTTTTCACGAAGTCACCCTTGCCAATGGTTCGGCCCCGGAGTTCCATGTTTTCACATGCAATCCGATGTCCCCGCTGCACCAGAGGATCCATACGCAACTGGTGATACAGCGGATAGGGATCAACAAGGAACTGCGGTGATGTTAATTGCGTGTCTAGAGAGTCGGATGATTGGGACATGAAAGTCATTCTGGCTGCCGGTTTGTCAGGTCTGATCAGAGAGATAGCGCAGGGCCGCCAGGGCATAGATGCGGGCACAAGAAAAAATGCTCGATATCTCAACGCACTCGTTGGGCGAGTGTGCCAGCGGAAGCAGTCCGGGTCCAAAGGCGGGAATGGTCGGGATTCCAGTTGCCGCGAACCACGGCGCATCAGTCGCCGCAGGATAGCATCCGATCGGTGGTGGGTCTGAAAGGATTTCTGTGGCGGCCAGCTGTAACGCAGTTGCCAGTGGGTGGTCACGTGGGAAATTGACCGGGTCAATCCAGATCGAAGGGGGTGTCTGCCACACCACCTCGGCACGTAACTTGGGGTCATGCTGTTTTTGTTGAGCCAGCCATTGTTCCACGTCCCCACGAATGCCCTTTTCGGTGCTGCCCGGCGGGACACGTAGATCGCATCCGAATTCGGCCAGACCGGGTACGACACCAAAATAAACGCCACCTTGCAATGTGACTCCCGCATTGACGGTCATGTTTGGACGTTGGAACTCCTGGACGAAGCGGGTGATAAGCTCTGCAGCCTTCACGCTGGCATTGGTGGCATTAAACTCATCGCTTAGGCTGCTGTGCATCTGGTGGCCGTGAACGCGGATACGAAAGCAGCAGATACCCCGGCTGGCCAGTGCGATTGATTCCAACTCGCGTCGGATACCGGTCGGTTCACTAATCAGGATTGCGTCACCGCTTACATGCCCCTCTGCCGCAAGAAACTTTGCGCCCAACTGGCTACCGCCTTCCTCATCGGCTACAAGCAGCAGGTGTAACTGGCCTGCGATGTTCTCGCTGACCTGGGCTACAGCGGCTGTGGCATAGATCATCGCTGCCACACCACTTTTCATATCCGTCGAACCAAGACCATAGAGTTTGCCATTTTCAATTACAGGATCGAGTGGGTCGTGCTTCCATTCATCACGATTGCCCGCCGGTTTCGTATCGGTATGACCATTGAATATGAGCGTCGGGCCTGGCCGGCCACCGTCAAGTTTTAATAGCAGGTTGGGACGATCAGGCTTGGCAGCAATCACTTGCGCTGCACCGAGCTTTAAACGGTTAAACTCACCTTGGATTCGTTTGGCCACGGCTCTCTCATCACCCGGTGGCGTCGGGCTTGACGTCGCCACCAAGTCACGTGTGAAATCCAGGAGTGCGTTGTCGTGGTCGTCCAGAAAGGTGATGACAGTGTTTTCGGCATTCATGGTAATATCCATAGTCGAGCGTCTGGTTTTAGCACCATGCGTGTTGGGATTTGAATACAATACACAAAGTCGAATAGCAGTGTCAGGAGTTTGGTGGTACAGCAACCGGTGGTAAGGATTTTATAAAATGGAACGAGTGCCGGTGTTGCCACCGAGTCATGAGTGCTCAAAAGATGATGGAAACATTTGTTCGGTCTGATGGTGTTCGGCTTCGATACTTGGATCATGGCCAAGGCATGGCCATTGTTCTTATGCCAGGTTCTGGGGGGACCCATGACGTATATGATGAACAGGTCGACGTTCTGTTGGATGCAGGTTGCCGCGTGATTCGGCTCGATCGGGAAGGGCGCGGCCAATGCGATTGGGGCAAGTATCGGTTTACCAATGTGGGTCAGGCACGAGACGCGTGGGCGATTTTGGACACCATTGGCATTAAGAGGGCCGTGCTTGTGGGTCGCAGTTCCGGTGCTTTTGCCATCCAGCAAATGTACCTGACCCAACCTGACCGGGTGATAGCACTGGTATCGATCGACAGCGCTTCGTTTGGCAAGTTCAGTCCCAGGGATTTTCGTCCTGGCTGTGAGCCCGGTGCCGTGGTCAATGGCGATGGGCTTGACGCTGGACTCGACTCGCGTTTCGATTCACAGACGATACAAGACTATCACCGCAACAAGGCGGCTCTTGCGGCGATCAACGTGTTATGGGAATACCCTTCGGATTACAATACAAAAATGCGGTTAGGCTGGTTTGAACAGCTCGAAAAGCTTAATAAGGATCTGGATTTCCGCGCCGAGAATCCAGCAGAGGTCAACGCCGAGAAAAAGCCGCTGGGGGACAAGTGGTGCAACGTTCCACTATTGGTCTTTGCCGCCGGTCGTGGGCGAGTCAGCCCTGGTGATCCGGAGTCAAATGCACTTGCACGGCAGCTGCCTTCCGAGCAGGCGATCCTGGTCACGGTTAAAAACTCGGGCCATTGGGTTAACGTGGAGGCGGCAGATCAATTCAATCG
>CAUZIY010000015.1:0-33052 GCA_963579995.1 Phycisphaerae bacterium
TAGCACTGACAATCGAGAACGGCAATACGACCCTACAAGCCAAAATATCCGATCGCCTTAGGTTATTTAGAAGCCACAAGCCCTTCTACATGCCCATACCGTAGCGACCATCACATCCAAGCCATAAATTGAATACAACCACACACTCATAGTGCATGGTCAACCGAGTTATTTGCTGCGACTGCCAATTTTGACCGTCAACTGGATTGGCTTGCCGCCACGAAGAACCTGTAATTCAACCTGGCTGCCAATTTCTGAAACACGCAGTTGCCGGGTCAGATCATAGACGTTGCCAATCCCATTTTTGCCCCAGCGCACAATGACATCATTTTCCTGCAATCCCGTCTTATGGGCCGGCCCGTTCACGGTCACCGCCTGAACACCACACCCAGATTCGCCATGAAGATTTTCATAGTCGGGCATGATCCCCAGATAACCGCCCCCATGTGATGGGCCAGTAGGGCGACGCATTTTAATTGAATCGTCATGCTTAAACGCCAGACGTTGCCGCTGTATCGCCAGTTCGCCAACCACGGACTTTACGAGACTCAGTACCCGCATCGAACCGACTTGATTGATCTTCTCGACTGTATCAGATGGGCGATGGTAGTCAGCATGGGCGCCTGTGAAAAAATGAAGGACTGGGATCTGATGGTTGTAGAAGTGAACATGGTCCGAAGCGCCCTGCGCAGATCCATCCGTGTACAGATCCAGGCCGATGGACTGATTAGCCTTTCCAAGCAGCTGCTTCCACCGATCACCCGAATCAGTACCAAAGACAAACAGCCGATTCTTTTCCAACCGTCCGATCATATCCATATTGACCATAGCAACGATCTGCTTCGTATTGACTACCAGTTGCTCAAGGTGTTTTGTCAGATACGCCGAGCCGAGCAGCCCTCGTTCTTCACCGGCAAAAGCGATAAATAGAACCGTGCGGCGTGCGGCATGATCCAGTTCAGACTCAAGCATTTCAGCCAAAAGCATCAGTGCCCCGGCTCCCGAGGCATTATCGTCCGCGCCGGGATGGATCTGTGCCACATGAACCCTACTACCCGTCCCACCGTATCCCAGGTGATCGTAGTGGGCACCAACCACCACAACTTCATTAGCCAGTTCGCCGCGCCCCGCCAGAATTGCAGCGACATTGCTCACCGCTGCCGATTGTCTTTCTATTTCCACATGACCACGAATGTGCCCCAGGCTCAAGGCTGGGGTGTTTCCATGATCCGCCTGCTTCTGAAGGCGTTTAGAAAAAATATCCGGTGGCATCTGCGTGCAGGAAGCCAACATGCGTTCGAACACGTTCGAAGTGATATGAATTACGGGAATCGATGCAGTCAAACCCCCGCTGGGACCAGCGGATACCAACTTTGATGCGGAATCAAGTGACGGTGGATTGACGACCAGCAGGGCAGAGGCGCCGTACCGAGCCGCAGTTTTAGCTTTGTTGTAAAAAGTCGCCTGCCTTGACCACCTGCCAATCGCATGCTTATCCCGCTGCGACCAGCGGCTGTGACCAGCGCTGTCCTGAGGTTCAAAGCGATATACCACTACAATTTTTCCGCCAATATCTCTGGGGCCAAGCGACTCATAACTGTTGTACGTGTGCCGTTTACTTTCAATTCCATAACCAGCGAATATGGCCTGCCCTTCAAAAAGGCCCGAAGCGGAGATGCCAACGGTATTAAACTCGCGTTCAGATTCCAATACGGAACCATCTTCGAGGATTAATGCCTGCGAGTGAACTTCGGGCCCCAAGTTGATTTCAAATGGCTGTGAAAAAGAAGGGTTCAAATCGTGGGCAAATGCAGGCGCCAATCCCAACTGCTTGAAGCCATTCACGATATAGTCACGTGCCAGATCCAATCCGGCCGTACCCGCACCGCGTCCTTCCATCACCGGTGCAGTCAGATCCGTCAGGATCTCCTGATACCTGATGGCCTGCTGAACAGACCATTGCTCGGTAAGGACCCGCTGTGCCCCATGCGACCCGCAAGCCGACAACAGGGCCAACGTGACGAGCCAGAATTGATTACGACCAAGGCGAAACGGTGTTGACTTCATCATTCGATGCCAACCACTCGGTTAATCTCCTCAATTGGTGTAATGCCTTCCGCTACGAGACGATAGCCATCCTCCCGTAAAGATGAGAATAATGTGGATCGCAGTGCTTTGCGTAATTCCTGGACTTGAGATGATCTTACAATTGCATCACGCAGATCATCATTGGCCCGTAATAATTCAAAAACCGCGCACCGGCCGTTGTAACCTGTCATCAGGCAACTGGGACAACCGACATGCCAATAGATCTTGTCGATATCATGAACACCAAATTTGGCCAGTTGCATCATTTCTGTTGGCGAAGGTTTTGCAGGCTTCTTGCAATGAGGACATAGGCAGCGCACAAGCCGCTGAGCGAGCACCATATACAAGGCAGAACTGACCAAATACGGCTCAACCCCCAAATCCAAAAGTCGATAGACCGTACCGATAGAATCCTGGGCATGAACCGTGGATAAAACCAGATGCCCCGTGATTGAAGCCTGCATGGCAATCTTGGCAGTTTCTGGATCACGAATCTCGCCCACTAGAATGACATCGGGATCCTGACGCAGCACACTGCGTAACAGGGTTGAAAAGCTGCGGCCATGCGACTCATTGATTGGCATCTGCGTCACGCCATCGATCTGATATTCAACGGGGTCCTCAATGGTGATGACATTGCGCAAAGACACATCAATCTCACGAAGCAGGGCATACAGCGTGGTGGTCTTGCCCGATCCGGTTGGACCACACATCAGCACCATGCCTGCATCCTGACGGATCACCTGGCCCACATCACTGGCCATCCAAGCGGGCAACCCCAACTGCTTGAGCCGCGACGGAGCGATTGCCAAATCGAGGACACGGATCACTAATTTCTGGCCGAACATCGCCGGCGTGAAGCTCACGCGATAATCTACCTGCCTGTCCGGCAGATCCGTGCTGAAATGCCCATCCTGAACCAGTTGGTTCTGTGCAATATCAATATCCGCCAGGACCTTAACGACACGCAAGAGCCTTTGCGCGATTTCTTTGTGCATTTCGAGCACATTAACCATCATGCCATCGACACGCACACGAATATGAAATCCATTTTTCTTTGGCTCGATGTGAAGATCCGTTGCGCGAACCTGAGCACACAACCGCAGCAGGATCTGAAGAAACATCACACTGTCCCGTCCGGCGGTAACTGCAAGCTTTATATTTTCGGTAGAGGGCGCATGAATCACCTGCCCCCGAGCATTGATCAAGGAAAGCTGGGATGGATCAAGCGCCCGCGTCGGCAGGTTATCCATCATTGCCTGCAGTGACGCATGATGACTCAAGGCAGCTTTCACAAGCCCCTTCACGTCATCAGAACTTTGGTCATAACGCTTGCTATGACGACTTGATGAATCCTGGATATCCCCACCCAGATCAATCGCCCGCCTTGTTTGTTTCTCCGAGTTGTCTTCAATAATATCAAATGGGTCCGGCAGGTTGTTGGTCGACCCGGGATCGCCGGGCGTTTCAAGCATATCCGATAAATCTGCGATATCCTGCGAGGTCTGGTTTTCTAAATCCACCTTCGGGTCCGCAACCGATGTGGTTTCATTGTTCATCTGCGCCTGTGCCGAAAGATCTGATGGCAGCAAGACAAACTTGATTTCATAAGGGCCGACATGGATCAAATCACCCGATTGCAGTAGTGCTTCTATAATACTTTCGCTGTTAACCCTCGTTCCCGTTCGTGACCCCAGGTCTCGGATACAGAACGACTCACCGTCCTTGCGAATATCGCAATGGAATCGGCTAATGGTCTTGTCTTTATAGGTAAGCGAATTCCCTGCATCGCGCCCGATCGTCACCGGGTCGCCGGTGAGCATCAGCCGGCGTGTTTTCCCGTCCTTGGTTGTCACCTCGATAACAGGCGTGCCCATCAGGCCAACTCTCTATTCAACTGGGAAGGTTTTATATGTCCGCGTTATAAGGTTACCCTGTGATACACCAATGGTCTAACTATAAAATATGCTTTTCATCGCCACTTTACGAACAAATCCGAAACGAAAACATGAAATATATTCCAACTTTTACACTCGGATTCAACTGATGCCATGAACACCCAGGCCTATCTGCAATCCATTATGCCGTCGCGAGATATTGTCGATGCATTTGTTAATAGGCCCGCCCGTTCAAAAGATGCATGTTACAAGCCTGGCTTGACATTTGATCCTGTTTTGGGCTGGGTCCTTCGAAACTCGGTGCGACAAGATGGAATAGACAATTCAAAAACTTTCTATCACTACGAATATGATGGCGCCCGTAGTTGCATCGCATCATCAGATCAACCATGCCGCATCCATACTTACGGCAATAGCTTTACACACTGCGACCAGGTCAGTGACGGCGAAACCTGGCAGGAATTCCTTGCTGCCCATCTATGTGAACCGATACGAAACTATGGGATCGGCGGTTACTCGGTTTATCAGGCGTACCGACGCATGCAACTTGTTGAGGCGGAACACCCTGCTGATTACCTGATTCTTAATATCTATGATGATGATCACATGCGCAACCTCGACGCATGGCGAGAAATCCGCCAAAAGGGGCGAGGTACGCGCACGATGCCTTACCTGAGTGTTAATGTACAGGCTGGCACCGTCACGGAACACACCAACCCGTTCGACTGCGAAAAAGAAGTTTACCGCCTCTGTGATGATGAATTCGTTTACCAGCACTTCAAAAATGATTTAATGCTTTATGCTCTGACGGCGAAATCAACCAGTCCGGATGACACCTTGCACCTGGTTTCATCAATTGCCGAACGGGTTGGCGTGAAATATAAGCCCAACAACAACCACCCAAAACTTATCCATACCATCGATTCAATCCTCCTTGAAGCCGCTTTGTTTGCCACATGCAAGGTAGTGGAAGACGCCGAGCGCTTTGCCAGCGATCGGGGCATTAAACTTATGATCCTGCTGTCATTTGGTCGGCAGCGTCTCAAGGATGATCTAATGAGGCGGCCTCGATTCGACCAGGTGTTCCTCGACTGGATGCGCACCCGGAATGCTCTGACCGTAATCGACCTGCGCAATGCCTTCAGCAATGAATTCAAACAGGTGAACAGCGAGATTGATGAATTCGTGGATCGTTTTTATGTCGGTCACCACAATCCAGCAGGAAATTTCTTCACCGCCCGGGCAATCAAAGATGCCATTTGCCATTGGCTTGAACCTCGGCCCGGGCCTTATCAATGAAACGAACTGGATGATGAAAATCACGGACGTCCGGCAGGGTCATTCCCGGAAACTCGCAGTCGTAATTGAATCTGGGTCCTGCACTTCATGACAGCGACCAGTTGCGATGATTTTTCAGAAACTCACCCATCTCGCTGGAATGATGATGCCGATATCCTCTGGCTGGACGAACCGCGTGCTCAAAATGGTTTTATCTCACCATCTGGTCGACCAGGTTGCGGTGTGCGACTAAACGAGTCGCTGCTATAGACGCCTGTTCTAAAAAGATGATTATTGACTGGCGGACTTGCCGCCTGATTTGCGTGATATCCGGGGAAACTGGGTGCTGGCAAGCGCTGCCATGAATTGCGATGAAAACCACCGGCTAAGCAGCAGCACGCCGACAGCGAGCGCAATCGCCAGCAGCGCCAATCCCACCGTGATTGATTGGCCCTCGGGCATATGTGAGAAGGAGTAAATGGCGAGCGGCAGTGTCTGGGTCCTGCCCGGAATATTTCCGGCAATCAAAACCGTTGCGCCAAACTCTCCCAGCGAACGGGCAAATGCCATCACACATCCTGCTGCAAGGCCCGGCCAACTTATCGGCAATGTCACATGGGTAAGCACCCGCCACGCTGAAGCCCCCATCGACGTTGCTGCCTGTTCCAACTCGCGATCGACCGCTTCGATTGCCACTCGAAGCGTGAGCACCAGCAATGGAAATGCAATGACGGCTTGAGCCAAGGCCGCACCAAACCACGTGAAGGCAATGCGGAGGGATAGCCATTGGAAGATGGGCCTACCAATGGGCCCATGAATACTGAAAAGCATCAGCAATACATACCCCGTAACGACCGGAGGAACCACCATCGGCAACATCACCACTATTTCCACGAATGCCTTTCCCCAAAACTGCTTGCGAGCCAAAACCCATGCAACACCAATCCCAGGCAGCAAGCAGACCGCCACCGCAGCCAAGGCGGACAAGACACTAAGCGCCACGGCTGATAGGACCGTTGTTGATTCCGGCCACGTGTTTACCGAGGCATTGTTCAACGGTATTCCTACTGACGACCTGGCTGGCTGGCGACCCAGAACTTCCAACCCCGCTGCACGGTATGCAACAGACGCTCGATCTGATGCAAGCCAATCCACAAGTTGCTCGGCGTACTGCAACTGGCGGCTGGCCCTGACCACGGCAGCCGTATATCGAATTGGTGAATGTTCTGATTGATCGATCTGCAATACGGCTTGTACGTTCGGAACGCGCGCCGCATCACTTTGATAAACGATGCCGGCGGGAGATTGGCCACTGGCGACATAACGCAGCACGGCCATAGCATCCGGACCCATTGCAACATGCGACCCTACGCGTTGCCATATTCCAGCGCGGACCAGTGCTTGCAGTGTATATTTACCCAATGGCACAGAATCGGGCTGACCGACCGCCAAAGGTTGATGGCACGAATCTACCAGATCGCTGAGTTGCCTGACGCGGTTGGTCGCATCATCACGGGTAACCACCACCAGGCGATCACCAACCAGATCCCGCTGCGAACCGGTCAACAGAAGCTCTCTCCTATCTAAAACTTCCATCCAATCGTGATTGGCGCTGACAAAGATGTCGGCATCACTGCCATGAATAATCTGTTGGGCCAAAGCCCCACTGCTTGCGGCATTAACGGTGAATCCCAGACCCAGATCATTCCGGGCCGCCGGCTCAAGTCGTGCCAGCACGCTGGCCATGCTCGCGGCACAGGCTACATGCAAGTTGGGCGGCTGCGGCGCAGACTCCCCGCAACCTCCTACCTGAATCACCATCAACACAACTGCTGCCAAAATTGTGACTGGATAACCCAAGAGTTTCATATCTGCTGGACACCAATGGACTGATTGGCCTTCGATATTAGCCACCGAGGCCTTGGCTTGCCTCCGGTGGGTGGCAGTGATGAAAATCCGATGATGCCTAGTTTGCAAGGTTAATTCTCTTGCCACATTCGCGGCCTAAGCCTGTGCAACTTTGAAACCCCAGACCTCGGGAACACCCTCGGTATCACTCACATCTTACGAATAACAGGACCATACTAGAATAGGAAATGCAAGGGCTTGCCAAGATCATGGTTTTGCAGATTCTAATTCCCGCCTGGAACATTTAACGGTTGACACCCGGGCCAGTACAAACATCCAGCCAGTTCACGCTGCATCAGCACAAATAAAGACCATTCTGTGCCCAAATCCCCGCCAATCCAACGACCGACTGTACTCGACCACAATCGGCATATGACTGTACTCATAATTAACAAGGGGTGCCATCAACGCCTACCATGTCTAGAACAGGAATAAGGATCAGCCGGTTCCTTGGGAAATACTTTTTACATCCCACCGCGAACAATACCACCTGGGAACTGCACTATCATACCCATGGCACCGAAAATTCCTGCAACGAGAGCCTTCAATGTCCATTCCAGATGATAGCACCAGCAAAGCACTATCTGTTGAACCGGTGCAGATGGTGGCCATTGACCTCGATGGCACACTGTTAAGAACCGACAACCGGATCGGCCCCGCAACGGTCACCGCTATCAAACAGGCAGGCGAACGTGGCATTCAAATTATCCTGGCTTCTGCACGACCGCCGCGAACAACAATTAAATTTTATAAGCAACTTGGCCTAAAAAACCTACAGATCAACCACAATGGTGCACTGATTTTTGATCCTCAAAATCAGAACATTTTTCATCATCAAGCCCTTAAATATGACTTGGCTGCACAAGTTCTTCACCTGATAAAAAAGACCGCCCCCAATCTTAAGATTGGTGTTGAAGTGGTTGATGCCTTGTATACGAATCGTCCGGGGGATTACCCAGATAGTTCCCGCGTAAACGGGATACGCTCGCCAGGCTCATTGGATGATATTCAAAACCAGTCGGTCACAAAGATCTTTATGACCGGGAAAACCACGATACTGAGTGAGCTTCAGGCAACCCTCACTGGTCATCTGGCTGGGCAGATTGAATTCGCGATCAGCCACCTGAGGTTATTGCAAGTGGTGGCTGCCGGTGTCGATAAAGCTCCAGCTCTTGCCCGGGTGGCAAAACACTACGGGATCTCCCAACAGGGTGTTGCTGCCATTGGTGATGCACCCAACGACCTGGGGATGATGCATTGGGCTGGACTGGCAATTGCGGTTAATAATGCATGGCAGGATGTACGTAAAGCAGCCAATTTCGTGGTGCCCTCGAACGACGAGGACGGCGTCGCGCAAGCTCTTGCAAAGTATGTGCTGTCTTAATCTGGCCCCCGAATTTTTGAACTGAGAAGCGGCCAATGGCCAAACCATCTCTTTTTTTTATAACAAATTCACGATCCGATCCCCCACTTCGTCCGTTCCTATTTCCAACCAATCCATATTCTGGCCCGCCAGCTTGGAGCACAACATGGCTACGGCACGCTCGACACGGTTACCCGCCTCGACCGCCGACTCATTATCACGCAGTTGGCCGGTTTCCTGAAGCAGCATGGCAAGTGATAACGCCGATGCAATGGGATTCGCCTTGTTTTGACCCGCGATATCTGGCGCTGATCCATGTACCGGCTCAAAAAGACTTGGTCCCTGTCGCGACACATCAAGATTCAGGTTGCCTGATGCTGCCAGCCCCATGCCGCCTGCGATTGCTGCACCAAGATCCGTAATAATGTCGCCAAACATATTGGGTACCACGATCGTGTCATACCGTTTTGGCTGCGTAACCATGTACATGCAGCAGGCATCAACATGATCGTATCCACACTCAATGTCGCTGTACTCAGCCTGCCCAATCTCCTCAAAGACCCTAAACCATGTATCCCCACAAAAAGTCAGGACGTTGGTCTTATGAACAAGGGTCAGTTGCCCGCGACCTATTCCTTGCTGCTTACGTCGCCGACATAGCTCAAATGCATAACGAACACATCGCTCTACGCCTTTTCGTGTTGTAACCATTTCCTGTGTTGAAATCTCATCGGGCGTCCCTTTACGCATTACTCCACCACAACCACAATAAAGACCTTCTGTATTCTCACGCACAACAACACAGTCGATGTCTTCAGGACCAGCCTCTTTAAGTGGTGTCTGCACTCCCGGATAGAGGTGGACGGGGCGGAGATTGATGTAAAGGTCCAGATCGAATCGAAGCTTTAAAAGAAGCCCTCGTTCAAGAATGCCGGGTTCCACATCCGGATGGCCGATGGCACCGAATAGGATCGCGTCATAGTCGCGCAGGTCTTTAATTTGGTCCTCGGTAATCACCGTGCCGGTCTGTAGGTAATACTCACCGCTATACGGCAACTCCGTGCATTGATAATCAAGCCCGACGTGCTGGGCCACCGCCTGGAGAATTTCGAGTGACTCGCGCGTCACCTCAGCACCAATTCCATCACCACCAATCACCGCAATGTTCATAGGCATATTGAGTACCTTCAAGTAAGAGCGCCAAACGACCCACAATCTTCGAAAGTACTCGATTCTACAGTGACCCGAAATAACTCGCCCAACGTATGGGCGGTGTACGGCCCAATATGATGTCGTCGCAGGCTGGCAAAAATATCCTACATGATCCTAAAAGATTTAATATTAAATACTTAAAGTTTTTACAATATCCTAGAACCCGGAAACATGCACCGTCGTATCAATATTAAACGGGGTCATTCGCCAATACCAAGAGGCGAAGAGCGGCATGGGAAGGCCGGTTTGGGGCCAAGCATGCTACCTTTGAATTTTGAGCTTTCTCCCCTCCGCCCGGTTGGGTGATTCGCATCTCCCATCCGGGTTTTTTATGGACTTCGAGGATTGTGGACCACAATCCATCTGTTTTCATGCAAACTGGCCAGGTTGATTACACTAATCCCTGATGCCTAAACGCCTGCGTATTTTGTTTACCGTTTTTGAACCTAGTGGCGATGCTCTAGCCGCTCCTGCTATCACGCGCATTCTGGAATCCGGGTCGGACCTGGAGGTGTGGGCCATGGGCGGCCCATTGATGCAAGCAGCCGGAGCCAACCTAATCGAGAAAACCACAGACCATGCCGTCATGCTTGCAGGTATTGCTGGGCAATTACGGACACATCTAAAGCGGTTAAAGCAGTTACAGCAGTGGCTTGATGACCATCCAATCGATGTCCTGGTGCCGGTCGATAGCCCGGCTGCCAACTGGTCAATCTGCAAACTCGTTCGCAGGCTCCAACCAGATGCCAATATTGCCTATTTAGTCGCACCGCAGTTGTGGGGCTGGGCGCCTTGGCGACTCAGAAAACTCAAGCGACTCACCGATCGAGTGTTATGCCTGCTGCCATTTGAACGGCAGTGGTTTGCAGATCGAGGTGTTAATGTCCAATTCGTCGGCCATCCGGTTTTTGAGCAGATCAGATGTGACAAGGACCCGGTAACTGACCTGCCCGATGGACAACCCAAGCTGGCCCTGCTGCCTGGTTCGCGGCGATCGGAGATTCGCGCAAACTGGCCGATGATGCTTGAAGTTGTTCGTGAACTACGTCGCCAACATCCCAAACTTCAGAGTGTCGTCGCTGCAGTAGATGATCAAGCCGCGCAGTTAATCAAGGAGTTGAACGGCACTGATGAAAACGACCCTGCAGTCATGATCCAGGCGAACCAAACACCGGCAATCTTATCGTGGTCCGACCTGGCGCTGGTTGTCTGTGGAACCGCTAGTCTTCAAACCGCAGCTGCTGGCAAACCGATGGTCATCATCTACAACGTGAATCGCTGGCTGTGGCACACAATGGGCAGATGGTTGGTCGGAACCCGCACGTTTGGCCTTCCGAATCTGATCGCCGAATCCGAGGGTTTGGGCCGCATCGTACCCGAACTGGTTCCCCATTTCGGTGCAGTAAAACCGGTTATAGATCATCTTGACCAGCTAATCCGTCAGCCCCAAGCCTACAACGACCAACGACAATCATTAGTGCAGGTTACAGGTGTTTTTGACGACCACGACTTTGCTTCCACTGTATCGGCGCAGATTCAGGAGGTCGCTGGGCAACGATTAAACCACCGACCTTAAGCAGATCCATCGTGAGATATTCCCCACCTGGATCCTGAACAAGACCAGGCCGAGTCCCATCGCCTTTGGATTATCATTACCCAAAAAAAATGAGGCGTCCTGTTGAAGGAACGCCCCACTTTAAATTCGGCTCTGTGGCTTTTTGAAATATTGTCCGTTCGTTGCGAACTCGTCTTGATTTCGGAGCGACGGCTCGCGGGTTTACGCTGAACCAAATCAGCGTTTCTTTCGCCCTCTCTTCTTGGCGACCTTCTTCTTCGTAGCCTTCTTCTTGGCAGCCTTCTTCTTCGTAGCCTTCTTCTTGGCAGCTTTCTTCTTCGTAGCCTTCTTCTTCGTAGCCTTCTTCTTCGTAGCCTTCTTCTTCGTAGCAGCCTTCTTGCGGCCGCCACTCTTCTTCGTAGCCTTCTTCTTTACTTTTCGCTTTGCCATGGGCGTTGATCCTTTTTGCCAAGCCACAGAAGCTCAACACAACTTTAATCGAGCAATCAATTGCGTGTCAACACAATTTACTCATTTTTGAATAAATATTTTCAGCTTAATTCTTCGTTTGATTTGCAGTTCATTTCAAATTTAAACCGTCAATACTCTATCGCGTGAACACTGGATACTACGCCAAAAAAGATTTTCTCAATGCTTGTGACAACAACTGTCAAGGAAATTCAGCTGCATGCATCGCGTGTAAAAAAAATACAAACAACACCAAAATCCCATGATCAAACTGCAGATCTCCAGGCGTGATCCGCTGGTTTGCATTGGGTGAAACCGCGCAGTATCTACCACTGGCTTCATCCGTAGGCAGGACTGCAGTCCCCGCTTGGCTCCGGATAATCCATGGACAATCCAAAACTGAAATTTTTATAAGTACTTGTCAATACTAATGGCCGGGCAGGGACTCGAACCCTGGACCAACGGCTTAAAAGGCCGCTGCTCTACCAACTGAGCTACCCGGCCGACGCTAAAGCATGCAAACCACACAGTATCACAGCGGCGGCTTGGATCAGGTTAAAATCAAGATGTCGTATTTGGATGCATAATCTTCAAGTCGCGGAGGTTATCGGGGCTACTTCAACTGGTCAAACAATTTCAATGTCCTGATCAGTCGGCGGGTACTAAACCGTCGCATAAGCCGGTGCCTGACCTGACTTCCATTTGATATTGCAACCCATACTGGGGTACTGGGTCTCATCAGGATGCCGTCCACCTAAAACCGCCTCGACGGCAGCACGCAGGTCTTTCCCAGTTACCGGAACATCGCTTTGGGGCCTACTTGCATCGAATTGGCCCCGGTAGACAAGAGCCATTTCACCATCAAAAACAAAGAAATCCGGCGTACATGCAGCTTGATAAGCCTTGGCCACCTCTTGCGTCTCGTCATACAAGTACGCAAACGGATAACCTCGATCAGCCTTCTCCGCTTTCATCTTCTGTGGTGAATCATCAGGATAATTCTCCACATCATTCGACATGATCCCGACAATACCCACACCTTCCTCCTGGTAATCCATTGAAAATTCCGCCAGTCCCCGAGCCACGTGAATGACATAAGGGCAGTGATTGCAGATAAACATTGCTACGAACGCTTTACAATTTACATAGTCTGAAAGTGAGACTTGTTGGCCATTGGTATCTGACAATGTGAACTCCGGGGCCAAAGTACCCAATTTCATCATGGTCGAGGGGGTCCGCGACATACAAACAGCTCCTTGTTACCACAAACAACACAAATATTAGGAGCCATTATAGGTAGAACGCAATCAACCTCTTGTAATGGCTGCAAAAAGGATTGCTATCACCAGCTGGGCCACAGCTCATCGTTACGGTCATACTTGCCGCCTTTAAAACCGTTAAAGAAGTATTTAATAAGTGGATGCTCGACAGCTTGGCCCGATAGATCGTCCTCTAAATTCTGCTCTGCGGCATATGTGGTCTGTGCCGAGCCGTGGACCAGCAGGTGGTACCAGGGCTGATCACGATCCGGTTGTGTCTGATTACCCGCATACCAATTGCTTAGCGCCTGACATGAGCTATCCAATGCGACCACAACTGCTCGATAGTTGTAACGGCGATGCCGCACAAGTGCTCCCGGCTCAAAACGAGGTTTATGCCCGGGTGGACCGCTATCGTCGAAGTTGCGAAACATCATGATTTAGACCACAACTCTAACTTGTACAAAGACTTTATGTTAAACCATTATTTCAGTAGCCTTGGCCGGAAGGACCAGCCAGCATGATCAGGTAGAACACCTATGCCAATTGACGCAGCAGTTGCTGCTCACTGATAGTCAGATCGCGTTTTCGCCGTGCCATTGCCCTTTGAACGCTAATTATAAACCGTTTCATTTCATATAATTCCGTGCAGGCATCAGTCGCAAAGGTGAACCGATCGACATACTTAGGTGCAAAGCCTGAAAGGGCCAGCATCGAGCCGGTTCCAATGCATGCACCTGTCATAAGGCGAGTTCCAATCGCCGTGCGAACATAGTCTCCAATCACTGATCCAAACTTGTTCGTTGTTGAATCCTCAGATGGCGTGGCACCTTCTAACTGGCAATGCACATTGCCGTATGTGTTCTTTAGATTACTTACAGATGTGCCGGCACCAAGATTTACCCACTGACCGACAAGACTGTGCCCCAGATAACCGCTGTGCCCCTTATTGGTATAGCCATGAATTACACTATGGCTCACTTCACCTCCAACCACGCATCGCGGGCCAATGGCCGTGTTGGCCCTGATGTGGGCATGAGGGGGAATGATGCTGGCAGGCCCGATGTAACACGGACCGGCAATGACTGAAAACGACCCTACAATCACCGACTCATCAATCACCACGGGTCCCTTGTCGCTATCAATCACCACATGAGGGTGGATCTTTGCATCGCAAGCGATCTTTACTTGATATCCACCTGTCACTGTAAGGCCGTCAACACCACCACCAAATACCGGCAGTTTCATCGAATCCAAATCAGCAAACAATGCAGCTTCCAAATGGGCCAGGATGTCCCAAGGCCGCTCAATCAGCACCTTTTGATCCAACCGTTCAAGACGCAAATGCCCGGCTGCCCCGCCGGACCGGACTATTTCCATTGCTGAAGATAACGGCACCACTGCCGCAACTAGCTGACCATCTTCCTGAACCACTCCGCAACCCAAGGAAAGAAGTTTTACGTGTTCAATTCCCCCTGTAGCCAACCATCTACCATTAACAATCATGACACCTTGGTCCACATTGCGCTCATTAAAACCATTAACCGGCACATCATTGCGGTCTGAGAGTACTTCACGCAGCCGCTCTGGAACGAACAATCCATCCACCTTTCGCCCCAGGGCCGTCTCAATACGCTCGCAGGTTGTCAAGGCGCCACTGCGTAGCTCGAATACAGCACGCAGGTCCGTAAGAGGACCCCAACGGCCCTTGCCGTCATCAAAAAGATGTAATTCCCATCCCGTCATCCTTATAAGTATCGGCCAATCCGGGGTTTCCCTTGTTCCATGGGCTATATTAACCGACCAGTTTCCCAGGTTTATGTCGGTGTAATATTGACACCGGCTGACGAAGAATTTAGGTTTTCCCTTGGTAGATCGGTGGGTGCCAAACCCTTCAATGTGTGGGGCAGGTTGGCCCATAGCAACCTGCTTAGAGAAGCGAAGATCTAATTGCAGCTTAATTATGAGTGAGATCAGCCTCGCGCTGTGGCGTGACATCATGATTCACCTCCGCCAGCAGCACACTTCACTGTGCCGCCAGTGGTTTGAACAGCTCCAGCCAGTCGAGATAAATGCTGGCCTGTTGACCATACAGACTAACAATGCGGTTCAACAGAACTATCTACAAAAGCGATGTGTGAGACAATTTACTGAAGCTGCGCAGCTCGCTACCGGAGCACTGGTCACCGTGAAATTTGTGGATGGCGTTACCATACCATCTCCCCAAAAATCGAACGTTGCACTAAATAATCAAACAAATGCAAGTAACCGTGTAGCAAGTCAGTCAGCTTTCATTTCCAATGATCGAAAAAAAATTAACTGGCTTGAGGATCAACTTGTTCTTAGCCCCGACTATAGTTTTGACCAGTTTGTCACCGGTCCCGAGAATGAATTGGCCTATTCCGCCGCAGTCGCCGTGGCAAATCATCTTGGGTCCACCTATAACCCCTTATTTATCCATGGCGGCGTTGGATTGGGCAAAACACATTTACTTCAGGCAATTTGCCAAACTGTTTTGTCCTCCAACCCTAGTTTACCCATCTGTTACCTGTCCTGTGAAACGTTTGTAAATCAGTTTCTTGACAGTATCCAATTGGGCCAAATGAATGAATTTCGCAGACACTACCGGCAGGTTCATCTGCTTGTAATTGACGATATTCACTTTCTGGCTAATCGTGAACGCACACAGGAGGAATTCTTCCATACGTTCAACGAACTCAAGCAACTCAACCGTCAAATAGTCCTGTCAAGTGATTCTCCACCCTCGGAAATACCCAAACTAGCCGAACGGTTGGTCAGCCGTTTTCAATCGGGCATGGTTGCTACAGTTACCAAGCCGCAATTTGAGACACGTATAGCCATCATTCGCGCTAAAGCGAGGCTTCGAGATATGGAACTTCCAGATGATGCCGTATCCTATATTGCGACAAAAATAGACACCAACGCTCGTGAGTTGGAAGGCGCACTCACAACCATCCAAGGTCACGCCACTATTCACCAAAAGCCATTTGACTTGACACTTACCCGTCAGGTTCTTGGCGACCCAACCGATCAAGACCAAACCCACCAAGTGACACTGCAACAGGTGATTGATGCAGTAACTAAATCCTACAACGTACGTCTCAGTGACTTACAGTCCAAAAAACGCCACAAATCAATCACACTTCCCCGGCAGGTTTGCATGTGGCTCGCCCGACGACATACAAGATTCAGCCTTCAGGAGATTGGTGGATATTTTGGCGGCCGAGATCACACTACAGTCATGCATGCAATTCAAACTGTCGACCAGCGGATGAATAATGACGCTAATTTCGCCAAACAAGTCAACAATCTCGACGGCCTACTTTCCAATAATCACCCCCCAGGTGATCCCCAATAAAAACCAGTGAGTGGATCTGTGGATAAACTGTCTATTTTCTGATGGTTTACAGTCCTGTCTTTGACCTCTAACAAACAATTTTATTGAACTGATGGAATTTATTCGCCATTCCTGTTTTTATTCAACCTGTTTCAAATATGAACCTACATGAAAATGACAGGATAAGGGGGGGAGGAAAAGCACGTAATACATTTGTTTTTATATACATAAAACATATATGTGTGTTTTATCCACATCCAGACAGGGTTTATTACTATTACGGTTATCTTTTAACTCTAATCATAATAATGCCTGGCAACACTGACAAAAAACACTGGTTCGACCCGCAACGGTAACTTTTTGTAGTGTCGTTCCACATCGTTTACACCCTTGGTCACCACGCCCGTACACCTGAAATTGAGACTGAAATCGTCCCTTATTTCCATTAGCGTTTTGGTAGTCTCTGAATGTTGAACCACCAGCTTTGATAGCGCTATGGAGTAAACGATGTAACTGGATAACCAAACTTGACACCTGTTTATGACATAGCATTTTCACTGGTGTCAGTGGGTGGATTTGGCACTGAAACAGGATTTCATCGACATAAATATTTCCCAAGCCAGCAATAACACCTTGGTCAAGCAAGGCGGATTTAATACTGCGGGATCCCTTTCCAAGAGATTTAGTTAGCTGCATGGTGGTAATTCTCACGGCATCCGGCCCAAGGTGTCGCCAGCGGGTATCCCAGAGCTTCTGTGGGGTTGGAAAAGTCCATATTCCACCAAAACGTCTTGGATCCCGAAAAAAAACCTTTCCACCATCACCAAGTCTCCAGATCACATGGATGTGGTTTAACTGTGTACCGGAGAGCCTGGAGGTTGGTTCGTAACGCAGTGATCCGGTCATACCAAGATGAATACAAATACACGGTTCATGGGATCCATTATCCTCTGTATAAATAGCCAGTTGTTTCCCATGTCGCCCAATTTCCTTGATTTGACATCCACTTAGCATATTACGTGGCTTGGATGGACCACGGATGATGTCGGGTCGATGAATGGACACGCGGATAATTCGCTGGCCAACGATCCGCCGACTAAGGCCTGTCCGCACATTTTCCACTTCAGGTAGCTCAGGCATGAAAAAATATTGTAGCCCTGTTAATCAAGGTGGATATACTTGGAATTAATATTTTCAATTGGGCACTGTGGCGTGATAGAAAAAACCTAGGGAGTTACAGAGACAAAAAATGGTACATACCGACACTGGCGATGCCTTTGGCCGATTACGCGGACAGATTGAAAATGTCATCGTTGGTCAACGAGAGGTGATTGACCAGTTATTGATTTGTCTGATGTGTCGCGGTCATGCGGTCCTCCTTGGAGTGCCCGGCTTAGCCAAAACACTTTTGATTTCATCTCTTGCTGAATCAATGACGTTGACGTTCAGCCGGATTCAATTCACACCTGATCTGATGCCTTCAGACATTACCGGAACAGAGGTGATTGATGAAGATCGTGCAACCGGAAAGCGCAACCTTAGATTTGTGCGTGGACCTGTGTTCGCAAACGTCATCTTGGCTGATGAAATCAATCGGACACCACCCAAGACCCAAGCGGCGCTGCTTGAAGCGATGCAGGAGGCCCACGTTACAGTGGGGGGAGAGCAGCACAATCTTCCAAATCCATTTTTTGTTCTAGCAACTCAAAATCCGATTGACCAGGAAGGCACGTATTCTCTCCCCGAGGCTCAGCTTGATCGTTTCATGTTTATGATTCACGTGGATTACCCAGATGAGGACGAAGAGTTCGAAATTGTTCGCCGCACGACAGGGGGCCACGAGGGATCAGTTGATAAAGTTTTGGAACAAGCTGATCTGCAACGCATCCAAGCCTCGGTCCTGGAAATTCCGGTTGCCGAACATGTTATGCAGTATGTGCTGCGGTTGGTGCGTTCAACACGTCAGCCATCCCAATCTCAGGTAGATATCCGGCCAGATTTTGCCAGGAAGTATCTCACCTGGGGCGCAGGACCACGTGCAAGTCAGCACTTGATTCTCGCTGGTAAAGCCAAGGCCCTTCTCAACGGCCGAAGCCATGTTGAACTTGATGACATCCGGGAGGTTGCATATCCGGTACTTCGACATCGCTTGATAACCAACTTCAACGCTGAGGCGGACGGTGTGACCTCAGATGATCTTATAGGGCGATTAATACAAGAAGTGAATAAAGATGGGACCACCATTTCGAAGATTGATGCGGTGATACGATGACTGTCGGCAACGGACGGGTGGCGGATCAGGTCAGCGAGGGGGATTATCTCGAACCACGAATGCTGGCCGCAATTGACTCACTTGAACTTCGCGCACGGATGGTGGTTCAGGGGTTGATGATTGGTTTGCATGGATCTTACCACCAAGGCGTTTCGGTGGAATTTTCCCAACACCGCCCATACACAACCGGCGACGATATCCGCCATATCGACTGGAAGGTATTTGGACGCACGGACAAGTTGTATCTGAAGCAATACCAAAAGGAGACCAATCTCCGGGTATTCATTCTTGTTGATATTTCTGGATCAATGGGATTCAGCTCGTTTTTAGAATTCAATTGGCGAAAGTTTGATGTTGCAGCCACGCTGGCTGCGACATTGTCATATCTGGCGATTCAACAGCAGGACCGAGTTGCTTTGGTGTTGTTTTCAGATGAGGTCGAGTCAATAACACGTCTGTCAAACTCGAAAGATCATTGGCGGGCCGTGTTGGCGGCGCTGAATGATGCATCATTTCTCACACCAGGATCGCATGCTGCCAAAGATGCGAAATCAACTGATTTTTCAAGAGTTTTTGACCAGGTGACCGCCAAGTTGAATCATCGCAGTTTGATCATATTGATCAGCGATCTGTTTGATCCGGATCCAGCCGCACTGGAGCACAGTTTGGCCCAGTTACGGCACCATCACCATGACTTGGTTCTTCTTCATACGCTTGATAATGCTGAACTGACGTTCCCCTTTCGTTCTCCAGTGGAGTTCGAGGGGTTGGAGTCTGAAGGTCGGATCAAAATTAACCCAGCAGGTCTTCGCCAATCGTATCTAGAGCGGTTTAATCATTACTTGCAAGAAGTTGAACGTGTGACCAGGCGTTTTCGGTTCGACTATATACGTGTTGATACATCGAAATCATTGGCGGCAACACTACGCCAATTTATTGCCCTGCGTACGGCTTCGATCTCCAAAGGCAGGTAAATGCCCATAATCCTGGGTCAATCCGTTACTTTTTTCGCCACGGCATTGGCTTGGGCGGGCTGCGGGGCGGTGGGGGTGCCTGTCGCCATTCATTTGTTTTCACAGCTTCGTCGTCGTCAGATGCCTTGGGCTGCAATGCAATTCCTTGTCGAGTCCTATCGTCCAAAACGGAGGTGGCTTCAGCTGGAGCAGTTACTACTTTTGATTAACCGATGCCTTATTCTCATCATCCTGGGATTGGCACTTAGCAGCCCAATATTACATGGATTCACGGTAGGATTTGAACCCGGCGCAGGCGACCGATTGGTTTGCATTATCCTAGATGATTCACTTAGCACACAGGCATCCGGGTTAGATGGCAAGACGCGTTTTGGCGCCCTGGTGGATGCTGCTGATCGTTTGGTGGCATCATTGAGCAGACGAGATCACGCGGGCCTTTGGTTGTCTGGCTATCCCGCTAGGCCACTGGTTGCTATTCCCACGAGAGAACACAAAACAATTCGTGACCATATGAAGGCACTACCTCGTCGTTTTGGCCGCTCTGATATGGCGCAGGCACTATCGATGGTTTTGGATTCTTTGCAAACGAGTGTGCGGGAAGGTCTTTATACAAGAGCAGAGGTCTATATATTAAGTGATTGGAACATCGGGACATTTGACCCGGAACATCCGCCAATTTCACAACTTGCTCAGATTGGAAAACACGCACAAGTGTTCGTCAGTCGGCCAGCGGCGGCTTGTGACAATGTGCAGATTCAAGAACTAAAGCCACAGCGCCCAGTCATTCTGGTTCATCCCGATGGATCAGTGACGATACCGGTTGAAGTCAAAATGCGAAGATTTGTAACCGATGCGGAAGATACTGATTCGGTTGTGAGGATTGTCGGTCGAAACGCGGCTGGGCATCTTGTGACCAGACCAGTTGAACGGCGTGTAAGCTGGAAAAGCGGCCAGCCAGCAGCAGCAGTTAGTGCTGTTCTTGAGGTCACCAACCAGGAAGTTTCATCTGTGGTTGTTTCAGCTTCGGTTGGGTTGCCGGATACTGATGCGATTAAGCCGGACAACCAGCGGTGGGCATTGGTGAAAATAAGGCGTTCGGTGACCGTTGGGATCGTGGATCTGGTGCCGGCACCAGGCGAGCGACATAATGAGGGCGGGATGTTTTCGCCGGCGGATTGGCTGCGTGTCGCGTTGGTTCCTCATATTCCTGTCAACCGTGGGGGATTTGAGCGGGTTCGGGTGGTTGATGTGTTGCCGACGGGGTTCTCATCGCAAGCACTTGAAGGGATGGACGCCGTCATGGTGCTGCGGCCGGATCTTTTGGGTGTGGCAGGATGGCGAACACTTGCCCAAGCAGCTGGGTCTGGAGCGATGGTTTGGGTATTTGTACCGCCCGGCGAGGTTTCATCGGCGTGGGTAACCACGATGGTCAAGGAGTTCGATGTCGATTGGCGATTGGCGATGCAGGGTGATGTTAACGGGTCGGTTGGTGGTCCATGGCCGATGAAAACGGACATTCGACCGCCACGGGCTCTGGCGATGCTTGCCGCGGACTGGTCCGCACTGCTGGGTCCGGTTCGTGTTCTGCGCCGCTACAACATCATGGCACAAAATAGCGGAGAGGAAGTTTGGCTTAGTACTTATGATGGGCGCCCACTTTTAACCCATGCGCGTGTGGGATCTGGTCAAATAATGTTCTTGGCTACCGCGCTGGAACTTGGGTGGACCAACTTGGTTGTAAAACCGTTATTTGTTCCATTGGTTCATGAATCACTGCATGCGGCGGTGGGTAGCAATGTGGATGTTGGATCGACACAGGCCTTTGTGTGCGGTGATCAGCCGATACTTCACGCGATGTGGAAAAACCAGTCCAATCTGGTTCATCAAACCGGGCACCGGATCTCTCTAAAACGACATAAAGAGAGTGTCAGTCTTACAAGCCCATTCAATTTGGCGGGGGTTTATTGCGGGCAGCCAGAAGAAACAATGGTTGCAACAGTCAATATTGATCCCGACGCATCAAATACGAACGCAATTAAACCCGATCAACTTGGCCACTGGTTCGATGAAGCCGGTCAATGGCATTGGTTGAATCTGGAACAACCCGATCGCATGCGGTCAACCCGGGACTCAAGACAGTTTCTTGGTTGGCCATTATTGTGGGTGGTCTTGATACTGGTGGTATTCGAAACAATTTTGGCTCGTTTGTGCAGCCACGCGGGGCGTCGCCGTTTGTTTTCTGGGTCGTTGCCGGGGGTATTGCCAAGGCGGCCATAGCCGGCGGTGTAATTCAATTGATGTTGTCGAATGGTTCGCAATATTTGACGCTGATTGGAGCAATTGACTGGCTTTTGGGTCTTGATCGTGTCCGGTGGTCTGACCCGAGAACTTTCGTGGGGTGGCAACATGCGCTGTCAGGATGGCAATGGCTGCTGATTGTGATTGCGGCAGTGTTTGTTGCAGTACTGAGCTATCGACATCTTGATGCGTCGCGTGTTGCGCGTGTTGGGCTGGTTATTATCCGCGGGGCAGTTCTGTTGGCGGTCGTTGGATTACTTGCCGGCCCGGTGATGATTTTGCCGGATATGAATATCGAGAAAGATTGGCTGTTAATGTTGGTTGACCGCAGTCAATCCATGACCGTGGCCGATTGCCGGTTGGATTCCGATCCCTCGTTAAAACCTATCAGTCGGGATCAGGCGTTACGCAAGGCCATTGGACGCCAGGCTCATGTTTTTTCCGACCCCGACTTTTTACACGAGCGCCAGGTTGCCTGGCTCGGTTTTGATTCGACGATATACGATCTATCTGGGCCGGGTGTGACAGGTAAAGAGCTCAACTGGGCGGCCGCCACCGGACGTACGACAGATATTCGTACTGCAATTGATCAGGCGTTGCAGAGAGTGGCAGGCAGTCCGATTGCCGGGGTCGTTTTGATGACCGACGGCCGCAGTACACAAGCTACTGCCATGCAGTTTGTTCGTCGTTTGCAGCGTCAGGCAGTGCGGATCTATCCGGTGCCGTTGGGCGGCGATGTGCAGCCGGTAGATCTGGCGATCCGCCGCGTTGATGTGGCCCCAAGGGCGTTTGCCAATGATGATGTGCCGGTCAGGGTGCTGGTCGGCAGGGTTCCGCACGATGCCCAATCAGAATCCGGCATGTTGCGGCTGGAACTCATTGATGAACACACACAGCAAGTTCTAGATGAGCACAAGTTGCCAGATAACGGTGCCGAGCAGGCTGTGGTCCTTAAAGGGCGTTCGGCGGCAATTGGGCCGGTCAACTGGCGAGTTAACCTGTCTGTTGATCTGCCGCCGAAAGCAGGCGTGGTTGACCCCGTACCTGATAACAACACCGCTCTGGTTGTGGTGGAGATGATCAGTCGTCCGATTCGACTTCTTTATATCGAAGGCTATCCCCGATGGGAGTACCGCTACTTGAAGAATATGCTCGTGCGCGAAACGAGTGTATCCAGCAGCATCATGTTGACCAGCGCTGATCACCGGTTTATCCAGGAAGGCAACAAGCCGATTACCCGTTTACCAGAAACTCCAGAGGAATGGGCCCGGTTCGATATCATTATTCTTGGTGACGTGCCTCATGATTATTTGAGCGGGCGGCAGATGACACAGCTGCGGGATCATGTGGCTGTCCGCGGCGGTGGGCTGATCTGGATTGGCGGTGATCACCACACACCACATCGCTATGAAGGGACCTTGATGGCGGACATGCTTGCCATGGTGCGGCCTGGTAACGTTAAGCGAACCGATGTGGGTTCAGGGGTATCAATGTATCCGACCGCATTGGCTGATTCGCTCAATGTTTTACAACTGAAACATGACGATTCGGCCTCAAGTTGGCCATCGACGCTGCCGCCACTGCATTGGGTTCAAGATGTGGGGCTTATTAAACCGACAGCGGGCATCATCGCTGCGTCACGGTCATCTGATTTGCAAGGCGCTATTTCTGCAAATGGATCATCTTTGCCCTTGGTGATTCGGATGCCTTTTGGTGCGGGCCAGTCGGTTTACATTGCAACGGATGAAACTTGGCGCTGGCGTTATGGGCAAGGGGGTCATTATTTCGATCAGTTCTGGATCGGCTTGATACGAATGATGGGCCGCCACCGGATTCAGCAGCATGGACAGCAGGCGCAGTTTAATGTGGGCCAGGCACGTGTAGAACAGGGCCAGACAGTTGCAATCGAGTTGGATATTGAAGATCCGCTTCTGCTTCAGCGCAATTTGCCCCGGATATTGGTGGCGGTTGACCAGGTTTTAGATGGCCAGGACCAACGGTTTGAGCTGGTTGATTTGGCCCTGGAGGTATCGGCGCAATTGCCATCGAGTGATCCGCTTGACCGTGCGCGATACCGTGGGACCTGGCAACCATCCCTGCCAGGTCAGTATCGATTGCAGGTTGTCGAGCCGGCACTAGATGAATTGCAGCTTTCATCTGTTATCGAAGTGATCCAACATGGCGACGAGATGCAAGAAGTTCGCCCAGACCATACCCGCCTGTACCAACTTGCTGAGCAAACCGACGGGCAGGTTGTCGCAATAGACGAGCTGGATACGCTGGTTACAACCGTCACAAGCCGGGCGACCGCCACTTCAAACGATCTCAGTGAGCCTCTTGCCAGGTCACCGATGGCACTCATGGTGATCGTTGTCCTGTTGACGACCGAGTGGGTCGGTCGCAAGCTTATTCGGTTGGCTTAGGTGGAGGGTTAACGTCGGATGAATCCGCTCCTGCCGCTCCTCATGGTTAATGTCTTGGTATTAGGGGCCTGCAATCGACCGGATCTGGTGTTTGTACCAAAGGACCTTGGAACATCCGGGACCACCGTTGTTACGCCGTTGCAACCTCAAGTCAAACACCCTGATCACAACGTACTTGCATCGTATCTCTGGGATAAAGGCATTCTTCAAATTCGGATCTGACCGAACCCTGGTATCGGGCACAATCAGATCGGTTAGAAAAGGCGGCCTTGCTCAGGCGGGTCGGAGGCGGCGGAAGCAAGCACGTCACGTATTTCGTCTAGGATGTCATCGAGATCATGGAATTGCTTGTAGACGCTGGCGAAACGGACGTAGGCAATTTGGTCAAGAGCCTTGAGTCGTTCAGCAATGGCTCGCCCCAAATCAATGGAATGAATCTCTCGCTCGTGGTTCGCCAGGGCCTCCTCCTCGACCTGGTCCACAAGTTTTTCAATGGACTCGGTACTGACGGGCCGTTTGTAACAGGCTTTTGCCAGTCCCTCGATCATTCGCTGCCGGTCGTAGGGAACGCGCGATCCATCTCGTTTGACCACCTGGGTTTGCGCAAAGGATTCAAGATGTTCACGGGTGGTGAAGCGTTTGCCGCACGCCAAGCACTCCCGTCGGCGGCGGATGGTCTGACCCTCTTGTGCGCCACGGGAATCGACGACCTTATCCCGATTCTCGCCACAGTACGGACACAGCATTCAGCAGGCTCCGCCACAAGATGTGGTATCCAGGTAGACCGATTCGTACTACATCATTGGCGACCTGCGGAAGGGTGTCAATGGGTGGCCAAAGTTTATTGGATAGAAGTCCTGGTCCATGTTACGCTTCCGCCATGCCTTTGCGTATCGCCATGTTGGGTGATGTGGTTGGCCCTTCAGGGGTTCAGGCCATCGAACAGCAGATGCCGCAGTTGCGCCAGCGGTGGCAGCCCGATCTGGTGATCGCCAATGCAGAGAATGCTCACAACGGATCGGGCCTAACCCCGGGCCTCTATCAGCGGTTGCTTGGATCCGGTGTGGATGCCATGACACTGGGGGACCATGTCTATCGGCGGTCCGCCATCACGCAGGTGCTTGAGACAAAGTCGAATATTATCCGTCCAGCCAATATTTCACGTCTTGCCAAAGGCCGTCCCTGGATGAAGCTATCTGTCACACGCGGTGGTTCTAACCGCGAGCAGCCCGCCATTGCAGTCTACGTTATCACCGTTCTAGGACGGGTCTTTTCCAGTTTTCCAGCCAATGACCCATTCGAAACGGTTGAATCTGTGTTGGGCCAGTTGCCGGACCTGGATCCGATTGTAGTCGTCGAGGTCCACGCAGAAGCGACGAGCGAAAAGCGGGCAATGGGATATCAATTTGATGGTCGCGTGGCGGCAGTCATCGGTACACATACCCATGTCCCAACCGCGGATGCCCAGATTCTGCCGCGTGGAACGGCATATATCACGGACATCGGGATGTGTGGGCCTCACGACTCGATTCTCGGCCGCAGGGTGGATCGTGTTTTAAAGCATATGACGACAGGCATGCACGCGCCGTTCGATGTGGCCGAAGGCGATCCACGCCTCAACGGTGTGGTGGTGGATATAGACGAAGGCACAAGACAAGCCGTTGGCATTGAACGGATCGAGATTTCCGCCGACCTGTCTAAGCCGCCATTTCGAGCAGCTACAAAAACATAGATTCCACCAAACTCACCCCGTCATTCATCCGATCAACACAGCAGTGGAGTCTGCATCTTCCGAGTCTGAGTCAGTTACACAAGCAGCGGGTTCCCGTGGTTCTGCCCGCGGGAATCGTTCAGTTTCTGCTGCGTCACTGCGAGCCAAGGTGGCGGTTGTGATCCTGACAAGTGCCGTTGCCGGTGGCATTGTCGGTATTCTCGAAGCCCGTCTTGGCCACCAGGTCTGGTTTTTCTGCCTTGGACTCACGGTTGTTGTTGTGGTTTTACTCTGGTTGGTAAATTACTGGGTATGGCGGCCGGTTGAGTTGCTGATCAGGAAATTGTCACAATTGGCCAATCGTGAAGGTCCATTCAGTATCGACGGTGTAAAGCCGCTGGAAGTCGATGGTCAGGACGAAATTGGTCGGTTGTGTCGCTTGATACACAAAGTCGTGGTTGCGGCGCGGCGAGATCATTTTGAAGCCAATCAACTACGCAGAACACTTGACCATCGGATATCCAAAGCGACTCACCTGGCAACGAAAAAACTGCAGCAGATGACGATGCGCGATCCCTTGACTGACTTGGGCAATCGCCGGTTCCTGGAAGAAAATCTTCCGCAACTCGTCAGATCTGTACTGGAAAGCGAAACGGATCTGTCATGTGTCATGATCGACATGGATAATTTCAAGCAGATCAATGACTCACTGGGGCACGCGTCGGGCGACAAGCTGTTGATCGCGCTTTCTGAACTCATTGCGGCCAGTACACGCAGTGAGGACTACGCGGTTCGATTGGGTGGCGATGAATTTGCGATTCTCATGGCAGCGTGCAAACCGCTGCAAGCCTACCATTTCGCCGAGCAACTGAGGGTTCTTTTCAGGCAGCGGATACGATCAATCCTTCCTGACCAGTATGACGCTGATCTGTCGATGGGAATTGCCTCGATGCGCCAAAATGGTGTTCGAGATGGCTATCGCCTTCTTGAAAAAGCGGACGCCAATCTTTATGCCGCCAAGCACGCCGGCAAGGGCAGGATCGTTGGATTTCCGCCATCGAATTCCCAGCATGCTGCGGTGGCTTGAGTCTCCACCGGTTTGCCCTGCGAGATTCCGAATCGATATATACTCATAATGGGCAATGTTTTCATTGCCGATCCGTTTGATATGGAACCGCGCCCATTGTCTTGCTCAACTCCCCAAACACTTGGCAAAGGTGACAGGCAAACGCTTCTTCAAGTAGCGACTGATGCCATTGCCCATGAGCTTGTCCACCATGCGTCTGCGAATATTGACCTTAGGTGTCACTCCAAACCTCTACAGGAAGAACGGGCGACTTTCGTCACCTTGGAAATTGACGAACAATTGCGCGGTTGCATTGGTACTCTCAACCCCCGCCAGGCGCTGGTTCTTGATGTGGCGGCGAACGCCTGTGCTGCTGCGTTTAATGATTCGCGTTTCCCGCGACTTGGCCGGTCCGAGCTGGGTCAGGTTGTTATCCACATATCTGTGCTTAGTCCAAGCGAGCCGGTCCAATTTGAAACCCAGCCGGAGTTGTTGGAGAAAATTCGACCGGGCGTGGACGGATTGATTTTGAGCGAGGGGTCTCGACGCGGAACATTTCTTCCATCCGTTTGGGATCAAGTATCCAGTCCGGTGGAGTTTGTCCGCCACCTTAAAATAAAAGCCGGCTTGCCGGCCGACTACTGGTCCAATTCGATCAGGGTCGAACGCTATACAACCGAGTCGTTTTCCTAAACCACGGACGCCCTTGGCAGGCCAGCGGGTGCAAGTCCGAAGGCGGGGTTTGGTGATGGCAAGTCGCACGGATGTCTTGAATGCGCTTTACCAATTCGTGTATGAGCCATCACGACGGAACAGGTGGGGCGATTCGATGAACTCAAACGCATGGTCTTTGACGGCCTCTTCATTAAATTCAATACCCAGACCAGGGCGATCGGATAAAACGAGACGGTCTTGCTCAAGCTCGGGGATACCGGTAAACGCTTCCGCTGGTTCCCACTGCGTCCCGGGGATGTGCTCCAGCAGTGCAAAGTTGGGGATTGCAGTGCAGAAGTGGCCGCATGCTACTGTACTGACGGGGCCAAGTGGATTGTGCGGTACCATGTCGATGTAATGGGTTTCGCACCATCCGGCCACCTTTTTGGCTTCAGTGAGCCCTCCGACGTTGCATAGATCAACCCGGGCGAAGTTCATAAGCCCGTGTTCGATAAACGGTCGAAATGCCCACTTGCTCGCAAATTCTTCACCAATGGCAAATGGCAGGTTTGTCATCTTCCGCAGCAATGCATAGGCGTCAGGGTTCTCACTGCGGATCGGTTCTTCAACAAAGAACGGGTCGAAGCGTTCAACTTTACGACAGAAATCTGCTGCTTCGGCTACGCTCAGTCTGTGATGCAGGTCAACTAGGAGGGCGATGTCCGGTCCGACCACCCGGCGAATTTCCTGGAGCCAGTGCAGAACCTGCGCCATGGATTCACGTGGTTCGTAGATGGCACCTTGGCCTGGATCAGATGCCGGATCCAGGTGCCCCGGATCGTATCGCAGGTGATGCCAGCCGGCAGCTACAAGGTCTTTGGCCTGTTCAACACATTGGGGGCCGTTGAGTGTGCCGGCATGGGTGTAACATTGCACGTGGTTTCGGGTTTTACCGCCGAGCAACTGATACACGGGCACTTCAAGCATCTTGCCCATTAGATCCCACAGCGCAATATCCACGGCTGAAAGTGCTGCAGCAAGGATGGTTCCGCCCTCGAAATACTGGCCCCTGTATAGCAGCTGCCAGATATGCTCAATACGACGTGGATCTTCACCAACCAGGAACTGCGCGAAATGTTCAATGGCACCGGAGATTGCCATTTCCCGGCTGGAGGTTCCTGATTCACCAATACCGTAAAGGCCGTGATCAGTTTCAATCTTTACGATGAAGATGTTTCGGTGAGTGGCTTTGAACGCAAAAGATTTAACCGCTGTGATCTTCATGGTAATGCCTGCCGATGGCCTTGTTTTAGCAGTCTACAGATGGCAAATCATACTGAAAAGCGGCGACGTGTTTTAATCGCCGGTGATGGGGTGGCCAAGAATTGGCGATACGGTTTCCAGTAGATCATCAAGCGTGGTTTGGTCCGTGGCTTCAGCATTAAATCGGAGCAACGGTTCGGTGTTGCTCGCTCTTACGTTAAACCAGAAACCACCCACTCCCCTTTTAGTGCCCGAGTGCCATTGGTCAATCGTAATGCCATCAAGTTCATCCACGTTCGCGTGACTGAATCTCTCTCTAAGTTCCTCCAGAACCGCTTGCTTGTCATCCACCTGGAAATTTATTTCTCCACTTTGCGGGTATTGTTGAAGTGGCGTGATCAGATGGCTCATCTTTTGCTTGGTGCAGCCAAGGATGGTCAGCACGCTGGCGAGTGTGATGGCCCCCGAATCAGCGAAGAAATTGCCGCGGAAATAAAAGTGACCTGAAAGTTCACCTCCCAAAACGCCTCGGCTCTTCCGCAAGGCTGCTTTCATAAAGACATGGCCGACCCGGCACCGCTGTGGCGTAGCGCCAAGTCTTTCGATCGTTTCCTTTACCACGCGGCTCGACCTCAGGTCATAGACAACGGTATTGCTGCCCGGCTGTGCATCTGCAATTTCGGTTCTGCCCGGAGCTAAAAAATGTTCAGCCAGTAGTGCGGTCAGATGATCACAGCCAATGATATTCCCCAGCTCATCGGTGATCATGCACCGGTCCGCATCGCCGTCGAAGCAGGCGCCAAAATCGGCGTCATGGGCGATCACCGCCTGTTGTGTAGGGATCATGTTCTCGGCGATCAGGGGGTTGGGTTCATGTGCGGACGGGACTTGTGGACCATATTCAAAATTTAGCGGGAGGATTTCGATTCCAGGACAATTTTTAAATACGGCAGGGATCATCTTGCCCGCCATGCCGTTGGAGGCGTCAATGGCAACCCGGATGGGTTTGCGACCATCCGACGGTGGCGAAAAAAAACGCAAGATGTGTTCACGATAGGCATCCCAGACATCGAGTGATTCGATATGACCGGCTGCGCCGTTTGATTTGCCGTGTTTGAGTGTTTCGGCAATGGCCTGAATTTCCCGAAGTCCGGTGTCTGCTCCAATCGGGCGGGCTTCGGGACCGGAGATCTTAAATCCGTTGTAATCGAGTGGGTTGTGACTGGCTGTTGTTTGCACGCCTCCAGCGGTGCCCAGGTGGTTGACCGCGAAATAAATCATCGAGGTATCACAGAGCCCTAGGTCAATCACGTTCATTTCTGCAGCGGTCAGTCCCTCTATGAGCGCCGCAGCCAGTGAATCGCCGCTGGGTCGCATGTCCCGACTGACAACGACGGTTCGTGGAAGGGGCACATCCTGCCCAGCAATTTGATCCCTGAGATAACGCCCGGTCGCACAGCCGATCAGCCAGGATTCGGTCTCGCTCAGTGGATCTGGGTAGATCCCCCGGATGTCGTAAGCTTTGAATATCGTGGATAACACGTTTTGAGATCCTTGCACAGTTGGTTCTGTGCCCAAGCAAGATCATAATGTTGGGTGCCAAGGCGGCCAATTGCAATTATGTTGACAAATTTTACCAATCATATATTTCGGCGTCCGCCAGCCATTCTCCCCAGTTGGTTTGGTGGCTAGACTTTCCTAATGATGAACAGGCAGATCTGGATTATTTGTGCGGCCGGGGGGCTGGCGCTCGGCATACTTGCCGCAACTCTGTTGATTGGCGGTTCTCGTGGCGGCTCGGTGGCCGCCAGGGATGAGAAAAACAGCACGATGTCACCAATCGTTAATGAAACACCGATCGTGACGGAATTTAAGACCGTCGGTAAATCCACGAAGATTTTCCTCGAAGGCGAAGGGGTTTATTACACAAGTCGTGATCGGCCGGTTCAGTTTATGGCCAGTCACGTTGAACGGGTTGACGACGAACGACTGCGGGTCACAGAGCCCCATTGGCGGATTCATCGTGACAAGGGGCAGATCATTGAAATCCGTGCAGACAGCGGCGAAGTGATTGCGCCGAATGACGATCCGCGGCGTGGTGATCTTGAGGGCAACGTGGAGATCCGCCTGTACCGGGGGCATGATTCAGTAAATTCGACAGGCGACTCGGAGTTTTATATTGAGCTGGAAAATGCCCATTTTGATTATGACTTGGGCCAGATCCGAAGTGACGGCGGCGTTAAGGTGCGGCACGGACGCGTGCAGTTCGATGGCCGCGGGTTGAACCTTTCCTACAACGAACTGCATCGCCGAATTGAAAGACTGGTGATCAATCAGGGCAAGCAATTGCGTTTCCAGATGGATCCAGGTCGTCTACGCAGGTCTTCTAAGACAACCAGCAACAACGGCACAATCACGGCTGAGGTTACCCCTGCCACTGCGAAAAGCCGAGTGGCCGAAACCTATCGGGTGGAGCTTGAACGTGATGTCACTGTCCAAGGCCATCAAATCAAGGCCACGGGCAGCCGGCTTGAAGCCTTTTTCAGCTTAGGCGAGTCATCTGGGGGCAATTCTAGCAATGCCGATGAGGGTCTGATTGTCGATAATACCGAGCATGGCGCGAGTAATCCGGAGGCAAACGAGTTGGTCATGACCTGGTCTGGCAAGCTCACCATGGTGCCGGTTGACGGCTCGCCCATTGCATTAACGGGGACTGGCGATGCGTGGGTTGTTATGGATGGCACGCCGCTTCGGGTGAATGTCGCCGGTGATGATATCAACGCTTCTGAATTGTCTTATCACTTGGGTGCCAAGCGTCTGGGGCTCAGTGGATCCCCAGGTATCCCGGTGCAACTTGACTCGAAACTTCACGGGCAGTTGACCGCACCGCGCATTGCACTTGATAGATTGGCAGGACGGGTGCAATTGATTGGTGCCGGCCGGTTTGCGAGTCCCAGGCGCAGGCCGCCTGCTCGGAACGGCGATGATCCAGGTGGCCGGTCAACCCAAGCCGCATGGCTTACTCAGATGACGACCACGTGGAATGACCGAGGTGAATTGTTGTTTTACGACCAGCCCAACGTCCCGGATGAGGCTGCGGCACAGATGTCTGCTATTCGCCTGGCCGTTTTTTACGGTGGCGTCAAGGTGGCGGGTCCTTCATTGGACCTGTCTGCGCAAGAGCTATCCATTGAATTGCTCAAGCCGGTGAATGGTGCGCAAAATGTCGATCAAATTACAGCAAAACAAAAAGTGGTTGCCAAGGTCCATCAGGCGGATGGGCAGTCACTTTCAATTCGATCTGATCAGTTGGCGCTGCACCCGCCACGGATGCATGATGGCCTCACGCAACCTGGCCAGCTGCTGGTCCAAGGGAATGTAACAGCTGACGGCCAGCAGATGGAAGTCAAAACTGAATACCTCGAAATCACCCTGTCTGCACCGCAAGTTGGCGCTAAGCCACATCACCCGCAGATCAAGGTGCCGCGCCTGTCTCCTATTGCTGGGCCCGAAGACCGTTCGGAAGCTGCGACGAACGCATCGGCATCTGTGCCAGGCCGTTTCGACGAGGTGAAAGGCCCGACTGAGCAGATCTGGGATCGGCTAATTGCCAGGCAAGGTGCACGGATTGAACTTATTCACGGTGGGGATTTGGTGATTGTCACGGCGGAGCAAGTCATCGTGGATCAAGTGGCTGGCCAGATCGAGGTGATTGGTGCGGATGCCCAGCCGGCGAAAATCGTGCGAGGTGATACGACCCTGATCGGGAGCCACATCTTTTTGGATGGGCAGAACTACGAGCAGATGCGTGTAAACGGTTCGGGCACCGGGGTTGTGACACGCAAAAACAAGGCCCGCCAAGGTTTAGTGCTGGCGATGAGTTGGGCTCAAGGCATGGAACTGAACCACATCAGCGGCAAGGGCCGGATTTTCGGCGAAGTTGTGATTGAAAGCCGAAGTCGATTGGATACTACAATGCTAACGGCGCAGGAAATGGACTTTCA